>JAGGXC010000002.1 GCA_021163265.1 bacterium | reverse complement strand
TATTGATAGATTAAAGATTAAAGGAGTTGGTATAGGGGTTCCTGGGCCTTTGGATAAAGAAAGAGAAATTGTTTTAAATCCTCCAAATCTAAAGGTATTAGGGAGATTTCCTCTAAAGAAAGTGCTTGAGAGAGAGCTTTCTTTGAGAGTAAAAATTGAAAACGATGCCAATTGTTTTGTTTTAGGAGAAGCGGTTCTTGGAATAGGGAAGAAGTACAAGAAAGTAATTGGGTTGACTTTGGGAAGCGGAGTAGGGGGAGGAATTGTTTTTAAAACAGCACCGGATAGGTGGCAGGTATACACTGGTGCTTTTGGTAGTGCAGGAGAGTTTGGACATATGACAATAAAATTTGATGGAGTAAAATGTAGTTGTGGAAGTTTGGGGTGTCTTGAAGAATATGCGTCAGAGAAATTTTTTAAGAGAAAAAGTAAATATTCTCCGAAAGAAATTGAGAATCAGGCAAGAAAAGGAAATAAAAAAGCTATTGCCATCTATAGAGAATTCGGAAATTATTTAGGAATAGGAATTGCCAATTTAGTAAATATTTTAGATCCTGATATTGTTGTACTTGGAGGTAGTATTTCAAAAGCTTCACCGTTTTTTTTGAAGGAAGCTCAGAAACAGGCAAGAAAAAGAATTCTCTCGCCTTATTCTAAAAGATTTGTTAAAATAAAGATATCAAAGTTGGGAGATTTTGCGCCTGCAATTGGAGCAGGTCTGTTGTGGCAACAAGAAAATTAAGAATTGTAAAAAATATGATCAAAGTATATAGTACCCCATATTGTCCATATTGTGTGACTTTAAAAGAATATCTAAAACAACATAATATTGAGTTCGAAGATATTGATGTTTCACAAGATAAGAAAGCCCAGGAAGAAATGGTTAAGAAGTCAGGTCAGATGGGTGTGCCTGTAGTAGATATTGATGGCGAAATTGTAATTGGTTTTGATAGAGAGAAAATTGCTAAACTTTTAAACATAAAAGAATAATTAACCAAAGAAAAATTGTTTAGGTAATCTCCTAAAACAATTTTTCTTCAAAAATATGATTAAGGTTGCTATAAATGGATTTGGCCGAATTGGCCGTCTCACTTTCAAAAATATATTGGAAAAATATTCAGATATAGACGTTGTAGCTATTAACGATCTTACAGATGCTTCGACTTTAGCTTATCTCTTGCAATATGATTCTGTTTATGGGATTTACAATCGTCCAGTGAAAGTTACAGAAAAAGGCATTAAAATAGACGGTAAAGAGATTCAAATCTTAGCTCAAAAAGATCCAGAGAAGCTTCCTTGGAAGGAGTTGGGAATCGATGTGGTTCTGGAGTGTACAGGTGTTTTTAGAGATTATGAAGGAGCGAGTAAACATTTGAAAGCAGGAGCAAAGAGAGTGGTGATTTCTGCACCAGCTAAAAGTGATAATATTCCTTCCTATGTTTTGGGAATAAATTCAGATAAGTTTGATCCAGAGAAGGATTTGATTTGTGATATGGGATCGTGTACTACCAATTGCTTAGCTCCTCTTGTTAAAGTAATTCAGGAACAGTTTGGTATTGTAAGAGGATTTATGACAACGATCCATAGCTATACCAGCAATCAAAAGCTTCTTGATCTTCCGCATAAGGATTTACGGAGAGGAAGAGCAGCAGCTTTGAATATTGTTCCTACAACTACCGGTGCAGCAAAAGCGATAAGTAAAGTTATACCTGAAATAAAAGGTAAACTTGATGGAATGGCAATAAGAGTTCCTACTCCTACTGTTTCTTTAGTGGATTTAGTTTGTGAGGTAGAAAAAGAGACTACAGCAGAAGAGGTTAATTTTGCATTCAAGAAAGCTTCGCAAGAAGAGAGATTTAAAGGAATTTTGGGAATTGAAGATGCTCCTTTAGTTTCTTCTGATTATCGAGGCAATTCTTTCTCTTCAATCGTTGATGCTCAATCTACCCGGGCAATTGGTAATATGGTAAAGGTTCTTTCTTGGTACGATAACGAATGGGGATACGCTGCTCGCTTTGCTGATTTCATAGAATTTATTGGGAAAAAGATACAAAAATAATTCTTAGATAAAATGAGCGAAAGAAAAATTTTTATTATGAAGGCTACAGCGGTAGTTCTTGTTTTGGTAATTATTGTAGTTGGAGTATTTGTGTTATGGCAGTATTTTGAGATAAAAAAAACCGAAATTGAGATGTTTAAAAAAGCATCTTCTGAAATTGATGTGTCTGAAAAAGAAACTCCAGAGAAGATAAAGGAAGAGCAGATATGTTTTGCTTCTTGCCTGGCAACCAATGAAAAAATATTAGTGTATCTTAAAGATAAGAATATATATTTACTTAAGATTCCCGAAAATGAAACTATTAAGCTGAGTAATGATCCTGATGATATACTGGTTTTTGATAGTTCTCTAAAAAAAGTAGCTTGGATTGAGCAAGTCAATAGTGATAGAAGAAAACTTCGTATCTACGATATTGAGACAAAAAAAGAGCAAGAAATTTCCAATCCTTCCATTGATGTTGCCAGTTCTCGAAATTTCTTTATCGCAGACAATGGAATACTCTTCAAGAAAATCATCCCAGATAGTTCTCATCAAGAACTACCTTTTAGATTAGGGTTGGAAGAATATCCTGAGCAGGAAATACTTTTTTTTGACCCAAACACAAAAGAAGTAACAACACTACTTCATACAGATACCGGCTATACCTGTTTAAATGTTGATACCAACAAGCTTGTTTTCAGAGAAAAAGGAAAATTTTACCTTTTTGATTTGAATACTCACAGAAAAGAAGTTCTACCCCAAGATTTGAACAATTCCGTTTCCTGTATCGATATCTACAGAGATGATATTTTGTATTTTAAACTCTATGACTGGTCCGGGAATCCAATCTCAGGCAGAGAGCCAGACTGGGAGATAAGAATAGAGGACCCTAGTTTAAAGATAAAACCTATTGTTTACAATTTAGTTACTCGGCAAAGAAAGGAACTGGCCGATATAACGGTTCCTCCACGGATATTTAGTTCACTTATTTCTATGAGAATTTATAATATTTCTCTAATAAAGGGCCAAATAAAATTTTTACAAAAAGTTAATAGATGGGTAGGTCCGGATATCGATGAGTCAATAACTAGATGTTTTCTTATAGATATAAATACCAATGAGAAAAAAGACATTACCTGTTATGGAGGAATTTTGCCGGAAGCATCATTAAAATAAAGAAATTAAAATTTATTTTACATGAAAAAAATACTCCTCATCATCTCAATCTTTTCAGGAATATTAATTTTTCTTTTGCTCTATACCAATTTATGGAATCCTTCTTGGAATCCTTTTCGGCCAGTTCCTCAGATAGTTTTAGCAAAGATGGCTCTCAAAATGAAAGATACGAAAGCTTTTTATATTGAAGGATTGGTCCAGATAAAGGAAAATAAAAAAGGCAGATATCATCCGTGGAGAGAAGAGGAGGAGTCAGAAGAGACTTTCAGCAAGACAGATAGTGAGCTTAAATTTATTTTTGGTATAAACAAAAAAGCAAAGAAAAATTCTGACCTAACCTTTGATTTAGAAGAAAAAACTCACAAAGAGAATAAATATGGGTGGAGGAAAGAGCCGCGCATTTTTGATTCCTTCAATTCTGTGAAATTCAAAAAAGTGAAAGACAACTTTTATCTTCTTGCAGATGTTTCTGGAAAGCCACTTCCAGAGAATCAATGGATTAGAATAGAGCAGGATCAGTTAGGAGAGTTGTTGTTTTTTTTGATTACTGAGGGCAGAGATGTTGGGCTTGAAATTCAGATTCCTAGGGAGAAACAGGAAGAATTGATTGAAATTATTATTAAGAAATTTATAGGCGCAAAATTCTATAAAATAGAAAAAGAATTGCCTGATGAGAAAATTAACGGAAAGATAGCTTATCATTATTTGATAAGCTTAGATAAAAGAGAAATCAAAAAATTAAGTTCGGATATTTTGTCGGAGGTAGCCGAATGGTTAGTTGAATGTATGTCTTTCTCACCCCAGACCTCCACAGAACTTTATTTCCCTTCAGAGGAATATTTTTTGGCTCCTTCATTTTATCTCATAGAATTGAATTTAGCGCTTCAGCAGACCATAGACGATTTATTTGGGAAGCTGCAAGGAGTAGATGTTGAAATTTGGATTGGGAAAAAAGATAATTATCTTTATAGAATTAGATTAAAGAAAGAAAGAGACCTTGTAGATTATTACAAGAAGAATCAGTACTTACTACCACGAGAGGATATATTGGAGGCAGATATTTCTGTGTTGGCAGATATCCATTTTTCTAAATTTAATGAATTGCCAGAGATAACTCCTCCTTCTGAATATATTAATTTAGGAGAAATCATCCAATGGAAGCAATAAAATATATAGGATTGGTTATTTTGATATTTATTTGTATTGTCCTCTTTTTAGGTAAAGAGAAGCTATTTGGGGTATCCAAGGAGACAAGAAAGAAGAGAGCTCTTCAGTCTCTAATTGTTGTTTTGTGTCTGGTTCTGGGAGGACTACTCATTTTAGCTTGGAATTATTGGAATTATCAGAGGAATCTTTCTCTTTGCCAGGACAGATGTTTTTCTATATCTGAGGGTTGGAAATTCTCAGATCCCAACATCCCCCTCATTAAGATGACTTTTTCCACCCAAGAGGAATGTATAGAATTTTGTAGTTCTCTTTTGCGTGATCTTCAAAAAGAAGAATGGAAATCCATTGATCTCAAATCTTTGTATTAAAGGTTCAGATCAGAGGTTGAGATCAAAAATTGAAATCCGTGGATAAAAATCAAGGATCAGATAAAAATTAAAGGTCGAAATCCGAGACTCTAGAATCTCATAAAAGAAGCGGAATATTTCCACGGTCGTGTTTATATTCCGTTCTTTCCTTGTAACATGAATAACATATCTGTCTTTTCATCCAGTCAAATGGATGGAAGGATAGATAAAAACTATGAAGAAGATATTTATCTCTATTGCTGTGATTATAATTCTTGCCGGGATAGGAGTTGTTTTTGCTCTTTATACTAAGATGTGGAATCCGATATGGAATCCGTTTAGACCCAAACCAGAAGTGGTTTTATCTGAGATGGTTCTCAAGATGAAAGAACTTAAAAGTTTTCATGTAGATGGAGATTTTTCAATAAGTGAATATGGGGAGACAATAGACAGTGAGATTTCTCTTGATATAGACCGGAACTCTAAAGATAATCCAAAAATTAAAGGGGAAGTCGAAATTCCTATCTATCTGACAGGTATAAAATTTATAAAGACCGATAACAAAAATCTTTATTTAGATCCGGGTTTTTTTGCCTCATATCTTGAGTATTATTTGAGAGAGATGTTGGGAGAAGAAAGGTTTTCAAAAGAGATAGGTGTCATTCAGGACAAATGGCTTAGAATAAACAAAAAAACTATAGAGAATCTCATTGGCATTTTTTATGTTGAACTAGGAACAGAAGAAAAAGCTATACCAGAACTTTCTCAAGAGCAGCAGAAACAATTCACAGAAGAGATAGTTAAGTTATTTATTGGTCGAAAATTTTATAAGGTAAAAGAAGAACTACCTGACCAGGAGATAGATGGCAAGATGTTTTATCGTTATCTTATCGCTCTCGATCAGGAGGAAATTAAAGCAGTGGCTGTAGATATTTACGATAGAATTGCTGGTCAGGAAAAAATAATAAATAGCTTAGAGAGTTATTTCGGGCATGAGATTACCCCCTTAGACATAGCAGAAGGTAGAAAAGAAATTGGCCGAGCAGTTGATGATTTCTTTAAAGAAATAGGTGAAGTAACTTTTGAGGTATGGATTAGCCAGGAAGACAATCATCTCTGGAGGATCAAATTTGCCAAAGAGAATATGGGAGAAGGAAAAGGGTCAATTCTTGTGGATATTAAGTTCTCTAAATTCAACAGTATTGGGGAAATTAAAGCACCAGACGATTTTGTAGATATGGAGCCTATCTCTGAGATTGTTGCCCAAGAGATAGAAAAATCGATGAAAGAATCAAGAGCCAGAGCAGGAGATGTCAGAAGGAAAACCGATATCAGACAAATTAGTTTAGCAATAGAGATGTATTACGATGAACATCAGAAATATCTTGTTTCGCAATATTTACCTGAAAAAATAGAGGGTTTTCTTGATCCTATGCCTCAAGATCCAGGAAATGGACCCTGTAAATCTTATCAGTGGATATCGAATTTATCTGATCCAGAACAATATTGTGTTTGGGCATGTCTTGGGAATGGGAAATTCTTTGCGGCCAGCGAGAAAGGAGTAAAAGAGTTGGACAGTCCACCAACCAGTCTTTACTGCTGGTAAATTTTTTATAAGATTTGACTATTTATTATGCGCTTATTTGTAAGATTTTTATTGTTTGTCTTTGTGATATTGGTTTCGACAGTGCTATCGTGTTTGTTTTTGTTTGTTCGGAAAACATCTGATTATGACTTAGAAAAAGAAATAGCCATTTCTTACAATAATACATCTAGCTCAGATCCTTCGGTCCTTCAAGGAGATATAGTCAATATTTTTCAACCGGAAGAAAATAGAAAAGAAAATAGAGTTTTTAGAGTACATAGATTTCATCCTTCAATAATTAAAGCAGTATATCTTACAAGCTGGGCGGCTGGTAGGAAGGATTATATAGATTATATTCTTTCTTTGGCAGAATCTACTGAAATTAATGCTGTAGTAATAGATATTAAAGACTATTCAGGTTATCTTGCATACAAAAGTCAAGTGGCGGAAGTAGAAAAATATAAAGCTCAAGGTCTTCGAATAAAAGATATAGATTCTCTTATAAAGAAATTTCATCAAAAGGGTATTTATGTAATAGCAAGAATTGTTGTATTTCAAGATCCAGTTTTGGCTCGAGCAAGGCCAGATCTTGCTGTGCATAGCAAAGCAAAAATTACTGCTTTGGCAAATAATCAATATTCTACTTCTACTTCTACTTCTACTTCTACTTCTTTTCGTGTTGCTACTTTATGGTCGGATAATAAAGGTCTTTTTTGGGTTGATCCTGCATCAAAAGAAGTATGGCAATATAATGTTGCTATTGCTAAAGAGGCTTTCTCTAAAGGATTCGACGAAGTAAATTTTGATTATGTTCGTTTTCCTTCGGATGGAGATTTAAAAGATATGGAATTTCCTTTTTGGGATAAGAGTATTTCGAAAAGAGAAGTGATAAGAAAGTTTTTTCAATATCTTCATAAAGAATTAGAAGGACAAATAATTTCGGTTGATCTCTTTGGTCTTTCTTGTACACGGGAAGATGATTTAGGGATTGGACAGGTTATTGAAGACGTTTTTAGTTATGTTGATTATGTATGCCCAATGGTTTACCCTTCCCATTATGAAACTGGATTTTTAGGTTATCAGGAACCAGCAAGACATCCTTACGAGGTTGTTAATTATTCTTTGAAAAAAGCATTAACGAGACTTAAAAAACATAATCCGGCTGAGGAAAGAAAAACAAAAATACGTCCTTGGCTTCAGGATTTTGATTTAGGAGGAGTTGCTTATAGTACAAAGGAAGTAAAGGAACAGATAAAGGCTGTATATCAGGCGTTAGGAAGCGATTTTTCTGGATTTATGATTTGGAGTCCTTCTAATTTCTATACAAAGGAAGCTTTTGGGGAAAGATCCTATATTCGTGCAACACTCTCTCTTCTCTGATCTTTATTGTTTGATGATTTTCTGTTAAAATTATTATAATTAATAACTTAATAATATTTAAAATTATGATAAAGAAAGGAAATCTTTATTATCCGACAAAAGAGTTTAAAAAACAGGCATGGGCGAATAGTCCATCGGTGTATAAAGAAGCAAATAAAAATCCTAAAAGATTCTGGGCTGATCTCGCAGGGGAGCTTGTTTGGTTTAAGAAGTGGAAGAAGGTGTTTGAGCATAATCCTCCTTATTTTAAATGGTTTGTTGGAGGAAAAATAAATATTACTTATAATATTTTCGAACGTAATCTGGAACAGAGAAAGAATAAAGTAGCTTTGATATGGGAGCCAGAACCTTTAGAGGAAAGACCAAGGATTTTGACTTATTATCAGCTTTATAAAGAGGTAAATAAGTTTGCTAATGTTCTTAAGAAATTAGGAGTGAAGAAAGGTGACAGGGTAGGAATTTATTTACCAATGATTCCAGAAGTAATAATAGCAATGCTTGCTTGTGCCAGAATTGGCGCTATTCATTCAGTAGTATTTTCTGCTTTTAGTCCTCAAGCTTTAAAAGTAAGACTACAAGACACTGAAGCAAAAATTCTTATTACTGCTGATGGGTATTGGAGAAGAGGAAAAGTTATTCCCTTAAAAAATAATGCAGATAAAGGAATAAAAGATACTAAAGTAAGAAAGGTTGTTGTAGTAAGACGTATTGGCAATAAAATCGATTTCAAAAAAGGAAGAGATTTCTGGTGGCATGAGTTAATGGAAAATCAGCCCGAGTATTGCCGTCCGGCTGTAATGGATGCAGAAGATACATTGTTTATTCTTTATACTTCAGGTAGCACAGGTAAACCTAAGGGTTGTGTTCATGTCTGTGGGGGGTATACTGTTCAAGCTCTTTGGACAGGAAAACTTATTTTTGATTGGAAAGATACTGATATTTTCTGGTCAACATCGGATATGGGATGGGTGACAGGTCATACCTATAGTTGTTATTCGCCCTTATTGAACGGAGTTACTTTTGTGATATTTGAAGGAGCTCCTGATTGGCCTTCTGCTGATCGATGGGCTCAGATTATTGATAAATACGGAGTTACTGTGTTTTATACAGCTCCCACAGCAATTAGAATGTTTGCTAAGTATGGCAGAGAAATTTTGAAAGGTCATAAATTTGAGACTCTTAGATTGCTTGGCTCGGTAGGAGAACCTATTGATGAAGCAGCGTGGCAGTGGTATTTTAGAGAAATTGGCAAAAAAAGATGCCCTATTGTTGATACTTGGTGGCAAACTGAAACAGGCGGAATTTTAATTACTTCTTTACCGGGAATTGGTCCATTCAGGCCTGCCTATACCGGCATACCCTTCCCGGGAACACGTTTTGAGATTTTTGATGAGAAAGGAAAGCCAACAAAAGCCGGTCAGGAAGGAGCGTTGGTATTGCTTCCGCCTTTTGTTCCTTCGCTTTTGCGCGGAGTTTATAAAAACCCTAAAAAATATCTCAGTACTTATTGGAGCGAATATGGCAAAAAAGTATATTTTACTTCTGATGCAGCAGTAAAGGATAAAAATGGACTAATTAGAATTGTAGGGAGATTGGATGATGTTATAAAAATTGCTGGCCATCGTCTAACTACAGGAGAATTAGAAGCAGCTATAAATCTTTGTCCTTCAATTAGTGAATGTGCAGTGGTAGGTGTGCCAGATAAAATAAAAGGAGAGGTGCCAGTAGTTTTTGTGGTGTTGAAGAAAAAAATACCAGATCTTAAGAAGACAGTTGTAGCACAGGTTTTGAAAGAGATAGGTCCTATTGCTTTAC
Organism: bacterium; assembly: GCA_021163265.1. Lineage (GTDB taxonomy): Bacteria > Patescibacteriota > Minisyncoccia > Minisyncoccales > JAGGXC01 > JAGGXC01. The sequence goes on along the minus strand of JAGGXC010000002.1, from coordinate 9,267 downwards.
CAAAAGAAGTTTATCAAGTAGAGGATCTTCCAAAAACTCGTTCAGGCAAGATTATGAGAAGAATTTTAAGAAGGCTGTTTACAGGAGAAAAGTTAGGAGATCTTTCTACTTTGGCAAATCCGGAAAGCGTGAAAAAAATTAAAAAAATAGTTAAAAAAATGAAATGATTCTTCCTCTTAAGAATAAATCCCAAGGTTTTACTTTAATAGAGCTAATAGTAGTAATGGGGATTATTGGATTAATAATGGGCTTGATTATGGTTTCTCTTCAGACCAGTAGAGAGAAAGCAAGAATTGCCAAAGGCAAGCAATTTAGTCAAATGATAAATCATACAGTAGGTGCCTACGCCGTTGGGATTTGGAAATTTGAAGAAATAGGAGCGGGTAATACACTTGTTGATAATTCAGGATATAAAAATTATGGAGTTACTCATGGAGCAACCCTTGGTACAGGTGTTATTGGGAATTGTCTTGAATTTAACGGTGTCAATAGTTATGTAGATATTCCTAATTCTGGATCAATGACCAATGAGGAGATGACGATTGAGGCATGGATTTATCCTCGTGATATTTCTTCTCTTCAAATGATAGTTTCTAAATTTGGAGCAAATAAAGATTACGGAGTAGGGGTAAACAATGGCCATATATATATATGGTATGGACAAGGAGGAGATTATACAAACGAATTGGGAACAATAAAAGCCTATAAGTGGCAACATATAGCCTTAGTTTTGAAAAGTTGGGATTCTTACGAGGTTTATATAGATGGAAAGTTTGTAGGTTCAAGAGTAGGAACAGTTCCTCAAAGAGCTTCTTCTACAGCAAATGTGGAAATAGGGAGGGCAGGTTCAATGGGAACAAATTATTTTAATGGATTGATTGATGAAGTAAAAATTTACAGTAGAGCTTTTCCTTCTGCGTTGATTAAGGAGCATTATGCACGAACAAGGAAATTTTATCTTAGGGATATTGATTAAAAAAAGAAAAACTTTGATGGCTTAAGTAAATCATAAGACAATGAGACAATCTCAACTTTTCGTCAAAACCTCTAGAGAATTTCCTAAAGACGAAGCGAGTAAGAGCGCTCAATTTTTATTAAGAGCTGGCTTTATTGATAAACTTGCTGCCGGTATTTATACTTATCTACCTTTAGGTTTAAGAGTTCTTGAGAAAATTGAAAGAATTATAGATAATGAGATGAAATCAATTGGAGCTCAGAGAATTCTGATGCCCAGTCTTATTCCAAAAGTGAATTGGCAGACTACAGGCAGATGGAACAAATTCGATGCTCTTTATAAATTGAAAGGAAAAAACAAATTAGAATATGCGCTCGGAGCTACTCATGAAGAGGTTGTTGTTCCTTTAGTTAAGAAACATGTTTCTTCTTGGAGAGATCTTCCTTTGGCTGTATTTCAGATTCAGAATAAGTTTCGAAATGAATTTCGGGCAAAATCTGGAATCTTGCGTACGAGAGAATTTTTGATGAAAGATCTGTATTCTTTTCATAGATCAGAAGAAGAATTAGATAAGTTTTACCAAAAAGTCCAGAAAGCGTATAATAAGATTTTCAAGAAAGTAGGCATCTTATCTAAGACATATCTTACTCTTGCTCCTGGAGGAACGTTTTCAAAATACTCTCACGAATATCAGACAATTACTTCTGCTGGAGAAGATCTGGTTTATTTTTGTCCAAAATGCAAAGTGGCTTTGAATAAAGAATTAGTAGTTAATGGAGCCAAGCCAAAATGTTGGAGGTGCAAGAGAAAACTTTCAGAACAGTATAAATCAATTGAAGTAGCAAATATATTCAAATTAAAAGAAAAATATACCAAGCCTTTTGATTTTAGGTTTACTGATAAAGATGGAAAGAAGAAATTAGTACTTATGGGTTGCTACGGTATAGGACTCGGACGTCTTATGGGAGCAGTAATTGAAATCTGGCATGATGATTTCGGAATAATTTGGCCCAAATCAATAGCTCCTTTTGAAATGCATCTTATTCGGATAGGAGAAAGTAAGGGAGTAAAAGAAAAGTCAGAAGAAATATATAGATCTTTACAAAAAGCAGGCCACGAAGTAATATACGATGATAGGATTCAGATAACTCCAGGAGAGAAATTTATGGATTGTGATTTGATAGGGATTCCTTTGAGAATAGTAGTAAGTGAGAAAACGTTAAAGAAGAATTCGGTAGAAATTAAGAAAAGAAACCAAAAAAAGCTGAACTTCGTGAAAATTAATCATCTTTTGAGATATTTAGAGAATAATTGAAGTCGGTTTAACATTAAAATGCCATTAAGAAAAAAAATTCAATTTAATATTCCAGAAATTATTTGGTCAAAGATATCCAAAGATGTAGCTATTGATTTAGGCACAGCAAATTCCTTGGTATATCTCAAAGGAGAGGGGATTGTTATCTCAGAACCTTCGGTAGTGGCTGTTAATCAAAAGACAGGCCAAATTTTAGCAATTGGACAAGAGGCAAAAAAAATGGTAGGCCGAACTCCTGCCCATATTATAGCTACTAGACCTTTGATTGAAGGTGTTATTTCTGATTTTGAGGTTACTGAGCAGATGCTTAGATATTTTATTGAGAAGGTCCATCGAAACAAATTTGGATTATTTTCGCATCCAAGAATAATTGTAGGTATTCCTTGCGGAGTGACAGAAGTAGAAAAGAAAGCAGTTCAAGATGCAGCAAAAAATGCTGGGGCAAGAGAAGTATATTTAATCGAACAGCCAATGGCTGCTTCGATAGGAGCTCGTTTACCAGTTCAAGAAGCAGGGGGTAATTTTATAGTAGATATCGGCGGAGGCACTACTGAAGTAGCAGTTATTTCTTTAGGAGGGATAGTCACTTCAAGAAGTTTGAGGATCGCAGGTGATCGTTTAGATGAGGATATTATTCATTTCATTCAAGAAGAATACAAAATCCTTATAGGTAAAAGAACTGCTGAGAAAGCTAAGATAGCTATTGGCTCTGTTATTCCATTGCGACAGAAAAAGGAGATGCCTTTACGCGGAAGAAATCTTGTGACGGGTTTGCCCGAAGAAATAATTGTTTCTGATGATGAGATAAGAAAGGCAATAGAAAAATCAGTAAATAAAATTGTAGAAGCAATTAAAATTACTATAGAGGAAACACCTCCTGAGCTTTTGTCAGATATTATGTCCAAAGGTATTTATCTTGCAGGCGGAGGTTCACTTTTGCGAGGATTAGACAGTTTGATTGCAAAGAAGACTAAGATTGCTACAAAAGTTATTGATGATCCTTTAACTGCAGTGGTTAGAGGAGCAGGTATAGTGTTAGAAAATCTTGATGAATTAAGGGAGGTTTTAGCAGATACCCAGTTTCTTGAACCTCCCAAATAATCATAGATGTAAGATTATGATTACAAAAGAGGAAGTTAAGCATATAGCAAAACTTGCGCGCCTTCATATGGATTCAGAGGAGGAAGAAAAATTCACGAAAGAACTTTCTGTGATTATAGATTACATTGAGAAATTGAAAGAAGTAGATGTTTCGGCTATTCCACCTACCAGTCATCCTTTTGAAGTAGAGAATATCGTAAGAGAAGATACGGAAGAAAAATCAAAACCAGAACTAGTAGCCAAATTGATCCAAGCTGCTCCTGCTCGTGAGAAGGCATATATTAAAGTCAAGCCTATTCTTAAATGGTCAAAATAGATTATTTTATGAATCTTAGAAATCTTACTATAAAGCAGATTCATCAAGGATTACTCAAAAGAGATTTTTCTGCTGTAGAACTCGCAGAATATTTTTTAAGAGAAATTGAATCTAAAAATCCTGACCTTTTCGCTTATCTTTTTTTTGATAAACAAAAAGTTCTTCTTCAGGCAAAACAAGTTGACGAGTGGATTTCTGAGGGAAGAGAAATTTCTGAATTAGCAGGTATCCCTTTTGCTGTAAAGGATAATATTTTAGTAGAAGGTATTCCTTGTACTGCTGGGTCGAAGATATTAGAGAATTATATTGCTCCATACGACGCTACTGTTATTAAGAAATTGAAGAGGAAAGGAGCAGTAGTTTTAGGAAAGACTAATTTAGATGAGTTTGCAATGGGTTCTTCGAATGAGTATTCTGCTTTTGGTATTTGCAAGAATCCTTATGATAAAGAAAGAGTGTCAGGCGGGTCATCGGGAGGTTCAGCTGCTGCGGTAGCTGCAAATTTAGCAGTATTTGCTCTAGGTTCTGATACTGGCGGATCTATTCGTCAGCCAGCAAGTTTCTGCGGAGTGGTTGGATTGAAGCCTACATATGGTGCTGTCTCTCGGTTTGGACTTATTGCGATGGCTTCATCTCTTGATCAAATTGGCCCCATTACCAAAACAGTAGAAGATGCAGCTTTGGTGTTTGATGTTATCAAAGGAAAAGATCCTTCCGATTCTACTTCTCTTGAAGTAAAAGAAAAAGAACTTGAATTCAACCTCAGTAATTTGAAAGCAGGTATTCCAAAAGAGTTTTTTATAAAAGGGATTGATCCTGATGTAGAGAAAGTTGTAAAAGAAGCTATCAAAAGAATAGAAGAGCAGGGAGTGAAGATTAAAGAAGTTTCACTACCTCATTGTACTGATTATGCTCTAGCTACATATTATATTATTATGCCATCAGAAGCCTCAAGTAATTTAGCTCGTTATGATGGAATCAGATATGGTTTTTCTTGGCCAGAAGCCAAAGATCTACAAGAAGTTTATTTTTATTCCCGAGCAAAAGGTTTTGGTGAAGAGGTACGTCGAAGAATAATGCTTGGAACTTTTTCTCTTTCCTCAGGTTATTATGATGCTTATTATTTAAGAGCTCAGAAAGTAAGGACTCTTATAAGACAGGATTTTCAGCAAGCTTTTGAAGAGGTAGATGTAATTCTAACTCCTACTTCTCCTACAGTAGCTTTTAAAATTGGGGAAAGAGCAAAAGATCCTTTGTCTATGTATTTATCAGATATCTTTGTTACAGCAGTAAATCTTGCGGGATTACCGGCTGTATCTGTGCCTTGTGGAAAAGCTCATCAGCTTCCTGTAGGTATTCAAATTATTGGAGAGCCTTTTCAGGAGAAAAAAATTCTTAAAGTAGGTGAATTTTTTGAGAAATTATGACAAATATCCCCGGCTTAGAAAATGTAATAGAGAGTATAATATCATTATTTACTGCTCCCCCTTTTTCTAGAACACTTCTCGCAATCAAGACTGTATTTGTGATATTTTCACTTTATTTTCTAGCAGGGATAATTTATTTCGCTTCCAAGACTCATTATTTACAATGGTTGTATGGAGAGCCTATTACAAGGATAATAAGCAAAAGGCCTTATGGTATAGAAAGAGTAGATGAACGATGGAAAAAAATTGTGGAGATGTTTCAGTCTGATTCGGAATCAAATTATAAATTAGCTGTAGTAGAAGCAGATGCTTTACTTGATAAAGTTTTAAAGAAAATAGGTTATAAAGGAGACACTCTTGAAGAGAAGCTTCAGAAGATAGGAGAAGATGTTCTTTCTAAACCCAATGAGATTTTAAGTGCTCACAGAATTTGTTCTGATATAATTCGTGATCCTAGCTATAGCTTGAGCAGAGAAGAAGCTAAAAAAGTTTTGTTGGTTTACAAAAGGGCTTTTAAAGAATTAGATCTTTTTTAAACAAGATTTTTACTTGATTTTATTTTGCAATTTAGTTAAAATTATATTATCATTGTTTTAGACGCGGGGTGGAGGAGTAGTACCTCGTGGGTCCCATAAGCCCAAGGCGCCGGTGCAATTCCGGCCCCCGCAACAAGGATTTTAATTGATTTGCTCCGATATTCTCGGAGCAAATTATAACCAGATTGCCGGTGTAGCTCAGTGGTTAGAGCAGAGTCTTCATAAGGCTAAGGTCGCTGGTTCGAATCCAGCCACCGGCACCTCAAGGTAGAAGAAATCGAAATAAAAATTAAGAGGGGGCGTAGATCAATTGGTTAGATCGTCGCTCTGTCACAGCGAAGGTTGCCGGTTCGAGTCCGGTCGTCCCCGCCCACTGAGATTTATTTGGACTTTATATAAATTAGAGTTGAGTAGAGATAATTGTAGTTTAAGTATAAGATTATGCTAGATGTTTATTTAATGATATTGATCGTCTGGCTTCCTTTTTTTTGGTGTTCTATTCGGTTATTTCTTGTTTAAACGCTATCAAAAAGAAGAAAACGTGGAAACAGCACTAGAAATGAAAGAAAGCTGTTCTTTAACGGAGGAAGAAAAAACAAATCGAAAGGAAGAAATTATAAAAGGGTTTTTAGTTAGTGTGGCTTTAGTTTGGGGAGCCGTTTTTATATCGATAGTTAGAGGTGATTTTATTTTCGGGGAAGAAATAATATTCGGAATAGGTTCAACAGCAATATTATTTATTTATTATATTCTTATCTTAAAGAATCTACACGATCTTAAAAGAATAGAAAAGATTGCACAACAAGAACGAGAAAAAACAAGATTTCTATTATCTCCTTACGGAAAGACTTTCATAAAGATTATTGCTTTAATTTTTCTCTTTTACGCTCTTTTTATTTTTCTTTCGATTCTGGATGTGTTTAAGTAGCAACACTTTCTTTAATAATCAAAAAATGTTTTTTAAGAGTTTAATAGTTTACAACTTTGGGTTTTGAGTAAAAAATAAGGCCCGAGTGAAAAAGCTCGGGTTTTGTGGTAGAATTTAATAAATCTTGCAATTTTTAAATTTATGATTTTTGGTAAAGTCATTTTCTTTATAGAGTTTTTGGAAAAGCATATTGCTTATCTATCAATCATTACCTTGTTTAGTGTCTTAGTTTTAGTTTCGTATGCACCGTTAATTATAGGAGGAGGCCTTTTGTTTTTATTGTCGATATTCATAATTGGCACTTTTAGATTCAGTAATATCAGAAGGTCTCTTAAAAAAATTATTATCTTCCTCTTTTTAAGTGGTATAGTGTGTCTTCCTCTCCTTTGTATGGCGATTAAATATAAATACAGACATAATCATCCTGAATTTTTTATAAAAAATGATAATCCAGAGATTATTAAAATGACCAAAGAATTCAAAGAGGAATGTCTTGATTATGGTAGCAATGATAAAGAAGTATTAGAGTGTTTAGAGGAGTATGTTTACGAAGAAATCCCTTACTCTGCTGAAATGTTTTCTTTACCTTCGTTTCCGAGAGCACAGAAGAAGTTGTATTTAGGAAAACATCTAATTGTCGAGGAAGAGCAGTGGTTGGTTACTCTATTCTTAAAAATCTTGGGTATAATGTTGATATCGTCAATACTTTTAATCATGCATGGTTGAGAATTTATAGAAATGGCTACCCTTTAGAGACATTCCATCCAGATTATACTTTTGAGCCGTGGTTTGTATTTAATGAGAATGAGGTCAGATGGAACTCGCCAATACGTCTTTTATATAATTTATCTATAAGAGGATGTCCTTTAGATACATCTACAGAGGACCTTAATATCTATAGGGATCTAACTGGACGGTTAAAAGATTTTGCTGAGCAATTTTATAGGATTTTTAAAATATCGCTTTTTGACGTATTTAGTGGGTTTCTTTTTATAATCATTATTTCTGGAATAGGAATTATAGATCTTTTAATAGAGAAAGAGAAAAACTATAAAAGATATTTTTGGTTCATTCTTGGAAATATAATGATTCTTTCTTTTGTAATGATAAATTTCTTAATTGGTTCCAAGGCATTCCTATCTATACCCATCATTTTAATCAGCGGTTTATATCTTAGAATTTTTGATTTAAAATACGGAAGTCTCTAATAAAATTGTTATGATTTTACAAAATTGTTATAATATTTTAAGTGTTTAATCTCGTACTTAATATTTCGACTTAAAGGTAATGTAATATAAAATTAACCATAAATCTTCTATGAACTGGAAACAATTTCTCAAACCTACTCTTCCCAAAATTGGTTGGTTTTTGCTTGTGTATATTCTGTATATATTTCCTGATTTGGCGTGCGGAGTCGACGATCCTTGTTATTTTTCAGGAGCTCTGTTGCCTCTTTTTCTTGTGGGGTCTTTTGGATTAAGCTTAATATTTGGTAATATTTCAAGTATCCTATGGATAGGAGTACTTGCAATAGCAAAAATTACTCAACCTTTTTGGATTCTTCTTTCTCTTCCTTGCGGTGTTGGTTTAAATTGCGAAAAGCTAGGGATAGTAAAGTTAAGCCTCATTCCTTTTATAACATGGTTTTCTCTAATTGCTAGTTATCTCCTTGCTTGCTGGCTTGTTCAATTTCCTTCTCGGAGAAAGAAAATTGCTATATTGGTAGTCTTTGCCATAGTAGGAGAGATTGCTGCTCTTTTCTTGAATTATTTCTTTTTTGGTATCTCTTTAAGAGAAGTGTCATCATCAGTCTTCTCAATAATCTTATCACTTCCTTTTGAGGTATCTATTTTATTGGCTGGGACAGCATTAGTTTTATTTATTGCGTTTCTTTTATCTGGATTCAAACCAAAGAAATCAACAGAAACAGCACAAGAGAAAGAAACTCATATTTAACAACATAAGTCAGAAACTACAGATTAACTCAACTCAACTCAACTCAACTTAATTTAATTTAACTTAATTTAATTTAATTTTCTATGAACTGGAAACAATTTCTCAGACCTACTCTTCCCAAAATTGGTTGGTTTCTGCTTGTGTATATTCTGTATATATTTCCTGATTTGGCGTGCGAAGCCGACGCCCCTTGTGGTTTTTCAGGAGTTTTGTTAACTTTTTTTCTTGTGCAATCTTTTGGATTAGGCTTAATGAGCTTAATATTTGGTAATGTTTTAAGTGTTCTATCGATAGGAGCATTCGCAATAGCAAAAATTACTCAACCTTTTTGGGTTCTTCATTTTCTTCCTTGCCGCATTGGTTTAAATTGTATACAACTGGGATTATTTAAATTAAGTCTCATTCCTTTTGTAACATGGTTTTCTCTAATTGCTAGTTATCTCCTTGCTTGCTGGCTTGCTCGCTGTTCTTCTTGGAGAAAAAGAATTGCCGTATTGGTAACCTTCGCTGTAGTAGGAGAGATTGCTGCGGGATTTTTAAACTATTTCTTTTTTGGTACTTCTTTTGAAACATCGTTTTTCTTATCAATAATCTTGTCAGCCCCTTCATTATTTGCCGCAATAGCCTTAGTTTTATTTATTGCGTTTCTTTTATCTGGATTCAAACCAAAGAAATCAACAGAAACAGCACAAGAGAAAGAAACTCATATTTAACAACATAAGTCAGAAACTAC
>JAGGXC010000003.1 GCA_021163265.1 bacterium | reverse complement strand
TTCCAATTAAAATTAGAAAAAAGCCTAGAAAAATTAAGATTTTTCCAAAGATAGAAAGCATTATTAAATTATAAAGTTTTTAAAGAAAAACAGAAAGCCCGCGCTTCGCGCGGGCTTTTTTATTCTATGATATTTTCAAGTCTAAATGTTGAGATAATTTTCTGAATAGTATCGTATTTTGAAGATTCTAATGGATCTTGTTCTTCTAAGAGGGTTTGTGAATAACTGTAACCGATAACAAACAAATAGTCCAACTTTTCGAAATAAATTTCTATACTTGTATTACCCAATACATCCGCAGCGGTGGTTTTAATAGCAAAACCTTTGAGACCACCAATTGTAAACTCATCAAATTCTGCACGGATAGGAACTGCACTACCCTCAGTTTGATTAATATTTTCAGTTTCGGTTCTCACATATTCTTCCAAATTAGAGAAGCTTTGAGGTTTTTCTAAAACTTGAAATCCAATTATAAAGGGCTTTTCTATATATGCTACAAATACCGCTTCAACAGGATTTGGATTTTCCTTCACAACGAGTTCGATTGATCTTTCGCTTAAGTCAGTTTTCTCAGGATATTTAAATTCGAATCCATACTCTTCATTCCTATAAGTCTTCCAATTAACGGTTTCGTCTTCAGCAACTTTTTCTGGTTTCTTTATCTCGGCTAAATCAGGGAAACCAACCTCCTGGATTTTTATCCAACCCAAAATTGCTCCAACAATTATACACGAAATCAATAAAACTTTAAAAATTAATTTTTCGCCAAATAAATTACTCAGTTTTTTATTAGCTTCAGAGAAAATGAGGAAATCTTTCATCAGGAGGAAACTAGCAAAAAGAACGGCAATAATCTTTATCGGAAGAAAAATTAAATCCAATAATTTTTTAATTATTTTTTTCATGTTTTAGTGTCTTCAATTAAATCGGGTCTTAGCTCTTTATTTAATTTCAAAATATCCCACCGAAGCCCTGTCAAGGTTTTTCTGAAAATAATATACTTCCAATTTATTTGTTTACCTCGTAGGATGTTCGCTCTCCTTCGGGGCCTTGAGTAAGAAGAGACATATTAGTAAATAATAACATGAGTAGGTGAGTTGGACAATTGCAACAATCGAAAATTTTGTTCGAGGAATTTTCGAAATCGAAAACAATATAATTCCTTTTATTCCAGAAATCTAGAATTTCTTAATCCCGCCGAATTCTTTCAAATACCTTATCTTTCGCTCAATCTCTAACTTCTCCTGGCTTGTTTTTGCTCTAATTTTCTTCTCTTCTAATTCTCTGAGAGCTTTTTTGTATTCCTCTTTTGAAATATAGCTACCGTATTTTTTACCAAAAACTTCTTTCTCCAAACCTACTCTCTCTTTTTCCTCAAATCTCTCGGACGAAGTAATCCAGCTACTCCCTGTAGGAACTTTAGAAGGAGCTTCTCTTAACTTTTCTCTTAATTCTTCTCTTGATATTTCTTTTTTCTTTTCAAATAAAGACATTTTATTTAGATAAAATCTTGTTTAAATAAGAACGAGTTAAAGGACCAACAAAACCTGTCCCTTTATTTAGTCCTAAAGGTTCAAGAATTTCTGATGAATATTTCTCCTGAAAAGCAATAACTGCTTGATAGGTAACAGGACCAAAATAACCACTGGGTTGAATTTTACTATTCCAACAACCCTCTTTTATCAAAATTCCTTGCAAAATTTCTACATCTTTCCCTCTTGTTCCAAGATACAGATTACGATTTAGTTTCATTTCCTGATTTTCCTCCGGAACCACTGCTGTTCTCTCTAAAAATTCCCTGGTTTTTTTACCAAAATATCCTGTTCCTTTTTTCAGCCCTAACGGCTCTAAAATAAAACTACGGAACTTCTCCTGGTATTTAGCTAAAGCTTCTTGAGTTAAAGGACCAAAATATCCAGTTGCTCCAAGACTAGACGCCCAAACTCCTTCGTTAATCAATAACTGCTGCAGAAGTTTCACATCTCTGCCTGAATCTCCTATACTTAAATCCCGATTCCAAGAGTTAGAAGGAACTACAATGTCATCCTTAGCTAAACTAGCAGAGAATTTTCCATAGTGACCAATTTTTATTAATTTAACTCCGCCAGCAAATAAATTTGCTACATCTTTGCTTATTTCCTCAAGTTCTTGATGACTCAATTCAACTTCTACAGGAAACTTATTTACAAATCCCTTATCTACAAAATCTTTAGCAATCAAAAATAATTCTACTCTGCCGTAACTTGATCCTACATCAGAAACTGCAGTAATTCTGAGAGGATAATAAAGATAGCCAGACCTAAACTTGTAGATTATAGGATTAATACTTTCTTCTGTCCCTGAAAGATTAATCACATCGAAAACGAAATAATTTATATCTCTTTTTAGATAATTCTCAACACCTTCTCTAAACTTAGGAGAAATTTCTATATTTTTGAGATTTTTATTTTTTGCAAACTTCTCAATCCAATTTAAAAAGTCATCTAAGTTATTAACCTCTACCACAGTAATATCATGAGCTCCAATCTGCTGATGAAAGGTAATTTGAATTCCCGGACTTATTCCTTCTTTTGAACCTTCAAAAATTCCAGGATATCCTCCTTGATTCCTTATATCTTGTATTTTTTCATTCATAATCTTCACTAACTTCTCAAAAACCTCAAAGTTTCCTTCTTTAATTTCAGAGGGGTTCGAAGGTAAAGGAATCATTCTTAAAACAAGAGTGCTGGTGCTGCTTTGAAGATCATTAGAAATAATCAAAATCTCTTCTCGTCCATTCCAAGCAACAATCGCATTCTGTGCTGATTCGTCTAAATAAACATCTGGCGGCCAATGAATAAGACCTCCATCAGCAAAAACAGATAAAGGAATTGCAAAAAGAATTACCAAAAAAATAGATAAAACTTGAGATTTCATAATCGTGAGAGATTAATTCTAAATACAAAAGTGTTACGTACTTCAGCAAACGAAGTGTATAACACTTTTCTTAACCTTCTGCTATTTCTCTTAACTTTTCTATTACATTATTCAGCTCAGCAGATATTCTTTCCAGGGCTTCGATTATCTCACTTAATCCCGGAATGAGAGAAGGAGAAATTTCTCCGCTAATAGTAAAAGGAGAATCGCTCTCGTCCCATTGACTAATTAAAGCTAACTTCTGCCGAACACACTCCTCAAGCTCATTCTTATGAGACGAAAAACAAGGAAGCATTGGTCTTTTAACCATAGTAACTCTTATCACATAATCAGAGCCATTAGGCACGCTATTAGGAATCCTCCAGGAATAACTGTTTTTCCAGTAAGGGACAAATGCTATGTGTTTCACAAAAACAGAATTGCTAATAGAAGTACTTTCAGCAGGTCTCCTAAACAAATCTATTGAGACTTTAGGCCAGATCCATCTTATCCTTTTATAAATCTGGTTTTGAAGGGGAGTAGGAATATTTACCGACCATTTTATTGTCTGAATTTGATTTCTATCCCAGTTTTCGCCTCCATTAGGAGAAATAACCTCCACACTGGTTATCGGAGGAAAAAGCACTTTTTCTGTCTCTGAATCTAGTACACCTGTGGGATAAATACCAAATTTTTTCTGGACTCTTTGCAAAGCCTTATTTGTCAATCTGCCGAAATACCCTGTAACTAACCCTTCCGGATATACTGTCGGGTCCTCTTTTAGAATTTCCTGGATAGCTTTCACTTCCTCTCCCCTAGAACCAATCCCCAAAGCCTGAACAGAAGCTACCTGATAACCTGACAATATTATTACTGAGATTATTATCAGAAAAATAACCTTTTTCATATTTTTTACTCCTTTAATTTTTCAGTATTCTCGACCTTTATTATATAGAATAATATCCAAAGATAATATTACTCGTAAAATATCGGGTTTCAAGATTTAATTTTGCTCTTTCTACTAGCTTTTTCCTGTTATCACGAGTTACTAACAAGTAAGATGAAATAATCCGATTACTTTTTTCTGATCTCGTGATTTTTGAATTAAATTAAAAACTTTCACTGCTTCTGGAGTGTTTTTGATGATGAGTTCTATCCCTTTATCCTGGATAAATTTTCTACATTCTTCTGTAACTTTTGCCATACCAGAATCTCCGGTACCCAAAATTATTATATCTGGATTTTTTTCTACTGCTCTTTTAACATCCTCTATATCAAAAACATGTCCTTCCTTGCGCCACCACTCTAACACTTCTCCTGTCCAACGGATTTCTACATCGCAATTATATTTTTTTCCTTTTATAACTATTGATCCAAAAACATATTTATCAATCATATCAAAAAAGCGTTTTTTGCTTTGATAATTCTCTTTTCTCTCCTTTGGAGAAAATTCTTATTTTCCCATAAACCCCATCATATCCAGGTTCAATATATACTTTTCCTTCTCTTGCTCTTATAATTCCTTCAGCAATCTCGGGTAAAACAACTGTCTCTAAATCCTGACGGGAAACATGAAGCAAAACATTGAATTCCGATTCAAACTGCTTAATAAGATTATTGTATTCTGTATCTACCTCTTTGGTCTCAGAACCAAGCCCAAGAGCTTCAGCTATAATTTCTTTTAAAGGAATTAAACTTTTAAAAGGTATGGACCCTTCTGGTCTAAACCCCTCAGGTCTATCTGCTAATTCTTCTACTCTATTAAGAACACCTATAGTTAAAGGCTTTCCGCAGACAGGACAAATATTATTGTATTTTTTTGATTCTTGAGGAGAACAACTAATCCCGCAGTTTCGATGACCATCATAATGATATTTTCCTTCTTGAGGATAAAACTCAATGGTGTATAGAAATCTTTGAGGGTCTTTATTTTTGATAGCTTCGATTATAGAAAAATAGTCCAATTCCGTATCAAAAACATTTGCTTCTCTACCTATTTTTTGAGGAGAATGAGCGTCACTGTTTGAGATCAAAGCTATATTATCTAAAGCAGAAAGTCGCCAATTCATTGCAGGATCGCTGCTTAAACCAGTTTCTACTGCATAAATATATTTTGAATAATCCTCGAAACATTCTTCAATTGAGTCAAAACCCGAACGCGAACCAAATAAGGAAAACCACGGGGTCCAAATATGAGCAGGCACAACCAAACATTTGTCGGAAGCATCTAAGACAATTTTTAGTAGTTCTTTTGAATCTAATCCCAAAATTGGTCTACCATCAGATTTTAGATTACCAATCCAACCAAGCTGAGTGTTAATTTTCTCAGCCACCTCAAAAGAAGGAGAAAATATTACATTATGAATTTTCCGAACTCTTCCTGCTTTACTGTAAATATTTGAAATCTCTACTGTCAAAATAAACCTTACATCTGAATCAGAATTCTTAAGCTTAAAAAGCCCCGGCTCAACCGGTTCTAATTTCTCTTTTAATTCTTGGAACCACAAAGGATGAGTAAAATCTCCTGTGCCTAAAACTTTGATCCCTTTAAGCTTCGCCCATTTGTCAAGATTTTCTAAGTCTGTCTGAGGAGAGGTAGCACGAGAATATTTTGAGTGAATATGGAAATCAGCAATAATTTTCATAATAAGTATTAAAAATAATTAATTTATTCTAATACAAAAAAACAGCCAAATAAAGCTGTTTTTTTGAAAGAAATGTCGGATTAAGACTAAATTTCCTTATCTTTAAAAAATTTTTTCTCAACTACTCCAAGACCTGTAAGAATACCTATTGTAAATAGTGTTGCTAAGATTGCCAGAAAATAGAATTTTATTCCCACCGCCAATCCTATGGCTCCTGCAACCCATAAACCAGCTGCGGTCGTCAACCCTTCAATCTTTGAAGGACGTTGAAAGATTACTCCACCTCCGATAAATCCAATTCCGATAGCAATTGCTTGAATTACTCGAGACACATCTATTATTTGAAGCTTATAATCAACTAACTGAAAGGCGATAATAGCAAAAACGCACGCACCCAGACTTACTAAGGCGTAAGTTTGAAGACCCGCTCTTTTTCTTTTGAATTCTCTCTCAAACCCTATGAAAGCACCTAAAAACACTGCAAGCAAAAGCTGAAAAGCAATTTGAAAAAAACCCGCCGTAATCATCTTTAATTTATACCTTGTATACTTTATAACCTTCTCTCACTTTTTCTTTTACTTTTAATCCAACGGATGACTTTGCTTTCGCAGTTTTTATTTTCTTATGATCTACTTCCATAGACTTAACTGTCTGCTCGAAATCTGTATCTTCTCCACCTACAATTCTTATCTTATCTCCTTCCTTTAAAACTCCCTTAAGTTTTACCACTGCCACTTTTATTTTTCCAAAATAGTGGGTAATCTCTCCTATTAATTTCCCTTCTTGAGAAGATTTTTTTGCCATAAGATTTATTTTTTATAATGACCTTTCTCTTTTTTAATTAAAGCAATTACCTCTTTTATAAGTTTAGCTGGATCCGAATTATAAACTATTTTCATTTTTCCTCTGAACGGCCTTTGGATTAAACTCTTGATTTTATCAGCAGTTCCGCCTGATCCCACCAAAACTCCTATTGGTTTTTGATCTTCAAAGGCGATTGTAAACTCATTCAAAGTACCCATCCTACCACAAATAATAACCACTGCATCCGCTGCTCGCGTCATTAAGAGATTTCTTCCTGAGTAATCAAATCCAGTATAAACAATAACATCAAAAACATCGCAAGGAAGCCGATACGATTTAATATGAGCTCTCTCAGAAGCAGCAGGTGAGAAGCCAATACTAATACCTCCCACCTTCTTTGCTCCTCTGGCAGCATAATATGGAGCACCGGTAGTAGCACCAGTAACTAAAATACATCCTTGACGAACAATTTCTTTCCCCACCTCCTCGCTTAACTCTTTGATACGAGAACAGCAATGTTGAATTTCAGCTGCTCCCGATACCGCAATTTTAAACTTTTTATCCATATAATTAATTTTAGCAGATTTATCTCAAAAATAAAAATTAGAAAATTATTTGAATTTGTAAAAAACTAATCCCATATCTGTGGTAGGCTTCATTCTTTTTTGAGGCAAGTACTCATTTAGAAACTCCTCCACAATTTCTGAATTATATCAGGTTCGGAATAAACTACTACAAAGGTTTTATAAAACCTTGAAAGAAAGCTTTTTGATTCCATCTTAAGATAAAAGGTCTCTCCTTGAATCATTTTGCTGGTAGAGTTTGAAGGGAAAGAAGTTGTTCTAAAACTTCCTCGACCTACAGAATACCGATAAAAACACTCAAAATCATCCCACGAATAATGTTTTTTCTTCTTTCCTTTTGATATTGTTATTCCTTGACTATCTAAATAATATACTCTTCTTTGATAAGGGAAAATTTTATTACCCACAAAAAGGAATAGAATAATTCCTATAATAAGCAATGTAGTAAAGAAAATAGAATATAGAAAATTTTTAAGAGAGAATTCCACATCGGCAGAAAAGGCTTCCACAATGACCAACATTATAATAAAAGGCAAAAAGCCAAAAGGGCAAGTATAACCTTCTGATTTCTTTCCTTCTGTTCTTTTGAAGTTATTTCCCAAGTTAGATATTCCTTATCCATATTTGGAATCTATAAAAACAATAAATTTAATTCTTTTTCTATTATATAAAATATGCACTTTATAAAAAATAGTCCGAACATTTTTTATAAAGGACGGTAAAATCAAAAAAAGCGGCTTGCTGAATTTTTAAATAAATTAACTCACAAGCCGCCATCAAGTAAATTGGATGACTGAAGCTATCTTTTCGCTGCTTCAACGATTTCCCCAGAAGGATAAGCCGTAAAGAGATAATAGTGTTCGCCGCTACTGCCATCTTCTCTCAGAACCACTACCGATTTTCCAAGAATCCGTGCCAGTTCTTGAAAAGGCTTATAACTAAGTGGGAAACTACCGAGTTGTTCGTAGGTCTCGATCCGCTCTGGTAGTTCGGTTTCTATAACTTTATAACGCTTCTTATTCAATCCAAACCACTTCAAATTAAAAGGGAACCGGCGTTTTACCAGCTTCTGTTGGGGATTGAAAACGGATCTCAACATTTGTGGGGTGATACCAACAAGCGGAAGTACCCGCCTCAGCGACAACCACCAACCGAGATTACCGAAGGTAATGGAACGGTACTGAATGTAATTGAAACGCCTCGCTGAAAAACTCACCGAATTGGCGCTTGCAAAAGCTGCTTTGATAACTTCTTCTGGAATCTTATCCGGCCAATCATATTTTCTCTCCATGATTTTCATCCTTTAAAGGTTCTTTCCACAATTTCTCTTTGGTAATTGTGGTTTTCAATAAAATTATAACCCAATAACAGAAAAAAGTCAACTTCAGAAATAAACAGAAAAGACAGAAATCTCTAATAATTTCTGCAACAAATAATATGGAAATTTTCCTTTTAACAAAAAGAGGAAACTAAGGTGATATCTCCTACAAATTCCTTGCTAGTCTTTTTAAAAGCAACAGACGACCCACTAATCTCTGACTTTTCTCGCTGGTGCCCCTGGCAGGAATCGAACCTGCATCTGAGACTCCGGAGGTCTCTGTTCTATCCATTGAACTACAGGGGCTTTTTTAGAGTTTTTTTAGAGCAAAGATTCTTCGCTCTCTTTTGAAATAGTCAGAACAGGTTTCTGAGCTACAACATAAATATTTGCTTTCTTGAACCTGCCATGAGTCAAGAAACCAGAGTCTTTTACCAAAAATCCAGCTTTTTTAACTAAATCTACTAACTCTCTTTTACTAAAGCAATGAACATATCTCTCTATACTTCCCTGCGCACTTTTCCATGGATAGAAGACATCACCCCAATCAAGATCAGACTTTCCAATAATTTTTAAAATTGTATACTTTAATAACAGAAGAGGTTTTAAGTCTCTCAAATTCCAAACAGTTAAAATCAAAAGTCCTTTTGGTTTTAAAACCCGCCTTATTTCTTCTAAAAACTTTAAACGATATTCTAAAGAAGGAATGTGATGCAAGACTGCAATACTATAAACTTTGTGAAAGTTATTATTCTCAAAAGGAAGATTAAGGGCTTCTACTACTAAAAACTGAGCGTTTTCTATATCCCTGAATTTCTCCCGAGCAATATCAATTAGTTTTTCTGAACTATCTATTCCAATATAATTTACTTCTTTGTCTCTTAAAGCAGAAAGGAGGCGTCCGTTTCCACATCCTACATCTAAAACTCTATCACCATCTTTTACATAATTAATCAGTGGTTTAAGCTCATCCCATAAAAAAGATCTTGTTCGTGAAAACTCTTCAGCAATCTGGTTGTAATCACGCCGTGTCTTTACTAATAAATATTGAGCATATCTTTTATCCATATGAATATTTACACTCTCACAATTAAAGAATTAATCGCAAAGAGAGTTAAAAACTCTGAAGATTTAAATAAGATCAAACGAGAAGTAGCAAAAAAACTACATACACCTTTACCCCAAAATATAGAACTTCTTAAAGAATATCATAATTTAGTAAAGAAAAAAAGGATTAAACCTAACAAAATTTTAGAAAAAATTTTGAGAAAAAGACCGATAAGAACATTATCAGGGGTAGCAGTTGTTTCTTTATTTACCAAGCCTTATCCTTGTCCAGGTAAATGTATTTTTTGTCCTCAAGAAAAGGATTTACCCAAAAGTTATCTTCGAGGCGAGCCCGCAGCAGAAAGAGCGTTAAAGTTAAAATTTGATCCGTTTCTACAAATCAAAAAAAGGGTTGAGAGTTTAGAAAAGCAAGGACATCCCACGGACAAAATCGAGGTAAGAGTAATTGGAGCAAGTTTTTCTTTTTATCCCAAAGACTACAAAGTTTGGTTCTTCGCCAATATATTTGCAGCAGCAAATAATCGTGAGAGATTAAAAAAAGCAAATTTGGATATATTAAAAAAAGAGCAAAAAATAAACGAAAGGGCACAAAACAGAATCGTAGGAATATCGATTGAAACCCGGCCAGATCTTTTAACAAAAGAGGAGGTTCTACTTATGAGAAAATTAGGAATAACTATGGTAGAGATAGGAGTCCAAACAGTTTTTGACGATATTCTCCAAAAATGCAAAAGAGGACACGGCACAAAAGAAATCATCCAAGCCACAAAAATATTAAAAGACGCAGGATTCAAGGTAATGTATCAGATGATGCCTAATCTTCCTGGTTCTGATTTAAACAGAGATCTGTTTGCATTTAAAGAAATATTTGAAAATCAAAATTACAAACCTGACTGGCTCAAAATATATCCCTGTCTTGTCTGTAAAGGAACCGAGCTTTACAGATTGTGGAAAAAAGGAGAATACAAACCTTATTCTGACAAAGAATTAATCGATCTCCTAATAGAAATTAAGAGGATTGTGCCATACTGGACAAGAATAGCGCGTCTTTTTCGTGATATTCCCGCCCCCCAAATTAAAGCAGGGTCAAAAATTTCAAATCTAAGAGAAGTAGTACAAGAAGAAATGAAAAAGAAAGGATTAAAATGTCATTGTATCAGATGTAGAGAAATCAAGGAAAGATATAGTGCAAAAGAAAAAATATATCTCTTCCAAGAGACTTATCAAGCTTCGGACGGAAAAGAAATATTTTTGAGTTTTGAAAATAAAAACAAAACAAAACTCTATGCCTTCTTGCGACTAAGGATACCTGCAGATCCCTTTATAAAAGTACTTAGGAATTCATCTGTAATTCGAGAACTACACACTTATGGCCAAATGATTCCCTTGGAGAAAAAAGGTAAAGCTCCCCAACACCGAGGATTAGGAAAAAAATTAATCAAAGAAGCAGAAAAAATAACTAAAAAACTTAAATTAAAAAAGATAGCAGTAATTTCTGGGGTAGGAGTAAGAGAATATTATAGAAAACTAGGATACAGACTAAAAGATACGTATATGGTAAAGAACTTAAATTAATAAAACAATATGTTAAAATATCTTAATAAAGACAAACAAGGTCGAATAACTATATAATCTTAAAGTGAGATAACTATAATTAAAATATGCTTATTATAATTTATCTTTTATTATTTATAGTATTTGTTTTTGGTTTGGGAGGACTTAGAATAATCAATCAGTACGAAAGGGGAGTAGTATTAACCCTAGGAAGATATACAGCAACTCTTACACCCGGACTAAGGTGGATCTTTCCAGGGATTCAGACAATGATCAAAGTAGATATGAGAATTACCACTGTAGATATTCCAAGACAAGAAGCAATCACAAAAGACAATGTTCCTGTAGGAATAAATGCTGTAGTTTATTTCAGAGTAGAGAGAGCGGAAGACGCAGTGCTTAAAATAAAAAATTACCGCTATGCTACCTCTCAATATGCTTTAGCGGCAATGAGAGACATTGTAGGAGGACTTGAGCTTGATACGCTTTTAACTGAGAGAGAAAAAATTGCTGCTGATATAAAGAAAGTGGTAGACGAAGAAACTGATGAGTGGGGAATAGATGTTACCGCTATCAAAATGCAAGATATTGAATTGCCCGCTGGAATGAAAAGAGCAATGGCAGCTCAAGCAGAATCAGAACGAGAAAAAAGAGCAATTATTATTAAATCTGAAGGAGAAATAAAAGCAGCTGAGAATCTAAGTATTGCTGCTCAAACTCTTGCTTCGATTCCTGGCGGAATGTCTTTGCGAACCCTTGAAACGATTGACAAACTCCAGCCAGACCCTTCAAAGACGGTGATTTTTGCTCTACCAGTAGAAATTATGGAAGGATTTAAAAAACTAGTCTCAAAAAACAGAGAGAAATAAAATGGCGACTTTTATAATAAAAGACATATTTGAGATTCCTGGAGTAGGGTTAATAGTTGTAGGAAATATCTCTAATGGGCTCATATCAGTTGGAATGGAAGGAAAGATAAAAGGAAAGAAAATCACTGTTAAAAAGATAGAGAAGGAAAATAGTTCAGTAGAATCGATTTCTCAAGGAGAAGAGTGTGCTCTTACAATTAAAGGAATTAAAAGAGAAGAAATATCCAAAGGAGAAACAATCTATTTTTAATCTTTTCTTCCCAGACAAATAAAAAACCAAAAAGAGGATAGAAATCCTCTTTTTGGTTTTTGCCAGAATCCAGAACACGCTTATTTTAATTGAATAAACCTTTTCTTCTTATCTTTTCTTCCATTTTTTTAATTTCCTTTACTCTTCTTTTAATTATCTTTCTCACAATCTCTTTGTTTCGAGGACCAGAAAAACGCATGTTGTACCTAAAGTGCAAGGCTTGTTCAATTTTCTCTACTAACTCATCTTCGGAAAGCTGAGGGTTTGCTTTAACAATATTTCTCATAAATTCAAACTCTTCCTCAGCCTTTTTGAAGCTCCTCCAAAGGATTATCAAAATAACAAAGAATATTGCAAGAAAAATTATTTCAAGATCTACCATAATAAGTTATTATCTAATCAGATAATGCTTAAATTATACATTGGAGAAATTAAAGTAGAAAAGATCAAAAAAACAAAGATAATTAATAAGACCTTAAGAACAAGGGAAAGAGTTGTTGAATAAAATTCAATCTCTTTTTCCAGCGACTCTATCTTTCCTGTTCCTTGCGAATCGATCTCCATATAGTCTAGAGCCTCTCTTTGTTTTTGATCTAATTGAAAAATTTTTCTTATGAAAAAAACGTCAATTACTGCAAGCGCTCCAAAGGAAATAACAATAAGCAACAGAAGTTTCTGATGAACAACGTCTGTTTCAAAGCCTGCTCTTCTAAGAGAAGCAAACAAAGACGGAAGAACCTTAAACCAGAGATAACTACAAAAAATAATTATCACTGCATTAAATCCTATCAAATCAATTTTCATTGCCACAAGAGGGTTTTTTGAAGTTCCTCCCATCATTTTTGCTTACCTAATCTCTTTCAAAAATTTACGAGCTAACTCTGCTGTCTGAGCTGTGCTTTTATAAAAAGATCTCCAGACAACTACTATGTCAGCATCGTTAAAAACCGCCTCCTCAACTTCACGAAACTTATCTCCTCCGGCAACAGAAATCATAATATCATAGTTGCTTTTTATCCTTTGTATTTCATAGAAAGGAAGTTCTTTTTCGGGATTGAAATCCTCCTCATCTACTCCTCGATGCAATACAACAACCTTCGGAAGCTTTTTTAGCTTCCTAAGCACGCTTAAAGGAAATTCAACATTCATCATATCAATCATAGAATCCATCTGATAATTTTCGCACTCTTCTATAAAAGCGTCGATTGTCTCAATAGGAGCAGTACCCAAAACTGTTGCTGCTCTTGCTCCTGCTTTTCTGGCAATTCTCACTTCTCTTACTCCTCTATCCATACATTTAAGATCAGCTACAATATAGGGAGCAAATCTCTTTTCTCCTTCTAAAACAAAACTTGATATCCTTTTTGACCACCATTTGCGAATCATCCTAATTGCTTCTCGTCCGAACTCTTTTATCAAAGGTGTTCCTGCTTCAATGATAATCCGTTTATCTATAGGAATTTGACTTATAATAGACTCGGCTTCTCTAAGATCGCTATTAAGAGCAATTTGAAGATAGCGTTGCCTTTTGTCTAACATAACAAAAGTAATAAAAGAAAGCTAATTATAATAATTTTAATACAATTATTTTATTTTTAAAACCCGGTGTTTTTAAAAAAAATTTTTTCTTAATAAATAAAGAATAATCATATATCCTATTAACAAAAATAAGGTAATAGGAGGAAGAGCAGGAATAGGCTTTCTTTTTTTTTGAATAAAGAAGAGGATAAAACTCAGCAAGAGACCTCCTAACGAAAAGAGAGACATAAGAAACGACCAAAAAGACCCCTGCGAAATTAAAGATACACAAAAAATTAAAGGAAAAGCTATATCTCCTCCTCCCAAAACTAAAAATTTTCCTTCAGGACTTATTTCTTTCAATTTCTTCTTAAATCCCTGAAGGTCTTGAGGAATAATTAAAGCTAAAGGAGATCCGTAACTAATCATCTCTTTTGCCATCTTAACCATATGTCTTGTTTTATAAACAGCCACGAAATCATAAATAGAAAAAAGAACTAAAAGAATTACCATTGTTTGCGGGTAAAGACGGAGGCCTATAATTGCTCCTGCTCCTGCTATTGCCAAAATAATACAAAGGTTATGAATTAAAACATTTGCCTTTTTCAACCAAAGGAGAATCAAAAACAAAATCGTAGCTAGTGCAAGTAATCCGCCTGTGTGCGGAAAGATTTCATTAAACCATAGATTCAAAACGACAAGTCCTCCCCAAAAAACGGAAAAAACAAAAAGAATCTTAAAAATTTTTCCTTTTCTTTGCTTTGATCTTATAAAAAAAATCAAAGAAAGCACCATTCCAGTGCCTACAATAAAGTAAAGAATAAATTGAAATGGACTTATAGGACTCAAAGAAGCTTTTTGAATCTCCAAAATGTGACTAATTCTTTCACCTGTAACAATCCCAAGAAATAAGGTAAAAGAAAACAAAGCAAACTCCCAAAAAAACACAGAAAAGCTTATTTTTTCTTTTTTTTCCTTTTTAGTATTGTCTTCTTTGTTTCCTGACATTTTTTATAAATAAACTGACTAGGTGTCCGGAAAGCTAATTTCCCCTTTTTTGCCTGTTTGGAAGAATAATTCTTCATTTTTTCAAAGCGTTTAATAACCTTCTTTGAGCTTGAATTTTCTCTCTCTGAGATACATTCGCTTTTTTTATTCCTTTCTCTATTATTTCTACTGTTTTATCATAAACATCTCTTTCAACAAAAAAGGGGGTACCATCCTTTCCTCCATGAGCAAAAGAATATCTTGCAGGATCTTCAAAGGAAGGCTTCGCTCCATAAACCAGTTCTGCCACAAGAGACAAAGCTCTAATTGTTTTTGGACCTACTCCCTTTATCATCAACAATTGCTCGAAATTTTCTGGTTTTAAAAAATGAGCATGCTCGATTGTTTTTCTTAATCTCTTTAAATCAAATTTTTCATTCAATACAGAATGCCAATGAAATTCAATATTTTTTAATTCTACCTCACAAAAACCCAAAAATCTTTTTTGTTTTATTAAACTGTTAGATTTTTGAGAAATTATCTTTATATCTTTCAGAAAAGTTTTAGGTTCTTCTTTAACTAACTCTGTCGAAATCGCTTTATTTTCTCTACTTCCCTTAGAAACTAAATTAAGAGGGGTTGTTTTTAAATCAGAAATAATTCCTGAATGAGGCTCTTCGGTAAAATTTTCGACCATCGAAGAAAGCCAGTGATAACGCCGAGCAGTTGAACTTTTTTCACACATACCTTGCTGAATAACTACCCATTCTCCTCTCCTAGTAAAAATTAAATTATGATGATAAATCTGATATCCATCCTGAAGAAGAGAACTATCTACCTTAGCCGAAATCCTTGAAACATATACCAAATTGTCAACCTTTTTTTGAGATAAACCAATAATCTCGCCCCATCTTTTAATCTGTTCCGGAGTTTTTCGAGAAGTCTTTCCTTTTCCTCCGCAAATAAAAATTCCTAATTCACTTTCTAGCCCTTTAAGCCCCTCTTTTAGAGCTCCCAAAGTGGTAGTAGTAAGACCTGATGAATTCCAATCAAACCCTATTACACATCCTAAAGACTGAAACCAAATTGGATCAGATAATCTTTTTAAAAGCTCTTCTTCGCCGAACTCTTCAACAATAGCTAAAATTATTCCTCGAGAAAGCCTTTTCATTCTTTCAAAAAGCCACCGAGGACATTTTCCGTAATCTAAAGGAATTGTAGCAATACCTGTCCGCATACCTTTCTCATTCTAACAAAAAACTGGCTCTCCAGCCAGCTCATTTTATCTAAACGAAAAACTAAAACTACAATCTACTTACCCTAATCAAACCAGAAAAAGGAACAATCTCAATTCCTTGCTCTTGAAGTTTATCTAAGAACAGATTCATCCCTAACGAATCTGACGACATATGACCGGCAATAACTACATTGATATTGGCAGCCTCAGCCTCTTTTCTATGTTCTTCTGAAATATGCATTCCTACCACTGTGCCAATGCCAGCTTGAGCCATTTTTTCATAAAGCTTAGGAGAACCCTCAGTACCTCCAGTAATTTCAGTCAAAGCAATTTTTCCACACCTCCTATCAGGATGACCAACAAAAATCTTAGGGCCAGCTCCGTTTTTTGCTGCTTCTTTATACTCAGGAATCTCTCTTAAAATATCCAAAAGATCACTTATTCTTAAAGGCTTTTTCGCTTCGATCTCTTTTCTAAGGAATTGGGCAGCTAAATTATCACAGGGAGTATGAGTATTAATTAAGTTCACTCCCAGCAATCTAGCACAATCAACTGTTCGTTGATGATTTTTAGCATTCACTCCACGTGCTACTTCATCGATTCTTTCCTTCATTAAACCCTCAGCAATATTTATAGGTACTCCATAAAAATTCAAAACATCACACTGAAGCTCCATCACATCTGCAAGACAAGCAAGACCTTTTCCTATTGGATGATGAGCAATAACTAAATCAATATCTCCAAGTTCTTTCGCGAGCAATATTTCCGCAGGTTCTACATCTATACCTACTAATACTTTCTTTATCTCTTTATCTTGAGAAATATTATGAATCCGAGAATCAAGGTAAGGATTCTGCAATGCTTCTTTATCGAAGCTTTCTTTTTCTTTCTTAGATAATTTTTCATATTTCTTTCTCTTTCTCTCAAGAAAATCCTGAACTCCTTCCTTGCCCCGAAAATCAGCTTCAATTCCTATTTTAATTGCTAAATCAAATATCTGCCTTATTGTCATTTTAATTTATTATTCTCTTTATTATTTAAAGATAATTTTTTATCTACTTTAATTCCCATTCTTTCATATAATAAACGAACCAACCTTTCTTTTTCTTTCAAACTCAAAGCTTTGCGAGCAATCTTCGCTTTTTCTTTGCGAATATATTTTCTTAAACTCTTTGGAAGTTTCTTTTTTGTCATAAATAAAAAATAAGTTCAATCTTTCTAGCATAGATCTATATAATAAGGTTATACTATATTTTCAAAAATTTTGCAAAATTATTCACCTTTTATTACTGCTAAAGGAACTAACTTTGCCACTTTTTTGGCAAGACCGGAATTATGCACCACATCAATTACATCATCAATGTTTTTATAAGCTAATGGTGCTTCTTCCGCAATACCTCTCATTGACCAACATTTCACAATAATACCTCTTTTTCTCAATCTTTCCACGACCTCCTTTCCAGAGATCGTCCTTGTTGCTTGTCTACGAGACATTGTCCTTCCAGCTCCATGATTCACAGTATAAAAGGCTTCTTTTGATTTCTCAGTGCCTACACAAACATAAGAAGCCGTTCCCATCGAACCAGGAATAAGGACAGGTTGTCCTGTTTTTTGGTATTTCTGAGGAATCTCGGAATGACCTGGAGGAAAAGCTCTCGTTGCTCCCTTTCTATGAACAATCAACTTTATTTTTTTACCATCCACTTCGTGTTCCTCAATCTTGGCAATATTATGAGCAACATCGTAAAGAAGCTTCAACTTTGATCTTTCACCTATAACCTTTTTCCATGCTTCTCTTACATAATACATTATCATGTGACGATTTGCCCAAGCAAAGTTACATGCTGCCGACATTGCCCTAAAAAACCTCTGCCCTTCTGGAGAATTAAAAGGAACACAAGCCAATTCTCTGTCTGGCAATTTTATTCCATATTTGGAATATATAGGAATAATTAATCTTAAGTAATCCGTGCAGTTCTGATGACCTAAACCTCGAGATCCGGTATGGATAAATATAACTATTTGATTTTCAAACAATCCAAATATTCTAGCAGTTTCTTGGTCAAAAATCTCATCTACTTTTTGAATTTCTATAAAATGATTTCCAGAGCCAAGTGTTCCTACTTGATCCCTCCCTCTCATTTTTGCTTTATGAGAAACACAAGAAGCATCTGCTTCCTTTATTCTTCCTCTATGCTCACAATTTTCAATATCCTCTTTCTCTCCAAAACCTTTCTCTACTAAATAAGGAACTCCCCCTTCTAAAATCTTATCTATCTGTTCAATAGATAACTTAATCTGTCTTCCTCGGCCCAGACCCGAAGGTACTTGCTTTTGAATTTCATCTGCAAGCTTTTCTAATAAAGGTTCTATCTCTTTTTTTGAATATCCAGAAAGTAGAAGTCGACATCCACAGTTCTCATCAAAACCTACAAAACCAGGAGAAATAACCCCTTCTGACAGTTTAATTCCTCCTACACCTCCAATCGGTGGACCATATCCTTCATGAATATCAGGCATACCGATAGCATATTTCACTATTCCTGGCAGGGTAGTAGTATTTACTAACTGTTCTAAAGATTTATCCCTAAAGCAATCATCTAACATCTTTTCTGAAGTATAAATTCTTGCAGGAACTCTCATATCCTCTCTAAAGCTCTTTGGAATCTCCCAAAGCCATTGATTTATTTGTCTTAAGTCTTTTTTAGAAACCATAATAGAATTAAATATCAAATAAAATTATTGCTTGCCAAGTTCCGTTCTCCCGCTGCTTTATTTTTAAATCATGGTAGGTAACTCCTTTGATGTCTTTTTTGAATCTTTTTACCTTTTTTCCAAATAACTTTGCTTTGAGAAAGATATCAGAAAATTCTTCAAATTCTGCACTCAAATAAGCCTCCTTTTTTGTCTGGATCAGATAAAGAATCTCACTCAAAAAATCAACAAGCAAGAAGAAAACATCTGGAGATTTTATTTTAATTTCGCGCACAACAGATTCTTCAGACAAATCAGGGTCTTGCACAAAAGTCATAGCCTTGAGTGCATTTAGAAACAACTGTTTTTTTGTGCTTCCAAAAACTTTAATCTTTAAATCTGCAGTATGCTCAAGTATTTCGTATTTCTTTTTCATATTATTGTTAATTCTTTTATAGCTTCCTTTACTATTTTTCTATCATCCCAAGGTATCTTCTTTCCTCCTTTTATACACATCCAAGGCTCACATCCTTTTCCTGTAATTATTACTATATCATTTTCCCCTGCTATCTCCAGAGCTTTTTTTATTGCCTCTTTTCTG
The DNA here is from genome assembly GCA_021163265.1 of bacterium. Taxonomy (GTDB): domain Bacteria; phylum Patescibacteriota; class Minisyncoccia; order Minisyncoccales; family JAGGXC01; genus JAGGXC01. The sequence goes on along the minus strand of JAGGXC010000003.1, from coordinate 9,819 downwards.
TCAATAATTTCTATAATCTTCTCTCTATTCTTAATTCCTTTTCTTATTTCTCTTATAATTCCTAAAGGATCTTCATCGTAAGGATCTTCGTTTGTAAGAATAATTTTTTTACAGAAACTATCAGCGATCCTTCCTAATTCAGGTCTTTTCCATTTGTCCCGTCCCCCTCCACAGGAACCCAATACGCATATAAGAGATTGAGTCTTTGAAGAATTAAGAGTCTTATAAACCTTTCTTAAAGCATCAGGTGTATGAGCATAATCAACAATCACTTTAAAAGGAACATCTATCACTTCTTCTAATCTACCAGGAATATTCTTAATCTTTTCAAGAGACCTTTTGATTGTTAAAATATCTATTCCCTGAGAAAGACCTACAGCAACAGCAGCTAACGTATTGTACACATTAAACATTCCTTTTAGTCTTAAGGAAAACCTTACATTGTTTATCTCAAATATTGCGCCTTGAGCAGAAAAGATTATTCGAGAAGCTTTTATTACTGTTTTCAAAGAATCACATTCTTTAATGTTTTCTTTACTTGTTGTATAACCTATTTTTTTGTCAGCCTTAAATTTTAGGAAATAATCAGCATGGTTATCGTCTAAATTTATCACCGAGACCGTTTCCTTTTTTTTACTTTTCTCCAAAGATTCGAAAAATTTTCCTTTTGCTTTTTTATAATTTTCAAACGATCCGTGAGCTTCGATATGTTCAGGCGTCAAATTAGTAAAAACGGCTATATCAAAATCAATAAATCTGTGTCTATGTTGAAGAACCCCCTCTGAAGTAACTTCGATCACAGCATACTGACAATTTTCCTTTACTGCCTCTTTTAAAAATTTCTGGAGTTTTAGACGCCCAGGCATTGTCATTTTCAAAGTGTTTTGCCATTCTTTATCTCCAATTTTAAATTCGATAGAAGATATTGAAGCCACTCTAAAACCTGCTTCTTCTAACATTTTCGTAATCAAAAAAACCACTGTAGATTTTCCATTTGTACCTGTCACGCCAATTACCTTAAGCTTTCTTGAAGGAAAACCATACAAGCAAGCTCCCAAAAAAGCTAATGCGAAATGATAGCAATTAATTATAAAATGAGGAATAAATTTTCTAATAAAGCGTTTCATTGCAGAAAGTATTGAATAATTGCAACTTTTATGTTATTCTTTCTTTATTGTATCAGAAATTATCAAAAAAAGTATGGCTATCACTAAATCAGCAAAAAAGGCTTTGCGCCAAAATATCAAAAGAAGACAGAGAAACATTCAAAGAAAGAAGCGAATCAAACTTCTTACAAAACAAATAAAAAAATTAGTTCTTGAAGAGAAAAAAGAAGAAGCAAAAAAACTCCTTCCTCAACTCTACAAAGCGTTGGATAAAGCTGCCAAGAAAGGAACTATTAAAAAAAATACGGCTTCTCGGAAAAAGTCGAAAATTGCTTTATTTATCAATAAAAAAATAAAAGAGAGTTAAATCTCTATTGTAAGTAGTTCTAGTGCTAAAACAGGATCAACCTTTCCTGTTTTTATTTTGATCTCGTATTGAAATATTTTCCAATATATTTTCTTTAAACTCTCCAAACTAAACCTATAAGATAACCTTATATACTTTCGGACTACAAACACAGACAGCTTCCTCTTAGAAGAAATCACATCTAAAGGAAATCCTTTCTGGACTAATTCTTTCACAATTAAAAGATTAGTTATCTGCAACCTCAACATAGATAAGAGATAAAAAGGGGAGTCACCTTGTTCTATGTGTCTATAAAGAAATCTCAGAGCTTTATCTTTATTCTGAGAAGAAATAGCTTCTATTGTCTGAAAGATATCAGTTTCTAACTTAGTTCTAACTAAATGAGTAATACTTTCCGGTGTTATGCGTCCTTTATTAAGAGAAAGTAAAACGATTTTTCTAATTTCATTAGAAAGCAACCAAAGATCATTACCAAAAAATTCAACAAGAGTTGAAGCAATGCTTGAATCTATTTCTACTTTATATTTTTTAAACTCTTCTTTTATCCATTTAATCAATTCCCCTTCTTCAAGAAGTTCAAATTTGAACGAAATACCGTTTTTCTTAACAAATTTCAGTAAAAGACTCCCTTCTTCTAAAACAGATTCTTCGTAAAAAACTATAGTGTTTTTAAAATCCGATTGTTTTTTTAAAAAAGAGATAACTTCTTTAAGAGCATCAGTAGCGGAGAGGTTTTCTAATATCAAAAACTTTTTTTCTAAAAAAAGAGGAGTCGATTGATACTCATTTTTAAATTCTTCAAAATCAAAATCTTTTGAGCTAAACCTTTTCAAATACAGATTTCCTTTACTTTCTTTTTTAGATTGCTCCAATATATCTTTTAGCTTCTTTTTTAAACGATAACTATCTTGTCCATGTAAAAGAATAATCATAATGGTTGACATTTAGGACAAAAATAAGTTGAGCGTCCTCCTATTTTTTTTCTTATAATAAGCGTTTTACAGCGAAAACAAGGTTTATTTTCTCTCCGATAAACCTTTCTAAAAGAATCAAAAAGCCCCTTTTTTCCATCTGTCTTTCTGAAATCAGAAATAGATTCACCTCCTACCTCAACTGCTTTCTTCAAAATTGTTTTCATACTTTCGTATATTTTTTTTAGATCCTTTTCAGAGAGTTCTGAAATATCTTTGAAAGGATTTATCTTTGCTTTCCACAAAATTTCATCGGAATATATATTACCAATTCCTGAAATCACTGTCTGGTTCATTAGAATTAGTTTAATTTTTCCTTTCTTAACTTTTTGTAAACATCCTTTGAACTTTTCAAAAGTAAATTTCTTGCTTAAAGGATCAGGACCAAGATTTTTTAAAGACGGCAGGTCAGAAATTTCTTTGGCGTCCCATAGTTCTACTTTAGCAAACTTTCTTAAATCAGAAAGTGCCATCATTACACCGTCATTAAGTATAAACATAAGATGAATATAAGTATTAACATTATCTGACAAAGGACCAGGAGGAGGAACCCATTGATCTTTATGAAATTTCCATTTTCCTACCAATAGATGACCTGTGAGTTTTTGATGAACTAATAGAACTTTTTTTCCAGAAAGAAAAAAAAGAATATTCTTTCCTTTTCTCTGAATATCCTCTATTGTTCTTCCTTTAATTTCTTCTTTGAACCTATCAAACTCTTCAGGTCTTTTAATTTGTTTTCTTGAATCTGTCCATACATCAATAAAAGTCCTTCCACGGACCTTTTTTCTCAATTCTCTTACTGTAGTTTCAACCTCGGGAAGTTCGGGCATACCTAAAAATCAAACATATCCCAAGAGAAATGCCTTTAAACCAAAATTATCTTATTACTTTCTTGATCTTCTCTATAATTTCTCCTGGTGCAAAATGTGCTTTTATTAAATAATCCATCGCTCCTAGTTTCAAACCTTTCTCTATGTCATCTTTTTGTCCAAGATTTGAAAGAATAATCACAGGAATTTCTGCTAACTCTGCATCTTTTTTAATTTGAGCAAGAACATCAAAACCTCCAATCCCTGGCAGAATAAGATCTAATAAAATCAAATTTGGTTTTTCTTCTTTTACTTTTCTCAAAGCCTCTTCCCCATCTACAGCAACAGAAATTTCATAACCTTCTTTTATTAATTTTCGCGCCAGAAGATCTCTTAGAAATTTGTCATCCTCTACTATTAAAATCTTATTTTTTACAGATGACATATTAATTAATTAGCCAATTTGTTTTTTAACCTTAGTAATAACCTCGTGAGGATCGAACTCTGTTTTTATCAACCAATCCTTTGCTCCCAAAGCTCTAGCACGATCAAGCTCCACTGGCTGGCCCGAATTAGAAATTACAATAACAGGAATACTTTGAAGATCAGGATCTTTCACCATTTCTTCCATTACTTGAAATCCTCCCATTCGCGGCATTATAATATCAAGCAAAACCAAATCTGGATGAATCTGCTTCATTTTTTCTATTCCTTCTATTCCATCTCGTGCAACTGAAACATCATAACCTTCTTCTTCTAATTTTCTTTTAAGTAACGTAATGATTAATTCTTCGTCTTCTACCAACAATATTTTTTTGAACTCCCCTTGTTGCATATTTTTATATTTCTATTACCTTTTTTATTTTCTATTATTTTTATTGTACCCTTTCTAAACAAAAAAAACAATATTTTTCTTTTCCACAACATCATCGTCCATTCTTTATTTTCTTGCTTTTTAGAGGCAGAATAAAATAAAAAGTAGAACCCTTACCTTCTTCTGATTCAAAACCAACTCGTCCCCCATGAGCTTCAACAATATTTTTTGTAATAAAAAGACCCAAACCTGATCCTTCCGTCTCAGTTCTTATAGCATTTGCAGCTCTGAAAAACTTCGTAAAGAGCCTATGTTGTTGATCTCGAGGAATTCCAATTCCTGAATCTTTCACTGCAAATTTTATTTCTTTTCCATTAATCTTCTTTAAAGAAATACTTATTTTTCCTTTTGAAGGAGTATATCTTACAGCATTGTCTATGAAGTTAGAAATAGCTAATTTTATCTTTTCCTTATCCAATTTTAATGGCGGCAGTTTTACCTTCGGAACAGTAAAGCTTAATTTTATCTCTTTTCTCTTAATTTGCTCATCGTAATTCTTAATCACTTCCTTTACTAACGATTCTATTGAAACAGAACTTAGTTTATAGAGATATCTACCTTCCTCTATTCTCGTTACATTTAGAAGGTCGTTAATCAATCCAATCATTCTTTCATTAGACTGATAAGTTTTTTCTAAAAATTCTCTCTGCTCTTTTGAAATTTTTCCTAAATCACCATCAAGTATCATCCTTAGCGTCCATTTTATAGCAGAAAGAGGAGTTCTTAACTGATGAGCCGCTAGACTAACAAATTCTGTTTTCATTTTCTCTACCAATTTTTCTCTACTAATATCATGAAACACTAGTAACGTCCCCAATCTCTCTTTGCCTCTTAAAACAGGGGTAATAGTAACTTCTAATACTAGATTTTCGCATATTTTTATTTCTTTTCTGAAAACTTTTTTAGAGATACTTTTCACTGATTCTATAATTGTTTTCATTCTCGGGAATTCTCTAAGTTCTCCAAAAGACTTTCCTATGACCTCTGTTGCTCTTAATTCAAGAAGGTCTTCGGCAACAGGATTAATCAGACTTAACTTTTCCTCTTTATCAAAAAACAAGAGTCCATCAGCAAAATTAGTAATGACAGCCATAGTTTTATTTCTCTCTTCTATAGCCTTCGCTCGTGCTTCCTCAACATCTTCCAATATATTCATCAAAGCTCTCTGAGATCTTTTAAGATCTTCTGTCCTTTCTCTTATCTTTTCTTCTAATTGCTCTGATTCTTTTACTATAGCCTCAACATCTTTCCCTACCAAGATAATTCTATTCTTTTGAGCAAAACCTCTTACCAAAAAGGGAATTCTTTTTTTATCTTTTGAAAGAAACTCAATTTCTTTATCAAAAAATTTTCTCCCCTTACTAAGCTCATCAAAAATTTCCTTCTGAGATTTTCTTCCTTCGGCAAGAACATCAAATAAAAACTTGTCCTTTATTTCCTCAGAAGAATAACCCAACTCACGTAAGGTAGCATCTCCTACCATTAAAATCACTCCCTCAAAATCCGTCACTATTACCAGCTCGGTTAATTCTTTAAAAACAATATCAAGCACTTCTCTATAATCAATAAATAACTTTCTCTGAGTGATACCATATCCGGCAATTAAAAAACCTAAAACAAAAAACATAAAACCGTAAGAACTCAGACTGTATAATCCTGTTAAAGGAATCAACAAATTGGTAATGCCAGCTCCTACGATAGGCAACAAACTTCCTATAATATAATATTTAATTTTCTCTTTCTCTTCTTTACTTTTTAGGCTAATATACTTTTTAAAAATAAGCGCTTCTCCTAAAAAAAGATATAAGAGAAAACAAAAAGTAAAGCCCTTCTTGAAAAGTGGGTGAGGAATGAAAGGAGTAACAGTAGGATAAGGACTCTGGTAAAGAAAGAAAGGGCTATAAATAAAAATAATTGTTACAAAAGCAGGTAAATATAAAAGGAAAAGTGAAGTATGTCTTCTCTTTTTATAAATTAAAATGCAGGTATGCAAAAAAGTAGGACCAAGAAATGCTACTCCTATCCAATAAAAACGAAAATAATAAAGCCAAGAGTGAACCGTGGAAATCCCAAACAAATTCCATAATCCACTACCAATTCCCCACAAAAATCCGGAGAAAGCAAACAAGAAGAAAACTTTGTTAAGTTCGCTCCGATAATCCTTAAGTAATACATAAAAACCAATCAATAGAATTGAAATTGCGCCAAATAAACTTATCAAAAAATTAATTTCGAGTGTGGTCATTTTCTTTTAGAAGATAAAGATTTATTCTTAAGTTTTTTAATTTCTTCTTTTAATCGCTCATTCTCTTCTTTTAACTCAGACATTTTAATCTCTCTTCCTACAGTCAATTGATACCATTTGTTTAATTCATCTACTTTTTCTTGAAGCTCTCTAGTTCTTTCTTTCACTTTTTCCTCCAATGTCTCATTAAGCTCTCGAAGTTCTCTTGTTCTTGCTCTAACCTTAATTTCAAGAATAGTCTTTGCTTCCTCAAGCTCTTTTTTTATTTTCTCAAGTTCAGTTGTTCTTTTCTCTAATTCTTTTGTTCTTTCTCTCACCCTTTCTTCTAATTCTACTTTTGCCTTGTTTAGACTTTCTAAAAGACCTCTTAACTGTCTTATATCAACAAATACAGCTAATCCTCCGATTAACTCTTTTTTATCCAAAAGAGGAATAAGAGTAAGAGCTACAGGTATTTGTTTGCCTTTTCCTGTAAGAAGAAATGTATTGAATTCTCTAAAAGTTCTTTTGTTTGTTAAAACTTCCTCAATAATATTTTTTACACGCGCTCTCTCTTCTTCAGGAACTAGAACAACAAGAGGCTTCCCCTTAAGTTTTCTTATTGTATATCCTCCTATTTTTAATAAAGCATTGTTTACGTAACTAATACTACCTTTTCTATTAAATATTACAGCAGGATCAAGACTCTCTAAAAATACATCTTTGTATAATTTTAAAGACTCTTTGGGTAAAAAAAACATATTCAATTATCTAACTTCAGAAATAAGACGGTTAGCAATTCCCATCATCGTAATACTTAAAGAAGCTGCTCGAGGGTCACCGCTTCTATAAGTTGCCTGTTCACCATTGCTGCATATCCCAAAAACAGGTACTGCTTCTTTACCTAATGCTTTCTTAATACTTTCTATTTCTTGAAGATATCTTTTCCCAAGAATCTGACCTCTAACAGCGCAAGAAGCAAATAATATAAAACCAAAATCATCTGATTGAGCGTCTTCAATCATATCTTTTACTGCCTGAAACGTTGCTTGTTGAGCTGTTTCGGGAGTAATCCTTATAAAAGTAAGACCTATTCCTTCTTTCATTGGAAAGAAAGATTTCAAATATTTTCCTTCAATTATATCAGTAAAGAGAAAGGGCCAATAAAAATCTCCTTTGAGATCAGTAATACCCATAGCGTAACCTTTTATCACTAAAGAGAGTTCTAAGGTTAAGAAGTCATTTATTTTTTTATCCGAATATTTTTCATATATTCCTCTTAATACTTTCACTGGGGATTGTCCATTCAATTCATATACTATATGCCCTTTGGCTTTTGTAATAACAACCCTTTCTGGCAAAGCTTTGGCTCCAATTCCTATTCCATAACCAATCTCTAAATCAGAACCAAAGATAACTGATATCACTGCTTCTTTATAAACCTCTCTATTAAAGAAAAGGTGTCCGTCTTTCGTCGCTCTCCCTCTTACTCCATCAGACACTCCTCCTCCTGCCAACCTGAGAGTTCTTTTTGTTAGAGAGATTATCCCATCAAGTATTTCTTGGTCAAGAAACTCTCCTCGAGGTGCTAGCCCAGGAGTTAACAAAAATCCGCTCAAGGGTCTAAATCTTGTGATATCTTTTGCTCCTTTTTTCATCATTGCCAGATAAGCAATAGATGGGTTGTACTCAAGATTCTCAAGCGCCATCTCAACGGACTGTCTGCCGGCTTTTGTTGCTTCTTTGAAAACATTCTGACCTATACCTATTCCTATAGATAAATAATCTGAATGTAAGGCTATCACTGAAACTCCTTTAAATCTAAACTGAGGGAGAACTTTACCTAAGCCTTTCAAAAACAATCCAACCACTTTCCCAAACATTCCTACATCAAAATAATATTTATCTTTGGCAAAAAAACCTAACACATTCCCACCCACTAAAGGAATATCTTTATTTTCAAAAATTTCATAGATAGCTTCCAAAGATTTTTTGTAATCTTTCTCAGGATAGGTAAATACACAAAAAAACATCAAAAGTTTTGGAGTTTTCTCTCCTAATTCCTCTTTTGCTTTCCTCGCTGCCTCTTTTGCAGCCTCTATTAAATTATCTCTTTGAGAAATTCCTATACCTACATTAATTAAAGCCATAACGCAAAGAATCTCTTTGTTTATTACTAAATTTTACCATAAAGCTCTAAATCTTTCTAACCAGCAACTTCAGAAAGCTTTTTAATTAAACTAGAAAATCCCAATTCTCTAAAAATCTCCACCACTTTTTCTTTTTTTTCTAAATCAAAACTGCACTCCTTTAATTTTATATCAAGAGGAATATTAGAGTTGATTTGAGCAAGTTTTTTACTGAAAAAAGCATCTTCTTTATACTTCAATAAAATTTCTTTCACCTTCGGTTTTAAGCCCCGAGCTTTACTACCTTTCCTCTCAATTTCTGCATAAAGATTTTCAAGGGTGTCAAACTTCTTCAATAAATCGATAGCAGTTTTCTGACCAATTCCTCTCACGCCAGGAATATTATCCGAAGGATCTCCTCTCAAAGCTCTGTAGTCTGTTAATTGAGAGGGTTCAAGACCATTGTATTTTTCTTTCACTGAATCAAAATCAAATAACATGTTTTTCTTTATTCCTTTTTGAAGGAAGTATACTTTTATTTGGTTCCCCACAAGAGAAAGCATATCAGCGTCACCACTTACTATTATTACCTCAAGAGGGGGAAATTTCAGTTTTCTTATCACAAGTTTTGCTATGGTCCCAATTAAATCATCAGCTTCAAATCCTTCTTTCTCAATTACAGGTACACCAAAAACATTCAAAATTTCTTTTACTCTAGCAATTTGCCAAACAAGATCGTGAGGAAGTTTGGGCCTTTTAGCTTTATAAGCTTGGTATTCTTTATGACGGAATGTCGGAACAGGAGAATCAAAAGTCGCCACAACAAAACTTGGCTTGAATTCTTTCAAGATACTAAAGAACATCAAAAAAAATCCATATATAGCACCGACTGGCTTCCCATCCTTAGTCGCAAAAGAAGGAAGAGCGTAAAATGCTCTATGTATTATAGAATTACAATCTAAAATAAGGAACTTATTCTTCATTTAAAGTTTTTAATTTTAATATTTCTTCCTCAAGATATTTGTTTTCCTTCTTAAGTCTTACCATCTCAAGCTCTCTTTCTACAGCTTTTTTCCTTATTACTTCAAGTTGTTCTATTTTTTCCTCTAACTCTTTTTTTCTTTCTTTTATCTTTTGCTCCAATACAACTGAAAGTTTTTGAAGTTTTTCTTTCTGTTTCTGAACCATTAACTCTAAACTATTCACAGATTCTCTCAATTTCTCCTCCATCTTTTTTACTTCTCTCAAATCAAAAACACTCAAAAAGAATCCTGCTATTTCATCTTCAAAGATTCTTGCTTTAATAAATACACTGACAGGTATCTTCTCTTTGTTT
>JAGGXC010000029.1 GCA_021163265.1 bacterium | reverse complement strand
TCTTCTTCAAAGCATCAATTAAAGAAACAACCTTTCTCTTAGTATTATTGTTTAAACCAAGTAATGCTAAAGCAGAACCTTTTATCATCTGATACTCTTCAAGCAAGGCGTTGTACCCCTTTATCTTCTCATCACATATATCAACAATAGTATTCAACTCTTCTTCAAATGATTCAATTTCTTTCTCCATATTCTAAAGATTAAAAAAAATTAGAATCGGTAGAAGAAAATAAAGTAGCCAAAGGAATCCCATTTTTAGAAAAATCCCTTTGGCTACATATGTTTAAAGAGCAACATAGAGGTTTCTCCTTAGCTTAAAAAAACTAACTTTATTCTTTAACAGTTGTATTTTTTTCAAAAAGTAGGAACATTGTTCTATTTCTATAATTTAATTAAACAGAAAACCCGCATAATACGGGTCTAATTAGTTGTCTTAAAGAACTGCTACTTGAAGAGCTAATTCTAGAATCTTGGGAGAATATAAAATATGAAATAAAGTCCAAGCGCTATGAAAGATAGTACAATAATCCACATTATTATAGCGAACAAAATTTCATATTCTTTCCACTCTCTAGAGATGTATATTTTCTGATAAATTTTTGAAAGCAGCTCTGTTCCTAATATGGCTGATATAAATATTCCAACAAATATTAAATAAAATATATCTTCCATTTCTTCCCCCAGTCAATAAGTTTAATATAAAAATGATAAAATGTCAAGATATGTACGTATTTGAAAGTTCGAGTTATCTAACTTCCTAAAATTTGGGATTCCAGGTGTAACTCAATGTTTTAGCGGAGAAAGGTTTCAATGTTTTTCCATCTTCACTATCTTAATGTAAATCCTGTGTTTATCTAGATGGGTCAAATCTTCTTTCCTGAACCCAGTAAAACTCTTTTAGTAGATAAATAGCCAATTTTTTTATTTTTGTGTTATGATCTTTAAAAGATGAACAGAAAAACAATAGGAATTCTTGGAGAAAAGATTGCTGTAGAGTACCTCAGACAGAAGGGGTATAAAATTCTGGAGAGAAATTACTCTCCCAAGTTTGTTTCTGGGCCGATGTATGGAGAAATAGATATTGTAGCAAAGAAAGGAGATATACTTTCTTTTGTTGAGGTAAAGACACAAGTTTGTAAAAGCGGTGAAGTGAGAAATTTTTTTCCTGAGGATAGAGTTAATTATTCCAAACAAAGAAAGATAATAAAGACTTCTAAGACTTATCTTTTAGAGAATAATTTAACCTCAGAGACGAAATGGCAAATAGATATTTTAGCTATAGGCATATTTTTAAAAGAAAAGAAAGCAAAGATTCGTCATATTAAAAATGCGGTAAGTGATTTTACTTGACACCTCTTTTTTATTTGCTACACTTAAGAAAAGGTCGTTTCTCAAGACCTTTTTTAAATAATTAATAGATTCTTAAACTAATAGATTCTTATGGATTTAAAAACGTTTAGTTCTGCTGTGGCTCAGATTGCCGAAGAAAAAGGGATTCCTCAAGAAAAAGTGATTGAAATTATTGAACAGGCAATAGCCGCTGCTTATAAGAAAGACTATGGAAAGAAAGGGCAAAAAATAGAGGCAAAACTTGATCCTAAAACAGGTGAAGTTAAGTTTTGGCAGGTAAAGTTAGTAGTAGATGAAGACATGCTTTTAAGCGATGAGGAGATAGAGGAGATGAAAAAGAGGCCAAAAGGAGAAATAAAAGAAAGGGAAGGTTCTGAAGAGAAGAAGAAAGTGCGATTTAATCCAGAAAGACATATTATGATAGAAGAAGCCAAGAAAGTAGATTCAAAGATAAAGGCAGGAGAAGAATTAAGAATACCTCTTAAAGCAGAGAAAGATTATGGTCGGATTGCTGCTCAAACCGCGAAACAAGTGATACTTCAGAGAATAAAAGAAACAGAGCGAGAAATAATTTTTGAAGAGTTTAAGAAAAAAGAAGGAGAGATAGTTTCTGGTATCGTTCAAAGGATAGAAGGTAAAACTGTTTATTTAGATCTTGGTAAGACTCTTGGTATTCTTTCTCCAGAAGAACAAACACCGGGAGAGTTTTATCGTGCATCTCAGCGTTTAAAAGCGTATGTGCTTAGGGTAGAAAGTTCTCCGAAGGGTCCTTTGGTTTTTCTTTCACGAGCCTATCCAAAATTTATTTCTAAGCTATTTGAGCTAGAAGTTCCGGAAATTGCTTCAGGAGAAGTAGTTATTAAATCAATAGCAAGAGAAGCAGGTTCCAGATCAAAGATAGCTGTAGCTTCTACGGTAGAAGGAATTGATCCCATTGGTTCTGTGGTTGGTCAAAGAGGGACTAGAGTAATGGCTGTTATTAATGAACTTGGAGGAGAGAAAATCGATGTAATTGAATGGTCGGAAGAGCCTGAGAGATATATAGCTAATGCTTTGGCTCCAGCCAAGGTTTTGGAGGTGAGAATAGAGCCCAAAAATAGGGCAAGAGTAATTGTTCCAGAAGATCAGTTATCTTTGGCTATTGGGAAAAACGGTCAAAATGTTCGTCTGGCAGCAAAATTAACTGGTTGGAAAATAGATATTCAAAGTCAAGAAGGAGAGGGAATTGTGGCTTCCTCAGAAGATATTCAAGGAAGTTCTGGAAATGAAGAACTGCAGTCAAAAAATAAAGAACAAGAAGATTCTCAAAAAGAAAACGAGCAAGCTAATTAGAGTTTAGTCAAGATTAGACTGCTAACCAAAATAAACAAAAACAAAAACAAAACATAGTTATAATAAACAAAACATAGTTATAATTAACTTTTAAAAATATGACGAATTTATTTAGAGATATACCTTCAGGTGATAATCTTCCTGAGGAAATTAATGTAGTTGTTGATATTCCTAAAGGTTCGAGAAATAAAACAGAATATAACGAGGAAAAGGGTTATTACGAACTAGATAGAGTTCTTTATTCTCCTTTATTTTTTCCTTTTGAATATGGTTTTATTCCTCAGACAGAATCAGAAGATGGAGATTCTCTTGATGTAGTTCTTCTTGTTACTTATCCTACTTTTGCAGGATGTGTAATAAAGGCTCGACCAATTGGAGTGCTTTTAATGAGTGATGAGAATGGAATAGATAATAAAATCATTGCCGTCCCTTTAGAAAAGGTAGATCCTCGATTTAAAGACATCCAAGATATAGAAGATGTGAATGAGCATTTAAAAAAAGAAATTGAGGTTTTCTTTGCGGATTATAAAAAGTTAGAGACAGAGAAGTATAAACATGTCAAAGTAGAGGGATGGCAAGGAAAAGAAAAAGCAAAAGAAATTATTGAGAAAGCAAGAAAGGCGTGGGAAGAGAAAAATAAATAATTCTTGTTATGGGTACTTTAATTAAAAAAATATCAAATTCAGAAATTGAAATAACAGAAGAGATTCCTGCTGAGAGATTTTCTTCTTATTATCGAGAAGCCGTAAAAGAATTGGGTAAAGAATTAAGAATTAAAGGTTTTAGAAAAGGGCATATTCCTCCGGAGATAATAGAAAAAGAAATAGGTCAGACAAGAATTCTTAACTACGCGGCACAGAATGCTATCAGTGATTATTATATAAAGGCAGTTAAAGAAAATAGTTTAGATGTTATTGAAAGACCTAAGATAGAAATTTTAAAACTTGCTCCTTCTGATTCTTTAATTTTCAGAGCAAAAGTGAAAATCTTACCGGAGATTGAGCTCCCCGATTACAAAAAAATAGCCTCTTCTTTTCAAGAGGAAAAGATTGTGGTTGGAGAAGAAGAAGTTCAACAAACAATAGATTGGTTGCGGCGTTCTCGCTCAAAACTTATTGCTTTAGGAAGAGAAGCAAAAAAAGGAGATTTTGTGGAGATTGAATATTGGTCTTCTCAAATAGAAGGAGGAAGAAAGATGAAAGATGGTTTTATTTTAGGTAAAGGTGGGTTTATTCCAGGGTTTGAGGAAAAGATAGAGGGAATGAAAGCTGGTCAAGAAACCGAAGAATTTATCTTAAAAATACCCCAAAAGCATTTCTTAAAAGAATTAGCAGGTAAAGAAGTTGCCTTTAAGATAAAACTGAAAGGTGTTTTTCGAATGGAATTGCCAAAGCTAACTGATAGCTTTGCTAAATCTCTTGGTAATTTTCAAAATATTGAGGCTTTAAAGAAAAGCATTAGGGAAGGGATTGTATTAGAAAAAAAGTCAAAAGCGCGAGAAAAGCTGAGAGAAAAAATTCTAGAGAAGATTGTAGAATCAATAAAATGGGATATACCTTCAATTTTAATAGAAGCAGAAAGGGACAGGCTTTTTGCTGATTTTCAGAAAAGAGTTTCAGATGGTTCGAAAGTATCTTTCGAGGAATATCTTAAGAAGATAGGCAAGACAGAAGAAGAAATTAAGAAAGATCTTCTAAAACCGGCTCAGAGGAATGTCAAGATGTCTTTAGTTTTGAGAGCTATTGCTAAAAGAGAAAACATTAATGTCTCTCAAGAAGAAATAGAAATGCAGATTAATGAAATTCTGAAGCGTTATCCTAATTTAGAATCGGCTAAATCACTTGATTTAGAAAGGTTAAAAGAGTATACTAAGGAAAGAATCTCAAACGAAAAAACCTTCCGTTTATTGGAAGAATATGTAAAAAAGAATACAATTAAAGATTACTGAAAATTATGCCTTTAGTGCCAACAATAGTTGAGAGGAGTCAATTTGGAGAAAGAGCATACGATATTTATTCAAGACTCTTGAAAGAAAGAATTATCTTGCTTACTGGACCAATTACTGATGGATTGGCTAATTTGGTGATTGCTCAACTATTGTTTTTGGCATCTCAGGATCCTAAAAAAGACATTTATCTTTACATCAACAGTCCAGGTGGGATAGTAACTTCGGCTTTGGCTATTTACGATACTATGCAATATGTGGAATGTGATGTTTCTACTTGTTGTTTAGGACAGGCAGCTTCTGGAGGAGCTATTCTTTTAGCAGCAGGCACGAAAGGAAAGAGATATTGTCTTCCCAATTCAGAGGTACTTTTGCATCAAGTAATGGGAAAAGCTGAAGGGCAAGCAGTAGATGTGGAAATTTGGACAAAACATATGCTGAGAATCAAAGATAAGCTTAATCGTATATTAGCTAAACATACAGGACAACCATTGAAGAAAATTGAGAAAGATACAGATCGCGATTTATTTCTTTCTGCTCAAGAAGCAAAAGATTATGGAGTAGTTGATGAGGTTTTGCAAACAAAAGAGCCTAAGTTAAAAGAGAAATAGAGGAGATTGTATAGATACAATTCCTAGATAGCCAAAAGACAGCCCCACCTTGAAGGGTTTTTCTTTTTTGTTAAGACTAATAATTAAATTGAGATTTTGACTTCCGCTGGATCGTCAAATTCTCTACTAAGAAAATATGGAAAATTTCTACTTTATTATTATTGCAACAATATGTCTTGCTATAGGATCTCTGGCAGGATATTTAGCTCGTCAATCTATTGCCAAGAAAAAGATAGGTTCGATAGAGGAGATTCTTCAAAGGAAAATTTCCCAAGCAAAGAGCCAAAGTGAAGAGATTTTAGAAAGAGCAAAACGAAGAGCGGCCAGTATTCTTAATAGGGCTCAGAGAGAAGAGGCGCAAAAAAAGCAAGAACTTTTAAAGATTCAGAATCTCTTGCTTGAAAAAGAAAAGAACCTTAATGAAAGATCGTCAGAGGTTGAAAAGAAAGAAAAGGAATTTGAAGAAAAGATAGAGAAAGTGAAGGAGATCAAAGAAAGCTTGGAGAAACTAAAAGAAGAAGCTATTAAGAATCTTGAAAGAATCTCTGGTTTGAAGAAGTCTCAAGCAAAGAAAGAATTACTTGCTAGTTTAGAAGCGGAGTATCAGAAAGAAATCCTTGAAAGAATGAGAAAACTCGAAAGAGAAAAAGAAGAGAGATTTCAGAAAAGAGCAAAGGAGATTTTGGCTACAGTTATTCAAAAGTTAGCTGTTTCCCAGGCTCAAGAGTTAACTACTACTACTGTTAGTTTGCCCAATGATGATATAAAAGGAAGGATTATTGGAAAAGAGGGACGGAATATTCAAACATTTGAGAGGGTGACAGGAGTAGAATTAATAGTAGATGAAGCTCCGGGAACTGTAATTATTTCTGCTTTTGATCCAGTTCGTCGTCAGATTGCTAGGATTGCCTTAGAAAGATTAATTGCTGACGGGAGAATCCAGCCAGCTAGGATTGAAGATATGGTACAGAAAGTAAAAGAAGAGATTGCTGATAAAATTAAAGAATTTGGAGAACAAGCAGTTTATGATGTAGGAATAGTAGGTCTTGATCCTAAACTGATTAATCTTTTGGGGCGTCTTTATTTTAGACAGAGTTATGGTCAGAGCGTTTTGTTGCATTCGATTGAAGTAGCACATCTTGCAGGTGCTTTAGCAGAAGAGCTTGGCGCTGACGCAGAGGTTGCAAAGAAGGCAGGGCTTTTACATGATATTGGCAAAGCGGTTGATCATCAAATTGAGGGATCGCATGTAGATATTGGTATTAGGATTTTAGAGAAATTTGGAGTAGAAAAAGAGGTCATTGATGCAATGAAGTCTCACCACGATGATTATCCTCCTGAAAGTCTTGAGGCAGTTATTGTCCAAGTTGCAGATGCTATTTCTGGAAGTCGGCCAGGAGCACGGAAAGATACCCTCGAGAATTATTTAAAGAGACTGGAAGCTTTAGAGAAAGTAGCTCTTTCTTTTGAAGGAGTGCAGAAGGCTTATGCTCTTCAGGCAGGGAGAGAAATAAGAGTGTTTGTAAAGCCAGAAGAAGTAGATGATTTACAAGCAAAGAAACTTGCGAGAGATATTGCCAAAAAGATTGAATCAGAACTGAGATATCCTGGAGAAATTAAAGTTACTTTAATAAGAGAGGCAAGAATAGTTGAGTATGCGAGATAGAAGTGATATAATCAGATAAAGGTCGGAAAGAAAACAAAAAGCAAAAATATGACAAAAGGAGATCTTATAAAAGCTATAGCTAAAAAAGCAAAATGTTCGAAGTCATGCGCAGCAGCGTGTCTTAATGCTATCTTAGATGAGATTGCAGGGGCTTTGTCTAAAGGTAAGACAGTTGCTTTGACTGGTTTTGGAACTTTTATGATATCCAAAAGAAAGGCAAGAACAGGACGCAATCCTCAGACAGGCGAAAAGATAAAAATTCCTGCACGGAAGGTTCCAAAATTCAAGCCGGGAAAACAGTTAAAGAAGGCAGTAAAGTAAATTTTCTCTATTTCTGCTGTTTGCAAAATTCATTATTCCTGCTGTTTACAAAACCCATCGCAATAAGCGATGGGTTTTGTGGTGAACGAGGATTTTCTGAGCGGGATACGGGAGTCGAACCCGTCTTTTCACCTTGGAAGGGTGACGTTGAACCGCTCAACTAATCCCGCATTTTTTCGGAGAGCCGGGATTTGAACCCGGACTAAATCCTCCCAAAGGACTCGTGCTGCCGTTACACTACTCTCCGTTTCAGGAACATTTTACTACAGAAGATCAGTTTTCGCAAGCACCCTTTTTTGTTATAATAAAAATATAAGTTATAATTAAAACTAATAAAAGTTAAAAATAAGTCAAGCTATCAAAACAATGAGTTTAAAAACAATTTTGTCCCAGCTTAACTTTCGTCAAAGATGCAAAAGGTATGGACTTTCCCTATGGCAGTGTCCAGATTTTGTTTTCATAATAATGGGAATAGTAGTAATCTTTTCTGCTTTGTTTACCTACACAATAAGTTTTAGATATATAGAAGATCCGTTGCTTATTGCTTTGATAGTTATTTTGATAAGCTGGGTGCTTCTTATATTAGGGTATATAGTTACTCATGCGGTAGAGAAACTAGCCGAAGCTACTCGATTGAAATTAGAGTTTTTGACAATAATGAGTCATCAATTAAGAGCTCCTTTTGCTAATCTCCGCTGGGTGATTGATCTATTAGTGTCTGGCAGGATTGGTTCTGTACCAGAGGACCAAAAAGAATATTTAGATATCTTGAAGGAAAACAGTGCAAGACTTGAAGAGCTGATAAACAAGATAATTACGGTTTCTAAGATTGAATCAGGTAGACTTCCTTTAGAGAAAAAACCAATCTCTTTAAAAGAGATAGTACAAAAAGTAATTCATGGATCTAAAGTTTTTGCTGAAGCTTCTAATGTAGAGATTGAATTTCACAGTGAAGATAATTTACCTAATGTGGTAGGTGATGAGAGTCGTATAAGGGAAGTAGTAGAGAATTTTATAGATAATGCCATTAAATACACCAAAAATAAAGGAAAAGTTAAAGTCTCTTTATTAAAAAAAGGAAATTGGCTTTATTTTGAAGTAAAAGATTCGGGAATAGGAATTCCTAAAGAAGATCAAAAATATATATTCCAGAAGTTTTTCCGTTCTCAAACAGCCCTTAGACGCCAGGCTAGAGGTTCGGGTTTAGGGTTATTTATTGCAAAGTCGATTATTTTAGCTCACAAAGGAAAGATAGGGTTTAGTTCCGAAGAAGGAAAAGGAAGCACTTTTTGGTTTACCTTGCCTATTTCTCTTTCAAAAGATAATTAATTAAAAAAACAAAGAGAATTTAATAAAAATCCTCTTTGTCTAATGTTTTATGAAAAAGATATTATTTATAGAAGATGAAGCAGTACTTCAGAAAACTTTTGAAGGAGCTTTTAGAGCAGAAGGATATGATGTTATTTCGGCGCTGGATGGAGAAACAGGAGTAAAGTTGGCAAAGAGTGAGAAACCAGACTTGATTTTGCTTGATTTAGTTCTACCAAAATTAAACGGATTTGAGGTTTTGAGAAGATTAAAAAACGATTCCGATACAAAAGAAATTCCTGTAATAATTCTTACCAATTTAGAAAGAATGTCTGATATTGACAAAGCACTTGAGCTTGGTGCTACTACTTATTTGGTAAAGGTTGATTATAGTCTAGACGAGGTAATAAAGAAAGTAAAAAAGACCTTAGGAGATAGCGATAAGTAAACCATTTTTATATGCAAGTTGAGCCAGAAAGGCTAAAAGTTTTTTTAGCTGATGCAGGGCTAGTTAAAGAAAAGCAGTTTGATAAAGCTCTGCAGGAAGCTAAAAAGAATAAGACAAGCATAGAAGATGTTTTAGTTACAAAAGGATGGGTTACCCAAGAAGAACTTATTAAGCTTAAGGCTTATATTTTAGGCATTCCTTTTGTCAGTCTTGAGAAAGAGCAAATTCCCTCTGAAGTGCTTAGAATTATTCCTGAACCTATTGCAAGATCTCATAATATCGTTGCTTTTAGGAAAGAAGGGGATAAGCTCGAAGTAGCAATGCTTGATCCCGAAGATTTGAGAACAATAGAGTTTATTAAAAAGAAATCAAACCTGAAAATACTTCCTCGTCTTACGGATCCCGCAAGTATTAAAAATGCCCTAAAACAATACCACAAAACTTTAGAAGCTGAATTTAGTGAATTGATTAAAAAAGAAGCAGGAGAAATAAAGGTTATTAAAGAAGAGAAAATCCCGGGAGATGAAAAAGAACTTAAAAAAGTAGCTGAGGAACTTCCTGTTATTAGGATTGTAGATACATTAATTCGTCATGCAATTCTTCAAAGAGCTTCGGATATTCATATTGAACCTTTGGAAAAAGAAGTAATAGTGCGATATCGTATAGATGGAATTTTAAGAGAAGCAATGACTTTACCTAAAAGAGCTGCTCCGGGGATTGTGGCACGAATCAAGGTTCTTTCTAATCTTAAACTGGACGAACATCGTTTACCTCAAGATGGTAGGTTTAAAGTAGAGACCGAAGATTATAAATATTCAATCAGAGTATCTATTCTTCCTACTATAAATGGAGAGAAAATAGTAATGCGTCTTTTATCAGAAAGCTCAAAGGCTTATACATTGGAAGAGCTTGGGTTAAGAGGTAGGGCTTTAGAAAAGGTCCAGGAAAGCTTGAAAAAGCCAGTAGGGATGATTCTTGTTACGGGGCCTACTGGTTCAGGAAAAACTACTACTCTTTACGCAATGATGGAGATTCTTAATACGCCGGAGGTTAATATTTCTACAATAGAAGATCCTGTTGAATATAGAATGCCTCGAGTTAATCAAACTCAAGTCAATACAAAGATAGGTCTAACCTTTGCTTCTGGTTTAAGATCTCTTTTACGTCAAGACCCTGATATTTTAATGGTAGGAGAAATAAGAGATGGAGAGACGGCTTCTTTAGCCATCAATGCTGCGCTTACAGGACATTTAGTTTTATCAACTCTTCATACTACTAATGCAGCAGGAGCCATTCCTCGTTTAATTGATATGAAGGCTGAGCCATTTTTGATTTCTTCCACTTTAAATATTGTTATAGCTCAGAGATTAGTAAGGAGACTTTGTGAAAGTAAGGAGAAATATAAATTGAAAAAATCAGAAATTCAAAATATTAAAAAATATTGCGATATCTCAAGACTCCTTAGAGTTTTAAAAGAAGAAAAATTAATAAAACCAAAAGATAATTTTGAAGACATAGTTTTTTATAAACCAAAACCTTCCAAATCTTCTCCTGATGGATATTCTGGAAGGATAGGAATTTTTGAGGTGCTTGTAGTGTCTGAAGCAATAAAAGAATTAATTAACAAGTCAGCTACAGCTGATGAAATTCAAGCCCAGGCTCAGAAAGAGGGAATGAGGACGATGGTTGAAGACGGTTTTATTAAAGCTGTTCAAGGTATTACTACTATCGAGGAAGTTTTGAGGGTAATAATGGAATAATTATTTGCGATTTACAATGGCAAAATTTTCTTATACAGCTATCTCAAAAGATGGAGAAAGGAAAACTGGCGTTACTGATGCACGGGATGAACATGAGTTAGCTCAGCAACTTCGTGAGGAGGGGTATATTTTAGTTTCAGCTATAGAAGAGGAATCAAAAAAGAAATTAGAGTTATCTTTTAATTTCCCTATTCCTTTAAAGGAAAAACTCTTTTTTACAAGAAATTTAGCTTTAATGATTAAAACAGGAGTTCCTCTTCCACGTGCTCTTTCTATGTTAGCTTCGCAGAGTTCTAATAAGAGATTTAGAAAAATTCTCATTAAAATAAAAAACCAAGTTATTCGGGGGAGGAAACTATCAGAATGTATGAAAGACTGGCCGGATGTCTTCCCAGAAATTTTTTGGAATATGATTAGGATAGGAGAGGAATCTGGAAATTTGGAAGAGGTTCTTCATAACCTAAGCAGACAAATGGAGAAAACATACGAGCTGAGGGAGAAAGTGAAAGGCGCTCTTATTTATCCTGCAGTAATTATCGTAGCTATGGCAGGAATAGGGGTTCTTATGCTTGTTATGGTGGTTCCTAAACTAGCTCAGACATTTGAAGAATTAGGAATAGAACTTCCTTTAACTACGCGATTGGTTATTTATAGCGCTCAGTTTATTTCCCACTTTTGGTACATCTTTTTAGCTGTTTTGGTAGTCATAGGTTTTCTTTTAAGGCAAACATTAAAAACAGAAAAAGGAAGCAAATTCTTCGATAAAATTATGTTAAAGATTCCTATTGTTTCTTCTATTATAAAAGGAACAAACACGGCTTATACTGCTAGGACTCTTTCTTCTCTCATAAATGCCGGTGTTCCTATAGTTAAATCTTTAGAGATTATTTCTAGAACATTGACTAATTATTATTTTAGAGAAGCAATATCAGCTTCAGCTAAAGAGGTAAGAAAAGGCACTAAACTATCGGAAGCGCTTCGACCTTATTCTAAAATCTATCCTTATTCTTTTGCAGAAATGATTGCAGTAGGAGAAGAAACCGGAGAGACAGCAGATGTGCTAGAAAAACTTGCTGAATTTTCAGAGGCTGAGGTAGAAAACTTAACCAGAAATTTAGCTTCAGCCATTGAACCGGTCATAATGATTTTTATTGGGATAGCAGTTGGTTTTTTTGCCGTGTCTATGATTCAACCAATGTATTCAATGCTTCAAAGTCTATGACTCTTTGTTTTCAAAAAGGCCTTACTTTAATAGATGTCCTAATAGGAACAATGCTTGTATTGATTATATTTTTGGGGGTTTTTGGGGTTTTTCAGCTAGCTCTGAAAGTTATTGATCAGTCAGCTTCTCGGATTGATGCAATGGCTATTGCCAATCAACAACTTGAGATGGTGCGTAATCTTCCTTACGAGGATATAGGGGTGCAGGGAGGATTTCCAGATGGAGTCCTTCCACCATCAACTACTACGATTCTTAATGGAAAAGAATATACTATAGAGAATAGAGTAGATTTTGTAGTAGATCCTGCTGACGGAATTTCTGCGCCGGACGACGACTGCCCTAATGATTATAAAAGAGTGCAAATAAAGGTCTCTTGGCAGGGGAGATTTGGAGGAGAAGTAGAACTTTCTACAGATGTAGCTCCTTCTACCCTTTCTCAAGAATGCGGAACTACTGGAGGGATATTATCTGTTTCTGTTTTTGATGCTTACGGAGTGATGGTTCCTTATCCTTTAATTGAAGTAAGAGACCCTAACACGGATGAAGTTCTTAAGACTGCTACTCCAGAGAATGGCCAGCATTATTTTTCTTTAGCCACTTCTTCTTATAAAATAGTAGTTTCGAAAAATGGTTATAGTATAGAGCGTACTTACGGAACCGATGAGATTGCTACTCCTGCCAAACCTCACCCTTTGGTTTTAGAAGATCAAACTACGGAAATTAGTTTCTCCATCGATCAATTAAGTGCATTTTCTGTTAATACATTGTCTTCTTGGAGTAGTGGATATTTTTCCGATACTTTTAATGATAATTCAAAAATCTCAGAAATATCAGATACTCAAATTAGGAACGGAGAAGTGTTTTTAGCAACTACTACAGGAGGTTACTTATCTTCTGGTTATTTAATGTCTACATCGACTTCCCCTGATAATTTGTTAAGATGGGATGAGTTATCTTGGACAGATTATGAACCTTTAAATACAGATCTTTCTTATCAAGTTTATTACGCTTCAGGGAGTAAATGGTATTTAATTCCCGACACCGATTTAACCGGTAATTCTATAGGGTTTGATTCTCCTCCAGTAGATCTCTCCGGTCTTAATACTACTACTTATTCTTCTTTAAAGCTTAAAGCAAACTTTTCTACCAATGACCCTGCCACTACTTCTTTTCTTTATGATTGGCAACTTTCTTGGATTACAAGCGCGACTACCTCGATAGGCAATGTTACTTTTTCTCTGAGGGGTTCTAAAATTATTGGCACAGATTCAGAAGAAGAGCCTGTTTATAAATATTCTCAAACCCATACCTCAGATTCACAAGGACATATTGATATTCCAGATTTGGAATGGGATTCTTATACTTTTTCGGTTGATCCTTCTAGCGGTTTGGATTTAGTTAGAACTGATCCTTCGCCTCAGCCTATTAATCTTCCTCCCGATAATGTACAGAAGATAGTGAATTTATATCTCGAAGCGGATAATTCTTTATTAGTAACAGTAGAGAATATGGATACACTTGAACCTGTGTTTTCTGCTGCGGTAAGACTTCAAAACAGTGGTTTAGGTTATGATGTAAGTCAATATACTAATCAAGAAGGAAAAACTCTTTTTATTCCTCTCCAAGGAGCAACTTATGATTTAATTGTTGAAGCTCCGGGTTATTCTTCTACTTCTACAACAGTACTTGTAGGAGGGGACACTACTAAAACAGTATTAATACAACAAACAGAATGATTTATTTTAAAAGACAAGAAGGCTTTACTTTAGTAGAAACACTAGTGATGATTTTTGTTTTTGCTTTAATAATGGGAGCTACTGCAGAGTTTATTTTGATGTCATACCGAGCTTATAGCTATAGTATGCAGCAGGCGATTGCCGTAAATGAAGCAAGAAAGGGAATTGAGACAATGATTAGAGAAATAAGAGAAGCTAAGAATGGAGATGACGGATCTTATCCAATTGAGGAAGCTGGTGATAAAGAGTTTGTGTTCTACGCAGATATTGATAAAGATGGAGCAACTGAAAGAGTGAGATATTTTTTGAATACTACCAATTCTGGATCACAAACTCAGGATTGTGTTACCTTCAGCGATGGAGGTTCTTGTAGTGTTTCATTTAATAACCTTCTATCAGGCACTCTTCAGTCAGCCCAAGTAAGCGTTTCAGTTGAGGGAGACTTTGGCTGGAGTCTTGAATATGCTGATATTTATGCAGACGGAGTATATTTGGGAAGAGTTTGTGGAACTGGATGTTCTGATTGTGCAGGTACATGGCAAGGGAATGCAGTATTTGATGTGACAGATCAAGTTTTAGATGGTGATGTTCAATTTATTGCTGATGCAAGTTCTCGGGTAAACGATATATGTGATTGGGAAGAAAGCAATCATTCAATGAAAGCTCGATTTGAATTGACATGGACTGAGAATCTTTCATCAGTTAGTCCAATTTTTAAAAAAGGAGTTATTGATCCTGTAGGAGATCCACCTCAGTATCTTCCTGATCAGGAAAGGATATCTATTATAAGTTCTTACGTCCGAAATGCTCCTCCTATTTTTAGATATTATGATGCTCAAGGAAATTTAATCGAGGATTATCCCTCACGTTTAATAGATACAAAAATGATGAGTCTTTATCTTGTTGTAGATGTGGATCCTAACAGATCTCCTCCACCAGTGGAATTAGAATCTTCTGTTCAGTTACGTAATCTCAAAACGGAATGATATCTATGAAAGATAAATTTTCAAAAGGTGTTATTACTACTTATGCTCTTGTTTTTGGGGCAATCTTTCTGATTTTGTTAGGAGGGCTTTTTGGTTTTGTTTTGTTGCAATTAAGACAATCTGCTAGAAAAGATGCCTGGAACGAGTCATTACATATTGCAGAGGCTGGAATTAATTATTGGAGATGGTGTTTAAATAACAATATAGAGTCGCAATGTGAAACAGAAAAAGAATATCTTGATGCTCAGGGCAATCCAATTGGAAGGTTTTCTTTAAATATTGATTCTCAAATAAATTGTGGAGAAACGATTTCAAAGACTATTATTTCTACAGGGTGGACATATAAATTTCCTCAAATCAGAAGACAGGTAAAAGTAATATATGGTCGTGCCTCAGTAGGGCAATATGCATATCTTATCAATGATAATGTGTGGGCTGGTTCTGATAGAGAAATTAGAGGTCTTTATCATTCGAATGGAGGAATAAGAATGGATGGAGAAAATCAATCTGTGGTTTCAAGCGCTCAGGAAGAATGGATTTGTACCGATTCTTTTGGTTGTGATCCTTGTCCTACAGACGCAGGTTGTCATACTGAGGGTACAGATTGTGTATGTCCTGGCGTTTTTACTACTACTGGAAATGCTAATTCTGATCTCTTTGATTTTCCTGTGACTTCGTTTGATTTTGATGGTATTACTATAGATTTGGCTCAGATAAAAAGCTTAACCCAGTCTCATCCTCAAGAATATTATTGGCCACCAGTGACTAATATTAATCCAAGCGGAAAAGGATATCATATTAAGTTCAAAAATGATGGCACTTTTGAAGTTTGGATTATTACTGATTTGCAAGCGACGTGGGCATACAGCTTAGAAGAAGGGTGGCATTATGACTATTTTGTTATTAATAGCGAATATTTATATGGGACTTATTCAATAGATCCAAACTGTTCAGCAATCTTTGTGGAAGATGACCTTTGGGTGGAAGGAGAAATAAAAGGAAAAGTTACTATTGTTTCTGCTGATCTCATAAATCCTGATCAAGATACAGATGTGGTATTAGAAGGGAATATTAATTATACCGCTCTAGATGGTTCAGATGGTTTAGCTGTAGTGGGAGAAAGAAATGTATTGATTCCTCCTGATTCTCCTGATCACCTGGAATTGAGAGGAATTTTTATTGCTCAGAAAGGTCATTTCGGAAGGAATCATTATCCTTGGAACATTAAAAGCAAATTGGAGATTTACGGTTCAATAGTAAGCAATGGACGTGTAGGAACTCAATGGAGCTCCGGAAGTATGATAGTCTCAGGTTATCTGCAAAGAGAGAATTATTTCGATTCTCATTTGGTTTATTTTCCTCCTCCTTTTGTGCCATATGTAGAATCTGATTTTAGTATTCTGAATTGGGAGGAAGTGGAATAAAAAGTTAATTCGTGTTTAAGGAAATTGTTTGCTTTTATGTTATAATAAATTTATTATGGCAGAATTTCTTGCTTTAGAACCAGAAGCGTTTGGTCTTGATATTTCTGATTTCTCATTGAAATTCATAAAGCTCAAAAGAAAAAAAAGAGATTTTGAGCTGGCTTCTTTTGGAGAGTTTCCTTTGAAAGAAGGAATAGTTGAGAAAGGAGAGATAAAAAATATGGAAGCTCTTGTTAAATCTATAAAAAAGGGGCTTTCTAAAGTTCAAGGAGAAAAAATAAGAACTTCTTATGTAGTTTGTTCTCTTCCCGAAGAAAAAAGTTTTCTCCAGGTTATTCAAATGCCAAAACTAAATCCTGAAGATTTAAAGAAAGCTGTCTATTATGAGGCAGAAAATTATATACCTTTAGCCTTGAACGAAGTTTATCTTGATTCTCAAATTATTCCCCCTGTCTATAATCATCTTGATCATACCGATGTTTTGGTTGTGGCTTTGCCTCGGAAAATAGTCGATTCTTATGTAGAACTTCTTAAAAAAGCAAAACTTCAACCTTTAGCCTTAGAGATAGAATCTTTAGCTGTTAGTCGTGCCTTAATAGAAAACGAAGTTACTCTTTCTCCTGTAATTATAATTGATCTTGGAGCAGTAAGGACAAACTTTATTATTTACTCGGGATACTCTCTTAGATTTACAAGTTCTATTTCGGTATCTTGTTCAGATTTTATAGGAAGAGTTGCCCAGGAGATGAAAGTTGATATTTCTAAAGCAGAGAAACTAATAAGGAAATATGGCCTTTCTTCTAAGGCTGTCCAAGGCAAGAAAATATCTAAGATTCTCTTGCCAGTCCTTGCCGATTTTATCAAACAAATTAAGAAATATTTAGATTA
Source organism: bacterium (assembly GCA_021163265.1). Lineage (GTDB taxonomy): Bacteria > Patescibacteriota > Minisyncoccia > Minisyncoccales > JAGGXC01 > JAGGXC01. The sequence goes on along the minus strand of JAGGXC010000029.1, from coordinate 566 downwards.
TTATCATTCGCATGCGATGCATGAGCATTTGCCTCCCGATAAGAGAAAGACAGAAAAACTTTTGCTTTGTGGAAGAGGGGCTTGCTTGAAAGGATTAAGTAAATTACTTTCTGACGAACTTTCTCTTCCTGTAAAAGAAGGTAACCCTTGGATTAATATTTCACCATTGATGACAAAAAACCCTCCTTTACCGCTTCAGGAATCTTTGAAGTATACAACCGCTCTTGGTTTGGCTTTAAGAGGAATAAGGAAAAACAATCTATGATTAACCTTTTGCCAGAAAAAGAAAAACAAATTCTTTTGGTTGAAAGAAAAAGAAGAATAATCTTGATTCTTAATATCTTGATATTTTTATTTCTTCTTTCCTTGAGTTTAGTTTTGATAGCTATTAATTCTTATATCGGAGGACAGGTAAAAGCAGAAGAGACTGTTGTAGAACAAGTAAAAAAAGATTTTGAATCTTCTGTAATGAGTAGTTTTCCTCAAGAAATAGATTCAGCCAATGAAATCTTTTCTGCTTTAAATACCTTTTATAAGAAAAAACTTGAGCTTTCAGAAATTTTCGA
>JAGGXC010000001.1 GCA_021163265.1 bacterium | reverse complement strand
TCAAAAAACATTGATTAATTTTAATTAATTTATTTTATTTATATAATCCATTATATCTGATTTTGTTACCAAAGAAAAACAAAAATATCAAAATGTCTCTTTTAAAGAAAACAAAAGAAATTCTTCTTGATATCCTCTTCCCTCGATTTTGCTTTGGTTGCGGTAAAGAAGGAAGCTATCTTTGTCAAGATTGTCAATCTTGTTTAGATATAACCGAAGACATCTTTTGTCTTTGCTCTGTACCAAAACGACTTGTCTTCTCTCGCAATATGAACTCTGCAAAATGTACACAATGCCTTTCAAAAAAATTAAATGGACTTTTCTTTCCTTTGTCTTATCAAAACAACCTCGTCAAAGAATTGATCCGACAATTCAAGTATGATCCTTTTGTGAAAGAATTAGCCAAACCATTGGCTGAATTAATTATAACACACTTTCAACTAATAGATAAAGAGGTATGGAAAGACAAAATTTTAATTCCTATCCCTCTTCATAAGAAGAAATTAAGAAAAAGAGGTTTCAACCAAGCAGAAGAAATAGCGAAAGAACTTGCAAATAGGTTAGAAATTCCCCTATTGCTCAACTGTCTCAAAAAAGCAAAAACAACTTCTCCTCAAGCAGAACTTTCAAAGAAAGAAAGAGAAGAGAATATTAAAGGCGTTTTTTGGATAAAAAATGAGCATTTAATAAAAAACAAGAAAATTCTTCTAGTAGACGATATATATACCACCGGTGCTACCATGGAAGAAGCAGCAAAAATTCTGAAAAAAGCAGGAGCAAAAGAAGTATGGGGAGTAGTAGTAGCCAGGGAACCATTATCTAATTGACTGATTTAGCAAAAACTGATACTCTGTATTTAGATTGCTGGAGGAGTGCGGCGAATGGTAAGCCAGCGGTTTGCTAAACCGTAGCCGTGTAAAAAGCGGCTTGTGGGTTCGAGTCCCACCTCCTCCGCCGAAATTTGACACATTTTAAAAAAGAAACTAAAAAGAGATTAGAGGAGAAATAATATATGGAATGGTATTGTAAGAATTGTGGTAGAAGATATGGAAAAAATCCTCCATCTCTTCAATGTAAGTGTGGAGCATTACTTACCACAGAGAGATTAGAAAAATACAGAATTAATATAGCCTGCTTTGAGAAATTAGCTCATTAGTAACTCCCAAAAAAATAAAAAGCTGAAGTCTTTACTTCAGCTATTTTTTAACTTTACTCAAGAGGTATTGTTCGCGCAGATTTAAATCTCCAACCGCAGTTAGGACACTGACCATCTTTCCATTCTCCCATATAAAAACCTAACCTGTCTTTCTCTGGAGAGCATCCACAGATAGGACAACATTTATATTTGACATAATGATCCCATTCCGATTCTCCTTCAGAATAAACAGGATATTTATACATTACCTCTCTAATCGCTTCAACCAGTTCGGGTTTTGGATTGATAATCTCCAGATGAATATCATGAGGTCTACTACGATTCCAAGCGTCATAACAGATTTCTAAAAGAATAAGAGAACCATTTTTCTCAAAAACTTCATACGAATAAGGAATATTGCTACTTCTCCATCCACCATAAATTTGAAGAGACTTACTTGAACTAAATAATCTTTTCCCCAGAATACCACTGCGTAATTCTTCTAGAACCGGAGGTATTTTCTCGTCAAAAGTATTATAACCTCTATACTCGTTGCATATGTATATTTTCATTCTCTTACATATTTCCACTTTTTCACCTTCTCAAAGAACTAAAATATTTTAGCTCAATCAATTGCTATGTCAATAAATTTAGAGGTTGCGAATCTAAATAAAATATGATACTCTACAGAAGAATCACATTCAAGAAATAAAGGTGGGGTGCTCCGAATTGGTAAGGAACTGGTCTTGAAAACCAGCGCCCCGCGAGGGGCTTGTGGGTTCGAGTCCCACCCCCACCGCTTCTGTCCTCGTAGTTCAATGGATAGAACAGAGGCTTGCGGAGCCTCAGATAGAGGTTCGACTCCTCTCGAGGACGCAACACAAAAAACACTGGAAATAAACAGTGTTTTTTGTTGATTATTAATTCCAATAAACTATTATAAGAATAATGGATTTGTCTACATCAATTGAAAATATTCCTCGGATTGGACCGACTTACCAAAAGAAATTAAAGAAATTAGGAATAAAAACGCTCCGCGATCTTTTATTTCATTTTCCTCATCGTTATGATGATTTCTCGAAAATAGTTCCCATTGCAGAAGTTAAAGTAGGAGAGGTTTGCTGCATTCTAGGAAAAGTACTGAAAATAGAGACATCAAGAACATGGAAAAAAAGAATGTTTTTAACCCAAGCTATAGTCGAAGACAAAACTGGAGCAATCAAAGTAGTATGGTTCAACCAGCCATATCTCACAAACACGATTAAAGAAAAAGACACTCTTTGTTTGGCAGGAAAAGTAGTAAGAGGAGAAGACGGTCTTTATTTAAGCAATCCTGCCCGTGAAAAAATAACCGACAAAAAAGAGCTTTCAGGATTCACTCATACCGGAAGATTAGTTCCGGTGTATCCTGAAACAGAAGGACTTTCTTCACGGTGGTTAAGATATATTATCAAACCACTTTTGATAAAGTTGAAAGACAAAATTCAAGACCCAATTCCGCCAGATATAAGACAAAAATACAAACTAATGGAGTTAACCAAAGCTCTTTGGCAAATTCATTTTCCTAGCTCAAAAGCTCTAGCGAAAAAAGCTCAAGAGAGATTTGCTTTTGAAGAACTTTTCCTAATCCAGTTATCAGTTCTAAAAGAAAGACAGAAAATAGCGCAGCAGAAAGCAATAGCAATTCCTATCAACATTGAATTAATCAAAGAATTTATAAATTCTTTGCCTTTTACTCTTACAGGTGCCCAAAAAAAATGTGTTTGGCAAATTTTAAAGAATATGGAAAAACCCCATCCTATGAACAGACTACTAGAAGGAGATGTTGGATCAGGCAAAACAGTGGTAGCAACAATTGCAGCGCTTAATGTTACAAAAGCAGGTTATCAGGTAGCTTTTATGGCACCTACTGAAATTCTCGCAAAACAACATTTCCAAGAAATTACTAAACTACTAGCAGACTTCAAACTCAACATTGGCCTTCTTACAGGCAAAACAGATAAATTCGTATCCAAAAAACTGAAAGAAATTATTGAAATCTCCAGAAAAAAAATCCTTGAGAAAACAGCAAATGGAGAAATAGATATCCTTATTGGAACCCATGCCTTAATTCAAGATAAAGTGAAATTCAAAAATCTAGCGTTGGTAATTCTGGATGAACAACATCGTTTTGGAGTAGAACAAAGAGCAAAACTTCTCAATCCAACAAAACAAACAGAAATCCAAGCAATTCCTCACCTTCTTTCCATGACAGCTACTCCCATCCCCCGAACATTGGCTTTAAGTATTTACGGAGATCTAGATCTATCTCTTCTTGACGAAATGCCAAAAGGAAGAAAAAAAATCATTACAAAAGTAGTAAGTCCTGCCAACCGTCAAAAAGCTTATGATTTTGTAAGAAAACAAATAAAAAAGGGGGGGCAGGCTTTTGTAATTTGCCCACGAATAGAATCTCAAAACCAAGATTTAGAAAAAATTACTTCTTCCCGTTTGACTAAAAAGAAAAGAGCGATTTTGAGCTGGGCAGAAGTAAAAGCAGTTAAAGAAGAATACGAAAAACTCTCAAAAGAAATATTCCCCGATCTTAAAGTAGGAATGTTGCACGGAAAGATGCCATCAAAAGAGAAAGAAAGAATAATGAATGATTTCAAAAACAAGAAGATAGATATTCTTGTTTCTACCTCAGTAGTTGAAGTAGGAGTAGATGTCCCTGATGCCACGGTAATGATCATCGAAGGAGCTGAACGATTTGGATTAGCACAACTACATCAATTTAGAGGAAGAGTAGGAAGATCAAAATATCAATCATTCTGTTTTCTCTTTACAGATTCTCCTGCTAAAAAAACACGACAACGACTCAAGGCTTTAGTAGAATCGGAAGATGGTTTTGCTTTATCAGAGAAAGATTTAAAAATAAGAGGTCCTGGAAACCTTTCCGGAACACGGCAATGGGGTATTCCAGATCTTGCCATGTCCGCTCTCACAGATATATTTTTAGTGGAAAAAACAAAAAAAATAGCAAAAGAAATTCTAGAGAGAGATCCAAACCTAGAGAAACATCCTATTTTGAGAAAAAAACTAGAAGATTTTAGAAAAAGAATACACTTAGAATAACTATTTCCTTACCTTCTCGGTATACCAAAAACCCATATATTTTCCCAACATCCAACGAGTCTGAGCTTCAAGTGCTGGAAGAGGAGTAAAGATAAGCATTACCACTGGCACAACCAACCATTCAAGTGCAAGAGCAAGATATTTTAATCTTCCATACTCAGGAGGTTTCGGAGGAAGAAGCACTATACTAAAATAAGCCGATACAACTAACCCAACCATTGCCAAAGTCATCATATTTCTAAGAACCCAAGGAAGATTGTAAGAAAACAAAGTCTGAGTAAATTCATGACCCCCTAAAACTAAAGGAAGCCATCCAATAAAAAATAAAATAAAACTTGATGTTGCCCAAGACCAATACCCTTCGATAGTCACAAAACCATAACGAATCTTTTTTAGAAGAGGAATTTTTTTATTTTTTAAAAAGCCAAATAAAAGATAAGGAACTTCTCCCGCTCCATACGCCCATCTTCTTTGTTGTTTATAAACATTCTTCATAGTTTGAAAATATCCTTTCGCAACTACCGCATCCATTGAAACAGGATAATAAAGAGGTTGAACACGATAATCTCCATTATATTTTAAAAAACACTGCCAAAAAATCCGAGAGTCATCGCTGACTACATTTGTTTGCTTAAAACCAACCTCTACCAAAGTTTTGAAGCTCATAGAATGTGAAGAAAAAGTAACTAGATTATCTGGACTTGCTTGATTCATTGTGTTCCAAAAAGTAGAAGAAAACGAGAAAAGACGAGAGAAAAACGGAGCTTGCCATATGTTATTAATAAACAGGGGAATCGGCTGAAAGCTTCTACGGTTAGGATTTTTAGATGTAAGATAATGAAAAGTAAGACAACTGAAATATTTAGGAAACACTACTGTGTCAGCGTCAAACGATGAAAAAATAATATTTTCGTAGGGAATACCAAGCCGATCTATAATTACTTTCTTCGCTTTCTTCACGGCCCAAGTTTCATTAGAGCTTTTACCTGCTATTTCTCCTGGAATACCTTCAGGATGCCAAACTACTAAAAATTTAAAAAACTTACTTGAAAACTCTTTTTCTAAAGCGGCTATCACTAGTTTCATTTTTTCTTTAGCTCTTTCTTCTGCTCCGATAACTAAAATTATCCTATCTTTTGGATAATCACTTTTCTCTATCGCAAGCAAGCTTGCTCTCAAAACTTCTAAAGGCTCTTTATAAACCGGAAAAACTACTAAATGGTAATATCTCCGCCAATCTTTTTCTTTAAGGTCTTCTAACCTTTTAATCCAGTTAATCTTTTCGTGCTCTTTCATTTTCTTAAAACCAACACGAAGCAATAAGCTCCGATAAATCATTCTAAGCAACCAAAAGAAAGCAAATGCTATAGCAAATACCGCTACCCAAAGAGGTCTTTTCCAAGCCAACAAAAAAAGAGCTATCAGGCTTCCCCATGATAGAGCTCCAGGAAATATTTCTAGTAATCTATAAATGATTCTTTCTCTCGGATTTTCTATATCTGACGCTCTTCCAATCTTAAGATAATACTCTTCTGACATTAAATTATGTTAACAAAAAAAAGACGAGATTAAAACTCACTTTTAAAATAAGCGGCCCCAAGGGGAATCGAACCCCTATTAGCAGATTGAAAGCCTGCTGTCCTGGCCATTAGACGATGGGGCCTCAATTGATAAAATTTTAGTCTAAAATTAAAAAAATATCAAGGATAAACAATTAATATTTTCGTAGCATTCAAAATAATAGACCAGTTTTACCTAATTAAGTATTGAATATTAAAGATTGCTTATTTTTTTATAATTGCTAAATTAAACTAATATGAAAATATTAGCTATTGAAACTTCTTGCGATGATACCTGTATTGCTATAATAGAAGCTCAAAAAAACAAGGAGTTAGATTTTAATATTTTGTCTGAAATTGTCTCCTCTCAAATAGAAATTCATAAAAAATGGGGTGGTATCTGGCCTACACTTGCAAAAAGAGCCCATCAAAAAAATCTAATACCTGTTCTCCAGACAGTTATCAGAAAAGCAAAAGGAATAAAAAAAGTCTCTCTTAAAAAAATCAAAAAGACACAAAAACAAGTACTAAAAAAAATATTAATAAAGGAACCTGAACTACTAAACAATATCTTAGAGTTTGTAGAAAAATCCAAAAAACCAAAAGTTGATGCTATAGCTATTACTATCGGACCAGGATTGGAACCATGCCTCTGGGTAGGAATAAATTTCGCTCGTGCATTATCTTTTTTATGGAACGTGCCTCTCATTCCTGTAAACCATATTGAAGCTCACATTTATGTCAACCTTTTAAATAACAAGAAATTTAGATTTCCAGCTATTGCTTTAATAGTCTCTGGAGGGCACACTCAACTTATTTATATCAAAAAACAAAAAGACTACAAAATTATAGGAGAAACAAGAGATGATGCAGCAGGTGAATGTCTGGATAAAATTGCAAGAATATTAGGTCTTGGATACCCCGGAGGTCCAATTATTGCCAAAAAGGCAGAGAAATTAAAAAAGAAAACAATAGGTATTTCTCTCCCCCGACCAATGATATACAGCAAAGATTACGATTTCAGTTTCTCGGGTCTAAAAACTGCTGTGTTGTATGATTTCAAAAAGAGAAGCTCTTCTTTTCAAAAAAACAAAAACTACATTAGGGAAATGTGTTTTGAAGCACAGCAAGCAATAATAGATGTATTGATTAAAAAAACAATAAAAGCAGCAAAGGATTTTAGAGTAAAATCAATTATCTTGGGAGGCGGAGTTTCCGCTAACAAAGAATTACAAAATCAGCTTTCAAAAAAAGTTAGAGAACAACTGCAGGATTGTGCTCTTTATATTCCTCCTGTTCGTTATTGCACAGATAATGCGGTAATGACAGCAATTGCTGCTTATTTTCACAGGAAAGAGAAAAAATCATGGCAAAAAATTAAAGCAATTGCCAATTTAAAATTAGACTAACAGAATCAAAAGAATTATAATTAAGATATGTTAATGTTTTTTTATATAATTTTAGGAATTTTACCTAGCATTATTTGGCTTTCATTTTTTTTAAAAGAAGACGTCCATCCAGAATCAAATCAAATGATTCTTAAAGTTTTTCTCTATGGACTCATAGCAGCTTCTGTTGCTATAATCGCTGGAGCAGCTATTAGATTAAGCCCTCTTCATTCTTTTTTTAATAATTCTTCCTGGATAAGCATAGCTTTGAAATATTTTTTAGCTGTAGCTTTTATCGAAGAATTATCAAAGTATATAGTAGTTAGAAAAATAGCTATCTCGGACCCTGAGTTTGATGAACCGCTAGATGCTATGCTCTATATGGTAATAGCAGGTCTTGGTTTTGCCGCTATTGAAAATATCTTCTATCTTATCGGGGAGGCTCAACCTGTTATTAATACCCTGATTTTAACTACTTTAAGATTTGTCGGAGCAACATTTCTCCATGCTCTTTGCGGAGGTATTATAGGATTTTTCCTTGCTTTTTCTTTTTTTGAGAATAAAAATAAAACATTGCTCATTATTGCTGGAATTGCTCTTGCCGTTTCCTTGCATGGCGTTTTTGATATCTCTATAATAAAACTCAGAGGTGCAACACAAATCAGTTTTCCCTCCTTTCTCCTCTTAGGAATGGGAATGTTTGTATTCTGGGGCTTCCAAAAACTGAAAACAATTGCTAGTATTTGCAAACTTAAATAAACAAGGTATGTTTTTTTTCAGAAAAATAGAAATAAACTCAAAAAATCCCTCCTCAAAAAAAAGAAAAAGAGGAAGAAAAAAAGAAAAGGCAAAAGAAGAAGTCAAAGATAAGTGGTTTGATATAGAAGGAGAATTAGTTGTTGATGTATATCAAACAGATTCCGAGATTATCGTGCAAAGTCCTATAGCAGGAGTAAAACAAAAGGACTTAGATATCTCCGTAGAAGAAGACATGCTGGAAATAAGAGGCGTGCGTCCAGAACCCGACGAACAAAATAAAAACAAAGAATATCTCTTGCAAGAATGTTGGTGGGGACCATTTTCTCGAAAAATTATTTTGCCAGAAAAGATAGATAGCAGAAAAGTTCACGCTTCGATTCAAGAAGGAATTCTTGTAATCAGAATACCAAAGACAAAAAAAGAGAAAGCAAAGAAAAAGAAGATAAAGATAATATAGAAAACAAGAAAAAGTCCTCCTAAAATCAAAAATCCCGACATCGTCGGGATTTTTGATGCCCTCGGGAGGATTCGAACCTCCAATCCTTTACAGGAACAACGTCCTAAGCGTTGCGCGTATACCAATTCCGCCACGAGGGCAAGGCTTTTTCAGCCTAACACATTCTTGGAAATAAAGTCAAATTATATAAATTTCAATCTTCTCTCTCGCAATACAAACCTTACACACCCATTATCGTCCTCAAGATATAAGGAAAAGCTCTTGCTAACAAAGCAGCACCCAATCCTATCAACGCAAAGATAATATAATTTCTTCCTGTATTCACCTTCTCATCAGAACCAGCAGAAGTAAGCAAAGTAAACGCACCCATCAATACAAAGATAATCACAATAGCAAGAATAATAATGAAAATCCAGTCAGTTGCATACAGTACGGTATTAAACAAACAACACATACCGCCTCCTACTTTGTGAGTAGCATCCGGAGTAGGCTGTCCTACCCCTGCTCCATAAAACAGCTCGAAATTAGCAACATTACCAGGCGCAGGACAATCGTCTAAACCGATTCTTGATAGATCTTTTCGAATTACACAACTATCAGGAGCTGTCGCTTGCCCTGCAACCAGTAAAGGAACAACAAATCCGATCAAAAGACCTATTATGACTGAAGCTATTATTGTCTTTTTCATATGAGATATTTAGATAATTTTTTTCGACCTTTTTGTTTTTTTAATTTTTTTTATCTTACTCTAAAGATTAACACATCTAAAAAAGTTTTTAAATCTTTTTTTCCACACCTTCTTTTTAAGTATAAAACAAACCTATGGTTTAGTAAATATCAAGGCATAATGATAATCCCCTGCTTCTAATTCTTGCTCCAATTCAAAACCAAGACTTTTAGCAAGTTTTTTAACCTCTTCTGGAGAAACTCTTTTTTCTTTAGGACCGAAAGAACTGTTCTCATACCAATCCACTACAAGAAGTTGACCTCCTTTTTTTAAAATCCTCTTGGCCTCCTTTAATATTCTCTTTTTCTCTTTTACCTGAAATAAAAGATTTGTTATCAAAACCAAATCCATAGTTTTGTCTGCAAGATTTACTCCTCTGGAATCTTCTAAGTCGCAAAGAATAGGCTCAATATTGAAAGCCTTTAGAAGCCTGGCTCGACTCTTCAGCGCTGAAAGCATTTCTTCTTGCACATCAAATGCATATACTCTTCCCCGAGTAAGCTTCTTAGCCAACGGAATTGCCCAACCACCTGCCCCACAGCCAAAATCAGCTGCCAGCATATGCTTTTCAATCCTCATCTTTTTTAAAATCTCTTCTGGATTTAGAAACTTCAAAGGTTGAGTCATATAAAAAATAAAATATTTATTTAAATACAATCAAAAGAAGCTACCTTATCTTCTTTATCTAAGCGCATAATCCTAACTCCCTGCGTTGCTCTGCTTAGAACAGAAATCGAAGAAATATTTGTTCTTATTACTTGTCCCTTACGAGAAACAACAATTAAGTCTTTTTGATCCACAAGCAGCTTTGAACCAACCACAAATCCGCTTTTTGAGGTAATGTTGGCTGTTTTAATACCGCTACCCCCTCTTTTCTGAAGCCTATACTCTTTCAGTTTTGTTCTCTTGCCGTATCCGTTTTCTGTAATAATAAGCAAATAATTATCTTTCTGGTTAGGATCTATTACTTCTATTCCAACAATTTCATCATCTTTCTTAAGTCTCATTCCTTTTATTCCCGACGCTTGCCTTCCCATTGGTCTTATATCTTTTTCCTTAAATCGTATAGATTGACCATATTTTGTTACTAAAATAATTTCATCTCCATCTTTTGCCTCTACTACCTTTCTTAAGAGGTCACCTTTCCTCAATCTGATAGCAATTAATCCAGATCTTCTGACATTCTTAAAATCAGAAAGAGGAGTTTTTTTGATTATACCATTTTTTGTCACCATTACTAAATATTTAGTCTTGGAATCTTGATCTTGGCGTCTAGCTATTATAGAAAGAACTTTCTCATCAGCAGAAATTTCCAAGAAATTGGCAAGCCCCCTTCCTTTTGCCACTCTACCCTCTTTTGGTATTTCGTAAACAGGTGTTTGAAAAACTTTTCCGGAGTCAGTAAAGAAAAGCAAATAATCGTGAGTATTACACAAAAGAAACTTATCTACCACATCGTCTCCCAATGTTTTCATTCCCAAAATTCCCTTACCTCCTCTCTTCTGAATTTTGTAGACCTGAGGACTGGTTCTTTTAATATAACCTCCTTTTGTTAAAGTTATGATAGTAGGCTGCTGAGGAATAAGATCTTTTTCCGGAATTTCTCCGACTTTCTGAACAAAAACTTTTGTTCTTCTTTGATCACCATATTTTTCCTTAAGTTCCTTTAATTCCTTTTTCATCACCTCTTTTATTTTTTTAGGACTCTTAAGTATTGCTGAAAGTTCTTTTATTTCTTTCTTTTTCTGAGCAAGTTCTTGAGCAATTTTTTCTCTTTCTAATTTAGCAAGCGCCGAAAGTTTTGTCTCTAAAATAGCATTGGCTTGAATCTCAGTCAGCTTGAATTTCTTTATAAGATTCTTCTGAGCAATTTCGCGAGTTTTTGAAGATTTAATTGTCTTGATTACTTCATCAATTCTAGATAAACACTTATTTAATCCTTCCAAGATATGACATCGTGCCTTTGCTTTTTCTAAATCAAATTTTGTTCTTCTCCTAACTACCTCTTGCCTATGTTGCAAGAAATAAGAAAGTACTTCTACCAGAGATAAAACCCGAGGCTGAATTCCCTCTACTAAGGCAACCATATTAAGATAAAAAACTTTCTGTAAATCAGTGAATTTATAAAGACGGTTAAGAACTTTCTGAGGGAAAGCACCTCGTTGAAGATCAATTACCACTCTTAATCCTTCTTTATCTGACTCATCACGGATATCTCTTATTTTCTCAATCTTTTTTTGCTGTACTAAATTTGCTATCTGCTCAACTAGACTTGCTTTTTGAACCTGATAAGGAATCTCAGTAATTATAATTTGAGATCTTTCTCCTTTGCCAACTATCTCTGCTTTTCCTCTTATTAAAATAGGACCTTTACCCTGAGAATAAGCAGTGATAATTTCTTTCTGATTATAAATCTCTCCTCCTGTAGGAAAATCGGGCCCTTTAATAAACTGAAAAAGATCCTCAGTAGCTGCTTTAGGATTGTCAATTAGATAAACAGCTGCATCTACTATCTCAGAAAGATTATGCGGAGGAATATTTGTGGCCACTCCTACTGCAATCCCCAAGGATCCATTTAATAGAAGCTGTGGTAACGGAGAAGGAAGAACTTTTGGTTCTTTCCTTGTGCCATCGTAATTATCAACAAAATCAACCGTATCTTTCTCAATATCCTTTAGCATTTCTTCTCCAATTCGAGAAAGTTTTACTTCGCTATATCTCATTGCTGAAGGTGGATCTCCATCAATTGATCCAAAATTTCCTTGTCCAGTAACCAGCGGATACCTCAAAGAAAAATCTTGAGCCATTCTTACTAAAGCATCATAAACTGCTTGATCTCCATGAGGATGATAGCGTCCTAAGACGCTTCCTACTACTGTAGCTGATTTTCTAAATTTCGCACCTGAGCGCAAACCTTCTTCTAACATTGCATAAAGAATGCGACGGTGCACTGGTTTCAATCCATCTCTTACATCAGGAAGAGCTCGGGAAATAATCACTGACATCGCATAGTCTATATAAGATTCTTTCATCTCCTCGGTAATTTCGCGAGGCTTTACATAACCAATTTCACTATTCAAATTTGAAGTTTTCTTTTTTTCTGACATTTTTTATTTTTGAAAATTAGGAAAATTTTCGTTAGGAAAGTTTACATCCGAAGAAGTGCTCCCTAAAATATTGGGAGAGAAGTTTTGAGGATTAGACCATGATTTCAGTAAGCTCTGCATTCTTTTCAGTTCTGGAAAACCTTCTCTCAATTTTTCTTTTAATTCAGAAATCTTAAATTGCTGTTCTAATTCTCCGGGCTGCCATGTCTCTTTCAAACTTCTTATGCTGTATTTTGTCCAGAAGTAAACCAACACTATTCCTACAGTTATTACTATGATCCATAAAATAATCTTTCTTGTCTTGAGAGGAAGTTTTGATATTTTATCAGAAAACTTCATTGTCTTTTAAGGAGTTAGAATAACAATCCTTGTTTTGCCTTCACCTAAGTCTTTTCTCTTAATTGAAAGTTTGTTTACACGCTCTGCTTCTTTTACTCCCATTATTTTTAGAAACTTGTCTATTCCTTCTAGTTTCAATTTTAGCTTTGGAATCTGATAATGCATCGGGATAACAATTTGAGGTTCAATTTGATTAATAATATGGGAAGCTTCTTTGGCGTTAATCGTGTAGACCCCACCGATGGGAATCATCAAAATATTAACTTCTCCTATTTCTTCCAATTGTTTCTCTGTTAACTCATCCTGTCCGATATCTGAAAGATGGCATAGCTTTATTTCTTCCGCTTCGATAGTAAACATCGTTACTTTTCCTCTTTCTTTCCCTTGTGATTTATCATGAAAAGCAGGGATTCCTTTGATATAAATATCCTTTATTTCATACTCGCCTGGTCCATCAATTACAAATGGATTTCCTTTCACTGCTTTTATATTGGAGTGATCGTGATGAAAATGAGATACAAGTAAAATATCGGCTTCTGGTTGAGGAACACGGAGACCGATACTCTTATCAAAGGGATCTATCACAATCTTTACTTCATGGTTCTGACGCTGTTTCGCAATAACTTCAAACATTGATTGACCATACCAATTAATTTTCATGTTTTTTTTCTTTTATTTCTTTTAATTCTTATCTCATAAAAAGAAAAGGTCACCATAATTTAATTTATCATAATTCTTGTTTCCTTTCAAACAAAAGCTTGCTTCTTTAAAGACTTGATTAAATTATTTTTTTAATATATTATAGTGAATATTATGGAAAACAAAAAATATTCCAAAAAAGAAATTATCCGTCCTCTCAAGGTAGGAGAAGTAGTGGAAGGAAAAGTAATTGGTATAGGAAGGTCTGCTGTTTATATTGATTTAGATCCTTTTGGCACAGGAATTATTTATGGCAAGGAATTCAAAGAGGCAAAAGATACATTAAAGAAACTCAACATCGGAGATAAAATCTCTGCAAAGATTATAGATCAAGAAACAGAAGAGGGTTTTGTTGAATTGTCGATCAGAGAAGCCTATCAACAAATGGCATGGGAGAATATCAAAGAAAAGAAAGAAAAGGATGAACCGGTAAAAGTAAAAATTACCAACGCAAATAAAGGAGGACTTCTTACTGAGCTTTTCGGAATTCCTGCTTTTTTGCCTGTATCACAGCTCTCAGCTCAAAATTATCCTCGGGTTGAAGGAGGTAATCCTGCACAGATTCTTCAAGAATTACAGAAGTTTATAGGCCAAGAAATGGAGGTAAAAATACTAGACTTTTCTCCCAAGGAAAATAAACTTATACTTTCAGAAAAAGCAAAAACTGCTCAAGAAGTAAAGAGCGCTTTAGAAAAATATAAAATAGGAGATATAATTGAAGGAGAAATCACAGGAATATCAAATTTTGGTGCTTTTATAAGATTTGGCAAAGAGAGCCCTCTCGAAGGATTAATCCATATTTCAGAACTGGATTGGAAATTAGTAGAAAATCCCGCTGAAATCGTCAAGGTGGGACAAAAAGTAAAAGCAAAGATTATAAACATTGACAACGATAGAGTATTTCTTTCTCTCAAAGCATTAAAAGATGATCCTTGGAAAGACATCGAGAAGAAATACAAGAAAGGCGATATAATAAAAGGAAAGGTAACAAGATTTAGACCATTTGGAGCTCTGGTTCAGATAGAGAAAGATATTCAAGGACTTATCCATATTTCGGAATTTAATTCTCATCAAGAAATGGAAAAAACTCTCAAAATAGGAGAAACCTATAATTTCAAGATCTCTTTAGTTAATCCTTCTGAGAGAAAAATTGTTCTTAAGTTAGAAAAATAATCTAAAAACTTTTAATCCCAAAATGAAAAACCTTATCAAGAACTTTTTAATTATTATTGCAATTTTCTTAACAATCTCAGCGGTTTTTACTCTCCTCTCTGGTCCCTTGGAAGAAACAAAAGAAATCTCTCTTACTCAGCTTGCTAAAGAAATAAATCAGGGATCTATTAAAGAAGTTATTGTAGTAGGAGATAATCTTTCTATTCTTTACAAAGATAATTCCAAAGCAATCTCAAGAAAAGAAAAAGATCTTGCTCTAACCCAATCGTTACTTAACTACGGGGTTCCTAAAGAAAAGATCCTTCAAGTAGATATCAGAGAGAAAAAGGAACCTGAGTTTGGCTCTTGGATTCTCCAGCTTCTTATAGTTATTCCTTTTATTTTCTTTATTCTCTTTTTCTGGATGATCTTCAGAAGGGCAAAGACAGGAGCAATGGAAGCTTTAAATTTCACAAAAGCTCGTCCTCGCCTATTTGGAGTGGATACTAAAAAAGAAAAGGTTACATTCGATGATGTAGGAAACCTAAAAGAAGCAAAAGAAGAACTGAAAGAAGTGGTAGAATTCTTAAAGACTCCGAAAAAGTTTCTAAAAATGGGAGCAAAGATACCGAGAGGAATTCTATTAGTAGGTCCTCCAGGAACAGGAAAAACTTTATTAGCTCGAGCAGTAGCAAATGAAGCAAAAGTGCCTTTTTTCTCAATTTCGGGATCCGAATTTATAGAACTATTCGTAGGAGTCGGAGCGGGACGGGTAAGAAGCCTGTTTAATACAGCAAAAAAACATCAGCCAAGTATCGTTTTTATTGACGAATTAGATGCTATCGGAAGAATTAGAGGAGCAGGTATTGGAGGAGGACATGATGAAAGAGAACAGACTTTAAACCAAATCCTTGTAGAACTTGATGGATTCGAGAAAGACGCTACTTGTATAGTGATGGCTGCTACAAATCGACCAGATATTTTAGATCCAGCTCTTCTTCGCCCAGGAAGGTTTGATCGAAGAGTCATCTTAGATCTTCCGGATATCGAAGGAAGAGAAAAAATTCTTAAAATTCATTGCAAAAACAAACCTCTTGCTTCAGATGTTAATCTGAGGGAAGTGGCAGAAAGAACACCAGGCTTTTCAGGAGCTGACTTGGCAAATGTAGTGAACGAAGCTGCAATTCTCGCTGCAAGAAGAAATAAGGACAAAATTTATCAAACAGAATTTTTAGAATCAATAGAGAAAGTTCTTTTGGGACCTGAAAGAAGGAGTCATATCCTTTCAAAAAAAGAAAAAGAAATCGCTGCTTATCACGAAGCTGGTCACGCTCTCGTTTCAACAATGCTTCCCAATACTGAGCCTGTAAGAAAAATATCCATTATTGCAAGAGGAATGGCAGCAGGGTATACCCTTAAGATGCCGAAAGAAGAAAGAAAATTAAAGACGAAATCGGAATTTCTATCAGAAATGGCAGTGCTTCTGGGAGGATATGTGGCAGAAGATATAAAGTTCAAAGAAATAACTACCGGCGCTTCCAGTGATCTAGAAAGAGCATCAGAAATTGCCCGAAAGCTAGTAAAGGAATATGGAATGTCTTCTCTAGGACCTATTTCTTTTGGTAAAAAAGAGGAATTAATTTTCTTAGGAAAAGAAATATCTGAGCAAAGAAACTACTCTGAGCAGGTCGCTCTAAAAATTGATCAAGAAGTAGCCAAGATTATAAAAGGGGCAGAAAAGAGAGCTCGTCTTATACTTACAAAACACAGAAGACTTTTAGATAAGTTAGCAACGACATTGATAAAAAAAGAAACAATCGAAAAAGAAGAATTTGAAAAAATTGTAGCTAGCGGGAAAAGAAAAAGCAAAAATAAGAAAGGAAGGAAATAAAAAAAAAGCCGCCGAGCAAGGCGGTTTTTTAAAATTTAAATATAATTTTTAAGAGAATTGGTAATCTGAGAAACAATCTCATATTTCGTTCGGACTGTATCCAAGTCTTTGCCTTCGCGATAAAGCTGTTTATCTAAATGCTCTCCTTCTTCTGTAAGAAGGCGCCAACTATCATTATCAATAACATCGGCTATCACAATCTCTCCTTCCGTAGTTCGGCCAAACTCTACTTTTAGATCTGCCAAGATATATCCTAAATCCCGAAACACTCTTTCCAGTAAAATAAAAGTTTTCTTTGCTTTTTTAATTGCTAATTTTTCTTCTTTTAACGACCAAGAAGCACTTATTCTTCCAAGAAAAGAGTTGGTTGAGAGTGGCTCTTTAGCTTCATAAAGAATCCAGTCAATTCTTTTCTGGTTTCCTTGAGTAATAATATATGGATCCCGAAGTTTATCTGATTTATAGAATAATTCAACTATTGGTTTCTTGAATCTGAAAAATTTAGGAATTTCAGGGTGTCTTTTCAGATAACTTCCTAAAGCATACCGACGCACAACAACCTCAACAGGAACCATTTCACACAACTTTGCCAAAAAAGATTTCTCAGAATATCTCTTAATAAAATGTGTCTTAACCCTTTTTGAGTTTAGAAATTCAAATACATTGCAGGCAATATTGTTAGCAAGAATCTCCTTCCCTGGAATCTTGTCTCTTTTCTTTCCGTTTCTTGCGGTAATATCAGGCTTGCTTTCAATCTCAACAGTTGAAGCATTAACTCTCCAAATGATCTTTGTTTTTCCTTCAACAATTTTCTCTTTTTCCTTACATTTTTCTTCTTCCATTTTTACCTCCCCTTATATTTCCTCTATTTTAAGAGCTTTTATTTAAAGAGCTTTGCTGTTATTTTATACTCCCAAAACACAATGTCAAGATTGACTAGATAAACAAAATCAGATAAACTATAAAGTGTTCAATCTTCTTCTAAAAAGGGCGCATAGCTCAGTTGGTTAGAGCGCGACTCTTATAAAGTCGAGGTCCCTGGTTCGAGCCCAGGTGCGCCCATCCAGAAGAGGGCGCGTAGCTCAGCTGGCTAGAGCGTCTCGGTGACATCGAGAAGGTCACAGGTTCAAGTCCTGTCGCGCCCATATGGATCTAAAAGTAATTTATGAAGATAAAGATGTATTAGTTGTTAACAAACCTGCTGGATGGATAGTATATCCAGAAAAAAAAGAGACCTCCAAGACTTTAATAGAACACTTAATTGAAAAATATCCTGAATTAAAAAAAATAGGAAAACCGCCACGATATGGAATAGTGCACCGTTTAGACAAAGACACTTCAGGAATCCTACTGATAGCAAAAAATAACAACTCCTTATTACTTCTGCAAAATCAGTTCAAAGAAAGAAAAGTTAAAAAAAAATATATTGCTTTAGTAGAAGGAATTATTAAAGAAAAGGAAGGTAAAATTAAAACTTTAATTGGACGATCTCCTGGCAATAGAAAAAAACAAAGGGTCTATTTGTATGGTGAGCCAAAATCTAAAGGAAAAAGAGAAGCAGAAACCTTCTATAAGGTAATCGAAAGATTTAGCAGTCACACTCTTCTTGAAATAGAACCAAAGACAGGTAGAAAACACCAAATAAGATGTCATCTTGCCTGGATTCATCACCCAATTGTGGGAGATAAATTGTATGGGTTTAAGAATAGTTCGTCTCTTTCTCTCAATAGACACTTCCTTCATGCCAGCTATTTAAAGGTAACTTTACCCAATAAAAAAGAAAAAGAATTTAAATCAGATCTTCCTTCTGATTTGAAAAATATAATTAAAACCCTAAAAGAAAATGACTGCAAAAACTGAAAATATCATAAAGCCTTTTCTAAAAAACATCCCAGATATACGCCCTGGCGATACAGTAAAAGTCTACCAGAAGATTAAAGAAGGAAAACAGGAAAAAATTCAGGTATTTGAAGGTACTGTTCTTGCTAGAAAACATGGGAAAGGAATTTCTGCTACTATTACTGTAAGAAAAATGGTCTCAGGTATTGCAGTAGAAAAAATTTTCCCTCTTCATTCTCCTGTAATTGAAAAAATAGAAATAATAAGAAGAGGAAAAACAAGAAGAGCAAAACTATATTATTTAAGAGAAGCAAAAGGGAAAAGAGCAAGGCTTAAAAAAATAGATATCAAAGACAAATCAGACCTTGACAACAAGGGTATCACGAAAGAAACAGAAGAAAACTCACAAGAGAAAAGAGAAGAGTCGGAAATAACTGAAGAAAAGAAAAAAGAACAAAAGTAAATTTAAAAAGCCCAGGTGGTGGAATTGGCATACACACATGGTTGAGGGCCATGGCTCCTTTGGAGCGTGCGGGTTCAAGTCCCGCCCTGGGCACATTATCTTTCAATAAGGGCGGTTAGCTCAGTTGGCAGAGCGCTTCGTTTACACCGAAGAGGTCGTAGGTTCAAATCCTGCACCGCCCACAAAATTAAAAATTCAGAAAGGAGAGGTGCACCGAATGGTAAGGTACCGCTCTCGAAAAGCGGCTCCCGTTTACCGGGATTGTGGGTTCGAGTCCCACCCTCTCCGCTATCTCCGCTTATGTTTAACTTCAAAAAGAAAAAAGAAAACAATCCAGAAAATATAGAAGATATTCTCAAGGAATTCCGTGAGCTTAAAAAAAACTTTGGTAAGCTATCAAAAGAATTAGAAGAATTAAAGCAACGCAGTAGATTAGCTATTCAGAAAGTAGGTGTAGTACGATTCAATCCCTTCAAAAATGTAGGAGGAAATCAAAGTTTTTCCATTGCTCTCCTTAACAATAAGAATGATGGAGTAGTAATCACATGTCTATATAATAGAGAAAGTAATCATATATACGGAAAACCGATTAAAAATGGAAAGTCAAGTTATCTACTCTCAAAAGAAGAGAAAGAGGCAATAGAAAAAGCTCAAACTCAAAGATAAAAACAAGTAAGATAAAAAGGAATTTAAAAAGTGTTTTTTATTTTTATGGAACCCAATACAGAAAATAACATAGTATCAAGACCACCGGTGGTAGTAGTACTTGGCCATGTTGACCATGGAAAATCTAGCCTTTTGTGTGCTATTAAAGATTTCAAAATCACTGAGAAAGAGTCTGGGGGTATTACTCAACATATAGGAGCCTATGAAATTGAACATGAAGGAAAAAAGATTACATTCATTGATACCCCTGGTCATGAAGCCTTTTCAGCTATGCGCTCCCGCGGAGCAAAAGTAGCCGACATTGCTATTTTGGTTGTAGCAGCAGAAGAAGGAGTAAAGCCCCAAACAAAAGAAGTAATCTCTCATATAAAGACCTACTCAATCCCGGTTATCGTGGCTATAAACAAAATAGATAAACCTGAAGCAGATCCTCCAAGAGTAAAAAGAGAATTAGCTCAAAATGGTATTTTAGTAGAATCAGAAGGAGGTAAGATTCCTTGTGTGGAAGTATCAGCAAAAACAAAGCAAGGCATCGATGATCTTCTGGATTTAATACTTCTGGTAGCAGAAATGGAAGATTTAAAAGCAGATCTCTCCAAACCACCTTCTGGAGTAATAATAGAATCATATCTTGATTCTAAAAGAGGCCCTACTGCTACTCTCCTTTTAAAAGAAGGTATTTTAAAAAAAGGTGATATTATAGGAACAGATTCTACTTTCGGAAAAATTAGAATTCTGGAAGACTTTCAAAGCAATCCAATAGAGAAAGTCTTCCCTTCTATGCCTGCTATTGTTGTAGGATTCGAAAAGGTGCCAATAATCGGTGAGAAATTTAAGAAATTTCCGGACAGTGAATCAGCTCAGCAATATATAAAACCGGCAAGAGGGAAGAAAATAGAATTTACTCCTTCACCTTCTACCGACAAGACTCTCAATCTAATCATAAAAGCTGATGTTTTAGGATCTCTCGAAGCAATTGAAGAAGTCTTAAAAAGTCTACCACAAGAAAGAGGAAAGCTTCGTATAATCAAAGCAGAAGTAGGAGAAATAAGCGAAGGAGATATAAAGTTGGCTACATCTTGCAAAGCAAGAATTATAGGTTTCAGAACAAAGATAAATTCTCAAGCCTTACGATTGGCTCAATTTCAAAAGATAAAAATATTAACCTTTGATGTAATCTATGACTTAGCGGAGGCAGTAAGAAATTTAATGGAAAAAGCTTTTAGGCCAAGAGAAGAACTAAAGGAAATAGGAAAACTCGAGGTATTGGCTATTTTCCGAACAGAAAAAAACCGCCAGATTGTAGGAGGTAAGGTAATCGAGGGAGAAATTAAGAAAGGTTCAAAGATTGAAGTTTTTGAGAACGAAGAAAAAAAGGGAGAGGGAAGATTAATCAGTCTCCAACAAAACAAAAAAGAAGTAGAAAAGGTAGAAACAGGAAAAGAATGCGGTATTTTATACGAAGGAAACACAAAAATAAAAGAGGGAGATATATTAATAATCAAGGCATATGTCACAGAGACGCATTCTTCAAGTAAATGAACTAATCAAGAGGGAATTAGGGAAAATTATTTTTCGAGATATTAGTTTACCAAAAGAAGCATTAGCAACGATAACACGTATTAATACTTCTAGTAACTTAATTCAAGCAAAAGTATATATAAGTATTCTTCCTCAGGAAAAAAGCAAAGAAGTTCTTTCTATTCTAAACAAAAAAATTTTTGATATTCAACAAGAATTAAACAGTCGTCTAAGAATGAGACCTGTCCCAAAAATAATATTCATAGAAGAAAAAGAAACAAAAAAAGCTCAAGAAATAGAAAAACTTCTGGAGGAAATCAAAAAGAATTGAAAAATATAGAAAAAGTGCTAAAACTAAAATAAAGTGGCCAGGTAGCCAAGAGGTAAGGCAAGGGTCTGCAAAACCCTTATGCGTGGGTTCGATTCCCACCCTGGCCTCAAAAAATAAAAAGCCGGGGTGCTGGAATTGGTAGACAGCGCAGACTTAAAATCTGCTGGGGATTTATCCCCGTGTGGGTTCGAGTCCCACCCCCGGCACACAAAAATCACAAAAAATCCGCAGACTGCGGATTTTTTGTGTGTAGGTGAATGGTAAAAATCTATCCTTCTAAAATCTCTATGTAAGTTCTTTTTGCTCCAAATTTCTGAGCTTCTTGTTTTGAAGGAAACCAGATATCTATATGATAATACCCTTTTTTGTAATGCATTCTATCTTCAACTACAAAAATTTTATCACCAAAAAGCTCAGGTATTTTTATTTCAGTTCCAAAAGGTAAGAGATTATTAGCCACTACTCCATCTCTTACATATTTTCCGCTTGCAGTAACGAAAGGAGTACCATCTGTTTCGTCGGGAGAAGAAGAATAAGCTGTAACTACCACAAACATTCTTTTGGCTATGACTTTATTTTTGATTGACACCAAAGTATTACCCTGAAGAAAAACAAGACTATCTCCTACTTGTCTTGGAGGAAATTCCTGAACAGTTTCATCCTCAAAATCTGCTTCTGTTTTCTTAATATCAAGAAAAAAATAAACCGAAGCCAAAGCAATAGCGCCAATCAAAAAAACACATATTGATTTTCTTGATAATCTAAACATTCCACTAAATTAACCTATCCTAATATGCTTGTCAAGATCTTTTTAGGAGATAAAAAAAATGCTCAAATAAATAGATTTTTTGAGCGATTTTCTCAAAAATTTTTGTGGAGCGGGAGACGGGATTCGAACCCGCGATCTTCTCGTTGGCAACGAGACGTTCTACCACTGAACTACTCCCGCTTATTTGTGCCGCGGACCAGACTTGCACTGGTGACCTCAGCTTTTTCAGAGCTGCGCTCTACTGCCTGAGCTACCGCGGCTGGGTGGACTTAATGGGATAATGTTCGAATACAAGATTCGGAAAAACTTTATGAATTTTTCTGGTCTGATTTCTAAGTAGGAAATCAAATGGTGGGTTAAGCTCTATCCTTTTGATTTCTTTGTTTTTCACCCAGATTCTTCTAAAGAGAGCTTTAGCAAGTTTCTTTTTCTGCTGGAAGCTGAATATTTTGTGTAGCTTAGATAGGGTTGATGCTAGTATCATGCATTTATCGATGAAATCAAAGTTTCTGCTATAATCTTTCTCTAATACTGCTAGTCTATCTCTTGCTTCTTTGATTTCTTTTTCATATCTTTGGCTGTATTTCTTGTAAATCTCTGGGGTAATTGTCTTGGTAGCAAGGTTATCAACAAGGGTGTCCATCTTTGCTTCATTTTCCCTGATTCTTCTTTTGAGATTCTGTATCTCGTTTGAAGATTTCGCCTTGAAATTGTTTTGAACCTCCTCAATCTCTGCTTTAAGGATTTTAAGAAGCCTTGGTGTGGGTTCCATTAGATTATATAGTTTTTCAATTTGAGATTCAAGGTGTTTTGTGGGGATATATGGTTCTTTACATATTGGGTTGTTGACATTGTATGGACATCTGTAGTAGCTTCCTCTCTCATGTACCTCTGCGGTTAATCTTCTTTTGCAATTTTGGCAGTAAAGCAATCCTCTAAGAAGGAAATCTCTTTTTTGCCATCTATCTTGGGTAATTTTTCTTTCTTTCATCACATTTTGAACTTGTCTAAAAAGTGTTTCATCAACTAATGGTTTATGTTTCCCTTTTCTTTTCTCGTTCCAGAGTCTTAGTATACCTATGTAGAAGGGGTTGGTAAGGGTGCTTTTTATTCTCTCAGGTGAAAGGTGTTTACCATACTTTGTTTTTAGTCCTCTTTCTGCCATCTCTTCGGACAAGGAAGCAAAGGAATATTGCCCGGTGGCGTAGAGTTTAAACATCTGCCTTATCAGATAGGAGGTCTTTTTGTCCTCAACTATATAGGCATGTCCCTTCTCATCTCTTATATTTTTATATCCAATAGGTGCTTTATATGGCCATTCTCCTTTTCTAAACTTTTCTTTCATACCTTTAAGTACTTCCTCAGCAAGGTTGGAGGAGTAAAACTGTGCCATTGCTACTAAAACATTTTCTATGAACTCACCAGAAGGTGTTTCTTCGATGTTTTCTGAAGCCGATATGAGTCTGATACCTTCTTTTTTTAAGATAGCTTTGTAGGCAAAGAAATCAATGTTGTTTCTAGAAAATCGGTCTATTTTGTGAACGATAACAGCATCAATTGTTTTATCTTTCTGACACCTTTTGATCATCTTTTTGAATCCGGGTCTATTAGCGGTTTTGGCTGATTCTCCAAGATCGGTGTATTCTTGAAGAATACAAAAATCATGAGATTTTGCATACTCTCTTATTGCTTTTAGTTGAGCAGGAATAGAGAGTCCTTTCTCTGCCTGCTCTTTGGTTGATACTCTAGCATAAGCTAGTGCGTTTTTCATGGAATTCTAAAAAATTATTTGGTCAGTGATTTTAGCTGGTGATCTTGGTATTATATAACTTGGTTGGAGAAAAAACAAGGAGGTGTCTCTTATGAGATATACTCTTCCTCCTCGATGGCTTTCTCCCACCAGCTAAACTCATCTAGGAAATCTTTGTAGTTTCTATCAAACCAATCAATCATCTCTGAATCATAGTAGCCACCTTTGTTGAAACGATCCTCAAAATCATCTAAGCTCATACCCATCCTGATTGCCAGGATATAGAATCTTGCTCCAATATTATCATTGGGGTTTGTTTTTAGAAGTTTTCTAAATAAGTCTAATGATTCTTCTATCTTATTATTTCTCCAGAGAGACAAGGCTTTGTTTAGAATAGTTCTAATAATATGCCTGTTTTCCAGCCAACCCCATTTCAAAATATCAGGCCAACTTCCATCTTTGTCTGTTATCAAAGCTATTGCTCTCCTATATGCTTCGTTTAAAATCTTTTCTGCCTCCTTGAGATTACCTTCATCTTCCAGTATCTGATAAAGAAAAAGATAGGGATCCAAAAAATCAGGATCCTCTTCAATCAACTGTCTCAGCTCTCTTTTTATTAAAGCCTTGTTTCTCTCATTGTATCTCTCACATATGTCATAAAAATCACTCATCACTCTGTGTTCCTTATCTACAAACTCCCTAAGGTTTTTGTTCATGTATCTTCTCTCCAATAAAGGTATGATAATTATGAATTCATGGTTTAAATCCTTTATCTCAACATTTTTTCAAATCCTAGTCTCTTTTTCATGAAATGTTCTGATACTTGGAATTCTTCAGCCAGCTCAGGTATTGGATCTAGGGATTCTTTTATCCATTCCTCTTTTAGAAGAATATTTAGTTTGTCCTCTGGTATGAGAAGGTATGCTGCGAAAACCTCTGCTTCTCTTTCTTGTTGTATAACATCTAGGTTTTTAAGGAAACACCTACCTTGGTCAAGAAAATAATTTACCTTCCTGTTTCTGTGGAACAGATGATGAGCCAGACCATGAGCGATGAGGTGACGTTTTTTATATGGATGCAGACTTGGGTCAATGACAATAACTCTTAGGTCTTTGAAATAGGCTTCCTTGATTATTCTACCCAGGGGATGCTCGACAACTCTTGCTCCTAGTTTCTCAGCAACAAAATATAGGTCATCTAAACCATATTTTTTGCGTATTTCATTGGCTTTTTCAATTATCCATCTCATGTTTTCTGTTTTTTCTTTCTTTTTTTGATGGAGAGATAGGCTTTGATGATAGCTTGTTTATCCTCCTTGGGTAGTTTTGGGATATCCTTGAATAAGCTAATGAGCTCAGTTTCCTTTACTCCAAGTTCTTCGATCTTTGTTTCTAATAAAAGGCTATCAAGTTCTCTAAAGGGAACACCTAGGGCTTTGGCTATCATCCTTAGTTTCTTCTCTGAGGGGATAAACTTTCCTTTCTCTACCTCGGCAATATAGCTATTGGTTACATATCCAAGTTTTTCAGCTAACTCTTGCTGTGTAATGCCTTTCTCTTCTCTAATTTTTCTTAGTTTCTCTCCAAATTTCATATCATCTATAACTGATATTAACTAAGATAGAAATCTTTGTCAACCCAATCTATAAGAATTATTCCTCATTACTTTTTATCCCCCTTAGATTCATTCGACCTTGGAGTAATTCAAATTTGAATACACAGAATATAATACAACAAATTTATATAAATAGTATCAATTTATCTTTTGTGAAGATAAGGGGGAGAACGGCGGTAATAATTTTAATTATAGTTCTTTTGATTTCATTTATTTTAGTAGAAAATCTCAGGCAGATACTACCTGAACCTGTTATTGGTGAAATCTCTGACTGGAATGTAGATTATGAAAACTCTGATGAGGCATATACGGTTATTAGTGCAAAAATTAATATTAGCTATCCAAGGAAACAGTTCATTGGTTTTCTAAACAACACAACAAGATTAATCATCCCTACGGATAGATTTGTAGATGGAGAAATTTATTACAAAAGTAAATCAGATGGTAAACGACGAATAGGTGATGTCTCTTTTATTCCTCCATGGGAAGAAAAAGATAAGGTTTTTTCAGAATCCATATCTGGTGAACCTGAAAGAAAAGTAGAGAGAGTATTTGAGTTAAAACCTGGTACTTCGATTACTCCACGTATATATTTTCGATTATATAACTGTGAAATACCTTTCATCTGGCGTGATCAATTGAAGAACAAAGAAGGAGAGATTTTAGTTAACATCTCATTTACATTTGAGATTTTAAATACAACTATAAAGATATTATATCCAGGTATATGGAGAGAAGATATATCATTAGATATCATAGATAGACTAAATGATGCTCTTGAGTCAGCAGATTTGAATGAAAGATTTTTGGAGAAAAACATATTTAACACTAAGATAACTCTTAACGTAATAAAACATGCTAGAGAAATATTCTTAGAATCCCGTATTGAAAATCCTTTCTTTGATCATAGGTGTATTATTTGGGCAATCTATCTACTTGACAAGTTATATAACAGCGAGGTTAGTAGCGATATCACTGTTTTTAATTGTAATCTCAGTTTAAATAAAAGCACGAGGCTTAATTTTTTCTATAAAAAATATTTCCCACAGGAACTACAAATAGATCTTGATAATTTAAGCATCATCAAAATATTTCTCGAGCCTTATGAGGAAAAACATAGACTATTCGGAGATTGGTGGAAAGAAAAAAGATTTAATATGACCCTAAAAATAGACAATACATTATTAGATGATTGTATCTATCGCCATATCGCCAATAAAGAAAAAAGTGTTGTTTCCATCTACATACCAGGTAATGTAGGTTATGAAAATATCTCCATCAATTTCTCAACAAATATATCTAGTATGCTACCGGATATACTTCTCAAGATAAATAAAACTATACTTGAGGGTTTTAAGGAGTTTCTGATATATATCCAGATTCTGATAACAGCAGGGGTCACAGGATTAACTGTGTTTTTAATCTATGATTATCTATACAATCATAGGTCTAAGAAGAAATAACCCTATTTTTATCTTAATCCTTTTTTTATTAACTCTGGAGGTAGGATACGAGGATGTTTCTTCTTTTGAATATCAACATATAGTGGATCTGACCATGGGCTTTCTTTTCCATAGATATCTCGTGTTTTTACTTTTACTTTATAGTCACCGCTTTTTATCCATCTATGTTTTAATTGACAGGTGATATTGTTTAGAGGTTCAATCCATTTTTTACAGATTTTACTTGTTGTTCCATCACCCCAATCAAAAAGAAAATAGATCTGATGTTTCTCTGGATCTTTGGAAACTGCGAAATATTCATAACTCTGTCCAATTTTTCCTTTAGTGGGTCCATATAAAACCGGTTTCTCAGGTGGTTTATTATTTTTGGGTTCAAATAGTGATGGTATCTTAATTATCATTGGGCTTTCTGGGTCTTGAATCTCTGGGATTTTCTTGATATATTCTCTTATTTTTATTTCTCTTTCTTTTTCATAGTCTTTGAAATGATAAAGATAGATTATTCCATTTTTGAGATCGCAAACATTGGAATAATTGGTGACATCAGTATGGGTTGCCTCACATATGCTTCTAAAATATTCTCTATTGAATTGAGATTCATCCATATTTTGAAGCATATATCTTGCTAGTCTATATCGCCATTTACCTTGTTCCCATCCGGTTAATCTAGAAAAAGGAAGATTGGGTTTAGATGGTATAAAATTTGTACTTACTGCATACTTGATTCCATACTTGTTATATTCATCTTTTTGATAGAGGTTATCACCTTCTATGATCACCCAATCCCCTGTTTTATCAACAAAGAAAGCATTATACCTTGACATCTGAAAAAGATTATATTTCTCCATCTCCTCTTTTACTTCTTCAACTGTGGAACATATGCTCAGGCAGTATGCTTCTAACTGCATTGGTTTTTTATATGGTTTCTTAAAAATAGTTTTTAGCTGAGGCCAAAATTGATGATCATATCGATCAAACCATAATCCTTTTTCATTTACACCTGTTGACCTACAATCTACGCAATCATACCAGTATCGAAAAAGTATTCTTCCATAGGTTCCTTTTGATTCATCTGGTTTATAAACCTCAAGTTTAGGGTCAACAACAGAAGCATCGATATTGCTGGCAACTAAAACCTTATCATTCTTAGAAGCCATAAAACCTGTACATCCACCTTTAGCCCCTCTTAATGGATGTTTTTCTTTTATCATCTGATAATCACACATCCTTAAACTTAGAAATCCTTTTTCATCTCGGATAAATAGTATTTAAGCTTAATCAATTCCCAACTTTATAATATCTTTCCTTTAAAATTTAATATATCGAAATCCAAAGAGTTTAAATGGTTTGAGGAAAATCCCCTTTTATTAAACTATTTTATTTTCTATTTTTTCTTCTCATTCTTTCTCTCAAGCACTCTATCTATACTCTTTTTGAGGTCCATTATATCAAATGGTTTCTCTATATAATCTTCTCCAAACCAAGTACCTACTTCTCGATAATCCTCGTTATTCGCTGCTGTTAAGAAAATAATGGGTATATCATTATAAGGTGATTCTTTAGCTTTAAGTTTATCATGTACCTTCCAACCATCCATACCGGGCATCATGATGTCCAATAAAATAAGATCTGGTTTCTCTCCTTTCTCTAGCAGCTTGAAACATTCCTCTCCACTATTAGCACCTATTATCTCATAATCTTCTCCTATTTCCTCTAAAGCTATCTTAATCGAAGCGATAATTATTGGTTCGTCATCAACAATTAAAATCTTTTTAATATTGTCTCACCCCTGTTTTCCTCTTTTTTTCTATAGCTTTTTCAATTCTCTTTTTTAGGTCAATTGGATCAAATGGTTTCTCGATGTAATCTTCACCTAAGAATTTTCCAGCCTCCTCTGCAAGTTTATCGGTACGAGCGGTTAAGAATAGTATAGGTATCCTCTCCCATTTTGGATTACTACGTATTTTATCATAGACTACCCATCCGCTCATACCGGGCATCATTATATCTAATAGTATGGCATCTGGTGTCTCTTCTTCCAGGAGTTCTAAACATTTCTTTCCATTCTCAGCTGTTATAACCTCATAACTTTCATCTAGCTTCCTAAGGCTACTTGCAACAGAAAACAACACCTCTCGGCTATCATCTACAACCATGATTTTTACCATCACTATCCCCTCAATTATATAGTGGAATAGCAAAAGCTATTTCATTTCTTGGCAAAAGCAACTGGCTCACAGGTTCTACCTTCCAAATTACTACTACAAGGTAAAGTAAAATAGAAAGTTGAACCTTTACCTCTACCAGGGCTTTCAGCCCATATTCTACCACCGTGTTTCTCTACTATACGTTTGCAGATTGCTAATCCAAGTCCACTAGAATCCAGATCATGTCTAGATTCATCTGCTTTATAGAATTCATCGAAGATATGTTCTATTTGTTCTCTAGTCATACCTATACCTGTATCTTGAATAGCGATTTTAACTTCATCTTCCTCGTAATCCGCAGTGATAGTTATTCTACCACCATTAGGAGTATACTTTACTGCATTACTAATTAGATTATCCAATAACTCACCGAGACGAAGTTTATCTGCCATTACTAAAATATCTTCTCTAACAAGATTCTCAACCTCCATATTACAATCTTGGAGAATAGTTTTATTCCTCTTCAAAGCACTATTTATCTCCTCCCGCAGATTCACCTCCTCAATCTGGAATTGCATATTCGGGGAATTAAGACGAGCAAGCTGCAGAGTCTTAGTAACCAACTCCTTCATATGAGAAGAACTCTCAACCAATATATCCAACAACTCTTGAGTCTTAGGGTCATCGACACGGCTACGAATAATAGGTAGAAGAGTTAACATAGGTGTCAAAGGGGTTTTGAGGTCATGACCTAGTTGATGGATAAACTCGTTTTTTTGTTCCAATAGTTTTTCTACCTCCCTAGTTCTTTCTTTAACTTTTCTATCAAGTTCTCTGTTCATCTCTTTTAGTTTATTATGAGCTATTTCTAATTCTTTATTTCTATGTTTTAATTCTTCTTGTGTAGTTTTTAGTTTATCTACTGTATTTTTAAGATCCTGCATGAGGTTGAGTAGCATCTTTTTGTTT
Source organism: bacterium (assembly GCA_021163265.1). Taxonomy (GTDB): domain Bacteria; phylum Patescibacteriota; class Minisyncoccia; order Minisyncoccales; family JAGGXC01; genus JAGGXC01. The sequence continues at coordinate 7,910 of JAGGXC010000001.1, read as the reverse complement.
CTCTCAAGTTTTTCAACATGTTCTTCTAATTTTTCTTTAGCTATTCTAAGTTCCTTTGTACGTTCTTCTACTTTTTTCTCAAGGAGTTTGTTGTATTCTTCTAATTTAGTTTTGGATTTTTTTAACTCTTGAATCATCTTGTTGAAGTTATTTGCTAGTAAACCGATTTCACCGTTACTTTCTACTTCTACATGTTGATCGAGGTTTCCTTTTGCTATGGTTATTGTTGCTTTAGATAACTGTTGAATTGGTTTGATGATACTTCTACTGAGGATGAGAGAGAATACAACTGTTAAGAAGACTACTCCTATAAGAACGGCTATACCATTTTGAATTAATGAATTTCTTGCCATAGAAATTGGTTTAAGAGATACTCCCATACAAAACATCCAGTTTTTTCCTTCTTCTTTGATATTAAGGGGGCGAACGATTAATTTGATATTCTCTCCAGTTTCACTGAATACAGTATCTCTAACAATGGTTTCATTTGAATATAAGAAATTATTAGTCACTTGTTTTCCCCACATATCGGGATTATCGGCTAATACAATCTCACCATCGGGTTTTGTCACCCACCAAAATACAATGTCTTCCCCTTTCTTTATTTCTTCAAGTGTTTCAAAAGGCCATCTACCAGCGAAATAACCTGTTTCAATGGTTTGTGAGACTATATCAGCGATTACTAGATGTTCTCGGATAATATTTTCTTCCATGGTGAGAGTTTGCCCGGTAATTAATATACCTAAGGTGGTTCCTCCGCCGATGAGGGATATAAGAACCATGTAGAGGAATACTTTATGAAACATGCTTTTCAATTTCATCTCTTATTCACCAAACTTAAAGTTATCTCAGCAGCCTTTGTTTCATGGAAATCCTCTTGGTTTAAAGACATAAGAGAATTAAGGAGGTTTAACATTACGATATTAAACCCGTAATCCCGTTGGAGGAGATGAGAAAGGTGGTTCATTTTTCTTCTTCACCGATTATTACCATAGAATTAACAAGATTCCCATGTCTATTTCCAACGCCGCTGATATAACCTTGCTCACCAAAAGTAAAAGTTCCAATGAAAGGTATACCAATAGTTTGATAAACCAATAAAGGAAGTTTAAACCTCTCATTTTCAGGTATACCTAGGAGTGTTCCAGCGCAAAAAGTATAGATACCAAATGCACCCTTACCTTTATCGATTTCACCGAATTCTAATGCTTTCGATGGTGTACTGTGTCCTCGGTTAAGTAATAACTCCCAGGTTCCATGCATTAGTTGTATAGTTTCTCCGCTTTCTACGTTAGTGAAAACTGTAAGGGATTTATCAGAGAAATTAACCGAGAGTGGATGTATAGAAAGATAGTGGATCTCTCCATTTGAACCAACTAGTTTCTTAGATAATGGATAAAAAGTAGATTGAGAGAGAATGATTAATTCTCCAGTAGATGAATGATTTTCACCAATAACCTCCCCGGAAGTCCAGTCATTATAAACCTCTGCAGCAGGTTTATCATCGATTTTATAGATGGTTCTACCTTCTGCCTCGGTGATAGTTCCCTCTTGTTCACTTATTAGATACCCTGCTTCAAATGAGTAACCAATTTTTAAATTAGTGAAAATAGCGGTTACACTAACACCATTGGAGTATACTTTATTATTTGCAAATTGCTTCCAATATCCCTCTATGGTATTATCCGCTGAACTCCCACCAAATATTGGTGTGTCTTTACCAATTACATCTTCTATTCCAAGTAGTATTTCTTCTTCTTTCCCAGGAGCAGCGGTTATCAAAACAAGATCAGGTGTTTCATTGTTTCTCTCAGCATTTACAATAGCCTCTGAGATAGCTTCTGCTCCGGCTGTTCTAGCAGAATCTCCTATCTCTGCTCCACCAACACCAAAACTAATATTCTCAGAAGAAACAGCTAATAAAGCTAGAGAACCATTTCCACTAGTATGATACCCATCTTTAGTTAACACACCGGTACATGAAGTACCACCATATATCTGTGCTTCTGGAAAATATTTAGAAACCTCTCTAAGGATAACCGTTGAATTATAATCAACAGTTGAAAAAAGAACGATATAATCAGGAGTTTTATCCTTAAGCTGAGTTTTTACTGATGAAACAGCCTCAGCTACCGCTTCTACAGGATCAGATTTTATACTCCAGCCATATCCAACAAACACCGGACCCATTTGTTGTACACCATTATCCCCCTCCTGTATATTCAATTCCTCTCGAGTTGTACATCCAGATAATATACCAGCTGCGATAACAACCAACAGCACAACAATCTTTAACTTTCCCATAAACATTTTTTCCCTCCCCAAATCAAGGATTTAACACCTTCTCCTCCTTTAACTCATCTGTTATCTCATATCTAGGTTTTTCTCCATATTTCTTGCAGAGCTCATTTATCTCTCTTTTTAATTCAATCATTTTAAGTTCCCTTTCCTCAGTAAAAGATTGAAAGAGTTCAAGTTCTTTCATTCTCTGCTCTAACTCTTTTATAGTATAAATCCGTTCAGAAGTAAGTAAAGCATTTGCAATTTGATCTGAGACTTCACCTGCAAAAATAATTTCATCGGGTAACCACTTTCTTTTTTCTCCTATATGTTCATGACATACAACTCCTCTTGTTTTGCCATGAACTCTAATAGTTGCATCAAGCATAGAAACAATACCTAGTGGAATCAAATAATCTTCTTTAAATTCTTTGGTTCTATCATCATTAAGCGCATCTTCTGCATCAATAGCTGTAGTGTTTCGAAGAGTATTGAAATAATTAGGATAATTATTTACAGAAAGCGTAATATCTTTTGAATGTTTATCCTTACTTCTCTCATATAAGTCGATACATATCAACTCAGTTTGCTTATCATTTAACAACCATATACTAACTCGTTCTACATCCATGGCATGGGCAATTACTTCAGTGACATGTTTACAGAAGATATCAAATTTTCCTTCAATCATTGATTCATCAGTTGATATCTTCACAATAGCTGATTGATATCTTTTGATCCTTTCGACTTGATTTTTTCTCTCTATCTCCGCTAGTTTAATATCAGTAACATCTTTATCTACACCTCTATAGCCTATTAGATTCCCTTCTCTATCCAATAGAGGTACTCCATTTGTTAGTAAGCAGATTCTTCTACCTTGTTTAGTTATATTCCAATTTTCTAAGTTCATAATCCTTTTTTTCTCGCCAGCAATTTTTTTGAATATCTCTTCTATTCGTCTTGCTTCATCCTCCGGCATAAGATCAAAAGGTGTTTTACCTATGAGTTCCTCTGGTTTATATCCAAGGATTTCTTCGACTTTACCAGCTACAAAAGTATATACTCCATTTTTATCAACTTCCCAGAACCAATCCGCAGAAACCGACAGTATATCCTCAAATCGTTTTTCAACTTCAAGTAGGGATTCCTCCAGTTTTTTCTCCCTGGTTATATCATATATGAAGCCAATATATCTATCGGTTTTACGATCTTCATCATAAATCAATCTACGTTCATCTTTCACCCATCTATAGCAACCATTTTTATCTAAAACTCTATATTCTCTGGTATGAAAACCTTTTTCAAAAACATCAGATAGCTCATTTAGAAACTTTTGTTGATCATCTGGATGTATATGATTAATCCAGAAATCGGTTTTCTCCAAGAATTCCTCTCTAGTGAAACCAAAGTCTAGAATATTCTTACTTACATAGATAGGAGACCATTTACCATCACCTCTACAGATATAGGTAACAAAAGAAGGGAAAGACTTCGAATCCAAGATTAAACTCAAATCAACATCCTCATCGTTATTCAATCTCAGCTTCATCCCATCCCTATCTTTCAATTGGTCTTTTATCATAAGAATTAGGTCCTATATAAAATCATCGAAATTTTGCAATAACTTGTGTAATTTCTACTAAACCTTCTGCTGATATAAATCCCACTGTTTTATGGTAACTACCTAAAATATTTTAGCTCTTCTTCTAATCAAATTATCAACATCTGATTCATAAATTCTTTTATTGCACAAAATCATCTACTCCCTCAAAAATAGGGGGGAGATGGAGGGAGGGAGAGGAGTAGGGAATGCGGCTATTCCCTTAAACTCCTCCTTAGTGTTTCTCAGAATATTGTTGCCAATACTCTCTGAGCTCCTTTAGGGTTCTATTGAGAGTAATCGTATCAAAAACTTGATGAATCATAGAAGGTTGGAGTGGCATAACGATATTATGTGGTATATCCCAGATATCACATAGATAGGGATCTACGAAGCAACCATAGTGTTTGTATATTCCGTCACTCTCGACCCAACCATAGAATGTTCCAACACGGGAATTGTTTCTATCATAAACAGGCATGTCCATGAGGTGATCAATTGGATGAGCAGCATCGCTGCAAGAAACTGTTTTATTCAAATAACGACTGAGTTGCTCAGCTGTTTTATTAAGCATAATATGTTCAGCAATATCCTGGATATAGTCGTTATATATTGGTATAAGTTTTGTTGTACCTCTAAACCATGCGTTTCTTACTTCCTCGTTTAGTCTTACGCCAAAAAACCACCCAGGGTACTCCTCGTTCCAGCTCTTCCAAATCTTATCTACAACACCAATGGTTACACCGTTAAAATCAGTAACCAACTTACCTATCATATCCTTTGGATTAGATATCTTCATATACCTTTCTCCCTCGTGGATTCAAGAGGCGACATAAAAATTCTCATAAATAAATTTTTCTAAAAGACCAAGAGAATATATTCTCTGGAAATTATAACTAGAATTTATCATAAATCTCTAATTTTCCACTTGACAATCGTGTTTATACGATATAATCTAAGGTAATATCGTATTTTTATGATTGAAATATGGTGGAGACTAACTAATAGAATAAAAGAACTAAGGGATAAGAAGAGGATGAAGCAATCTGTTTTAGCAGAGAAAGTAGGTGTTTTCCAGTCAGAGATATCTGAGATTGAAACAGGTAATCGTATACCAAACGTTTATCTAGCTTTAAAGATAGCTAAGGTTTTGGGAGAAAGAGTTGAAGAAGTCTTTCTACTATAGACTACTACCCTATTTTGTCTTATGTCTAAGGAGAAAGGGAATTCAATCTATGATAAATATAGGGAGATTCTTAGGAAACCTTCTCTTTCTGATGAAGAGATTGATAGGATACGGAAAAATGTTAGACTTCTTGCTTTTGCTTTGGTTGAGTATGTTTTGAAAAGGAAGGTTAATGAAATCTACTAAAAAAACTATGGTTTCAACTAATATTGAGAATAGAATATTAGATAAGATTATCACCTCGAATTTTACCAAGAGAGAGCTTAAGGTTTTGCTTTTGATTATGAGGTTTTCCTTTGGGTTAAACAGGGATTTTGCTGTTTTTGATAAAAAAGATTTCTTCTTAGCAGGGATTTTGCCTTATCATGTCGATGATATCCTGAAGGGTTTGGTGGTGAGAGGAGTAATTAAGTGGAATCCTGATAGACAAATGTTTGGTATAAACAAGAATCTTAAGGAATGGGTTGATAGGAGACAAAGGATTAATCAATTTCAAACATCTAATTAGTCTTTATGGGTTTCTGGGCTATTCCTAAATTAATTGCTAAAAGAAGAGACCTGGGTTTTAGAGCGAAACTTGTTGCTGGGGTTTTGTGGTCTATGAAGGATTCTGAATCTATTTCTTATCCTTCAAGGAAGTATATAGCTGAGGTTTTAGGTGTTTCAGTGAAAACAGTGGATAGAGCAATTAAGGAGTTAAAAGAAAAAGCGGGTTTGAGGATAAAAAGAGTGGGTCTTAGGAGAAATAATCGTTATCTTCTACCAGACTGGAAGGTTTCCTTAGATCTGTCCACTTCTGAGAAGACAAATAGGGGTTCTCTTGAGGAGACAAGGGTGTCTGATCCTATAGTAATAGAGAGTAGTAATATATACACTGTAGTGGATGACAAAAAGTCATCTTCTGTTAGGGATATTGTTTCTTATTTTATATCAAGGGTTAGAAGGATAAAGGGTTATGTTCCTGAGGTTAACTGGTCGAAGGATGGGAAACTAGTTAAGCAGAGGCTAAAGAAATACGGTGTGGAGGAGATCAAGGAGTTGATTGATTGGTATCTTTCTTCAGAGTATTCTCAGAGGCTTGGTGATTCCCTAGCGGTTTGTTTGTCAACTAATATTATTAATCTCTGGAAGAGAGAGCATGTTTTCCAGGAGTTCTACTTGGATAAACTGTATCCTACTTTTAGGTTATGATTACTTCTTATCAAAAAGGTTATCTAAGGGAATTGGAGGTAGTTAGAAGGTTAAGGAGAAACAGGGTTTTTCATACGGTTTTGCGTTCAGCTGGTTCTCGTTCTCCTTTTGATATTGTTGCTGTTTCTAGGTCGAAGGTTTTGCTTGTGCAGGTGAAAACAGGTAAAGGGAGGTTCAAGAGAGAGATCAGGAGGTTGAAGAGATTAAAGGTTCCTTCATGTGTTAAAAAACAACTCTGGGTTTATGATAATGGTTGGAGGCTGGTTTTTGATGGGTAAAAAGGTTGTTCTATGAGCCTAGCTTCCAAAGAAAAGTTTGGGGGCTGTGCTGGTGGAGCAACCTTTAGGTTGTCTCTACCGAAGAGGAGGTTTGTGTAGAATGGATGAAGAGATAGAAGAAAGAATAGATTCTTATTTGGAGATGTATGGAAGGATTTTGTATAAGGTATCTGGGAAGTGGCCGGAGCATGGTATAGATATTGCTGGTAGAGTGTTTGAAGAGATTTCTAAGGATTTACGTAGTGAGATGATCGTTGAGATGAGAAGAAGGGATTATCAGGTAAATAGAGATGAGAGGAATTGTAAGATTGATGGTGTATTGGCTACTAGGAAGCAAAGGGAGACATTGCATAGGTTTGGGGTGAAAAATATTCCTGATGATTTGAGTTTGGAGGAGGCATCAGATATTCTTGAGGAGCTTATTGATCTTTCAAGACATGGAAATAAAGATCTTTTGCTGCGGGAGATAGAGGTGTTGAATGAGAAATGGCAGAGAAGGTGAAAGATATGAGTAAAGATGTTGAGCAGGTTATTCGTCATGAGCATGTATCTTTGCAGCAGCCATCTGAACTTAAGGTTTGTTTGAGTCGTGGTCAGAGAGGTGGTTATGGTTGGGAGATACAGTATTCCAATGTTGATGTAGAAAAGATTCTGGAGACTATCGAGAAGGTGGATGGAGAACTTAGAGCAAGATATATAGAAGATGAGCAGTGAAACCTCCAAAGAGTGTTCTTTAAATATATGTAGCCAAAGGAGTTTTTCTAGATTAAGCTTCTTTGGCTACTTTATTTTCTTCTATGAGTTTTGATTTTTTAATCTTTTTTTGAATATGGAGAAAGAAGTTGAATCATTTGAAGAAGAGTTGAATACTATTGTTGATATATGTGATGAGAAGATAAAGGAGTATAAAGCCTTGCTTGAAGAGTATCAGATGATAAAAGGTTCTGCTTTAGCATTACTTGGTTTAAACAATAATACTAAGAGAAAGGTTGTTTCTTTAATTGATGCTTTGAAGAAGATAAAGTATAGACTTTATACTTTAATAGAAAATCAACAAGAATATGAAGATTAAGAACATATATTGCCCTATTTGTCATCGTCAAACATATTTTATAGGTAAGATTGTCTCTGAAACAAAAACAACAAGAACAGTTGAATGGAGATGTTCTGAATGCAAAGTTATTATGAGGACAAAACATGATAAACTTGGAAAAGAGTATGCTAAGATGAAAGGAAATTTATCTTCAAATCCTGTTTTATGGATAAGGAAGGGAAATTATTGGGATTTACTCTATTTTGAGTTTAGAAGGAATCTGTATGCTTTTCGTTCAATGGATGTAGAGAGACTGCAGAGAGATGAAATACTGGCAATACC
>JAGGXC010000019.1 GCA_021163265.1 bacterium | reverse complement strand
GTTGAGAAATACTATTATCCACTTCCAATCCGATAACATCTCCAAATATAAATTCAGGAAGAGTTTTGAGATACTCAAAATCCTTCAGTTTTTTAGGAAAATGAAGATCAGTATTTCTTTCGAAAGAATATCCACTGAGATGGTTGCAGGCAAAATATCTCGAAACCGCTCTTCTTTCAAAAATATATACAAATTCTTCTGACCATTTCGTTGCTTCTACCTTAAAATGAGCCAAATCGACACAAAAACCTCCGATTCGAGAAACATCAACTTTACGAGAAACAAAATTATCTGTATTCATCTCAAGATAAAGTCGCTTGAAAAATCCTCTCCATTTTTGCATTACATCAAAACTATCTTCGTGAATAGTTAAATAACGAGAACCAAAATTTCTTACCAAAAATACAAGTTCATCTCGACTCATATCGTTTCTGATATGAACAAGAGGAATCTCTTTAATTTTTGAAGCTAGGAGAGCTTTGTATATCTCTTTTCTTTGTCCTCTTTCAAATCTCTCAAGAAATAATCCTATTTTTGATATTTTAAATCTTTCAATTTCTTTCAATTTATTTTTCCAATGGTAATCTTTATAACCTGTAATACTTACTAAAATTCTTTTAGAAAAATCTTTTTTTCTCATAGGTTTTTAATAAGAGTAAAATCAATATTCTTCACATTTCAATTCAAAGTAATCCTTTGGATGACTACAGGAAGGACACTCTTCAGGAGGTTCCAGACCTTCATGAATATATCCACACTTTCTGCAAACCCAATAAACTTTTCTTTCTTTCTTAAACACAGTTCTATTCTCCACTTCTCTTAAAAGTTTTTTGTATCTTTCTTCGTGATGTTTCTCAGCCACAGCAATAGCTCTTAATCTTCTAGCAATTTCATTCAAACCTTCTTCTTCTGCTATCTTAGCAAATTCCGGATACATTTGAGTGTATTCATAATTTTCTCCCGCAATAGCTGCTCTCAAATTCTCTGCTGTATCTCCTAACGTTGTAGGAACTACTGCTTCGACCGTAATTTCACCAATTGGCTCACTACTCTTTTTCTTTAATTCATTTATCAATCTAAACAACCACTTTGCATGCTCTCTTTCATTCTCTGCTGTAATCAGAAAAATTTCAGCGATTTGTTCAAACCCCTCTTTTCTGGCGATTTTTGCATAAAATGTATATCTATTTCTTGCTTGGCTTTCACCAATAAAAGCCTTTGTTAAATTTTGGATTGTTTTTTGCATATCGAATCTTATTTTTAATTTTATTTTATCGACCTTGACAAAATGACATTATTATTATATAATCTGTTTAAGAAAATAGATTTTTTCTGAACTCTTCCCTTGGCGGTAAGGGGCCTGAGGGCGCAGGCTGCAAGGTGGGGAAATCGCCTGAAATTAATTTTAGGAGCCAAGAGAAGAACAGAAATAAATCTATTTTCCAGAGCTTCTTTTTGAAGCTCTTTTCTTATTCTATCAATATTTATAATTTATCCAAATGCAAAAAAGATGCCAGAAGCCAAAAGACTTATCCCTGCTCCGTATATAAAAGTAAAAGCCGGATTTACCTGCCATAAAAAACCAGCAATCAAGCTTGCTGGAAGAGCAACTACACCTATAACAGTATGAAATGTGCCCAAAGCGGTAGCTCGGAACTCTTCTGTTGATAAATCAGATACATAAGCTCTTTGGTTGCCGTCCAACAAGGCATAAACTATACCATATAAAGCAAACAAAACCAGATAAATACTTAAAGAATGAAAGAAAGCAAATCCTAATCCAACAAATGAAAACAATAACCAACCTCCTACGATTACCCTTTTCCTTCCTATTTTATCTGACAATTCTCCTAAAGGAATAGCAAATAAGGCATAGAAGATATTAAAAAGAATATAAAGAAGAATAGGCGCCCCAATAGATAATTTTCCTTCAAAGATTTCTTTTGCCCGAAGAATAAAAAACATATAACTGAAATTAGCAAGAGAGAAAATACCAGAAACCAAGATAAACAATTTCAAAGAATGAGGAAGATTTTTTAAACTCACTTTTAGAGATACGTTTTGAGGATTGCGTTTTTCTTCTTTTACAAAAAATAAAGGTAACAAAGAAAAGCAAGCAATTATAGCTGCTGTAAAAATAATAGTTTTAAAACTAAACCTAAAAAACCAAAATAATAAAAAAACAAAAACTGACCCTATAATTGCTCCTAAAGTATCCATTGCTCTATGAATTCCAAAACCCTTTCCTCTTTTTTCTGGTATAGAATCTGCAATAATCGCATCACGAGAAGCTGTTCTTAAACCTTTTCCAATTCTCTCAAAACTGGCGAACACCAAGATATGCTGCCAGATTTTTGAAAACGATAAAAATAATTTAAAAACTATCGAAACTATATAACCCCCAAAAACAAACACTTTTCTTTTACCTGTTTTATCTGACCAATAGCCAAAGATAACTTTCAATATACTTGCAATACTATCTCTTAAACCTCCGACTAATCCAACAATAATTCCTCCCCCACCCAAAGCTACAATAAACATCGGTAATATCGGCATTATCATTTCACTACTTATATCATTAAAAAAACTTACAAGGCCAAGCCATAATATATTAGATCTTTTTGGGTTTTTCTTCATAAGTTTATTGCTCTTCTGAGAAAACTTTTATGGCGTTTTTCTTTAACAAAAAAGTAGTCACTCCATCTCTTTTTATTATTGTGTTACTAAAAATTCCATCATATATCTGAGCACAACTATATAAAAGACTTCTTTGTTTTAAAAATCGCTTCTTTTATATTCAACAACTTTACAATTTTCAAAAATCCTCTCTGCTCTCTTCTTCTGTATTCTTAGAATACCACTCTTTTATTATTTTTTTTGCTTCTTCATTATCTTTGAACCTAAATTCCAACTCAGACCAACCCAAGAAACAATAGCCATCAATTCTTTTCCATGTTTGTTCAAGAATAGTTTTAAAGACTTCTGCCTGTATTTTTTTATCTGTTCTTAATCTATTCACACCTATTTCTCCAAAGAAAAATCCCTTCAAGTTATATTTTTCTTTTAGACTATCCCCTTTCTGTACTGCCAAGTCCAGAAAATTTTTTAATTCTTCATAATCTGAATTCTCCCAAATAATATCAAAAGCTATATAGTCGTATCCTTCCATATCACCAAATACTTCGTCGGTATCTTGAGGTCCGATATCAGCAAGTTTTAATACTATATTTCCAGAAAAAAAAGATTTTAAATCGCTTGTTTTATCAATCCACTTCCTCAATAAATCGGAACTTCCCCACATAACATTAGGTTCATTCATGGGAGAATAAAATTCTACTTCTTGTTCTTGGGCAATATTTGCCCAATATAAAGAAATATCGTAGAGTAGATCAATATATTTCTCATCATCAAGCCTCGGAAACCCCTCAGGCCCTCCCAAATTTGGTTCTAAAAAGACAGCAAGACCTCCTTGATGAGCTTTTTTAATCAAATCTACAACAATAGAATCAGGGAGAACTTTTTTAATAGTTCCGTCTTTTGTTAAGGTATAAAGAGGACAAATTCTTACACCATTCACTCCGAGTTTTTTTAATCTAAGAATTTCAGCTCCATCTAGTTCATATATACAATTTTCACTTGAGACAAATTTCAAGAATAAAATATCTTGTCTTTGATATGGACTAGGTTCAGGAATTCTTGACGGTATTTGATCAGTAGTAGTCTCACTCTTTTCACTACCATTGCCATTTAATTCCTGAGAAGAAGTTGCTTTTTTGAAGATAGGAATTTTTTTAAAAATTTCATTAAAATTTATATCTGAATTTACAAGGAAATAAAAACCTATAACAATCAAAACTCCCAACAAAATAGAAAGAAATGTGGATATTGTGGCTTTTTCTTTCATCGCTATTGAATAAGTTTTACTTTTTATGAAACGACCTTTTGTTAAGATTCTGACGATTATTTTGACCTTCTAAAACAATCATCGCGTGGAAGTTCTGGTAAATTTTATAATCCCGAGGCAAGTTATTCTCAAAAAATCTCTGAAGGACATTATAACCAAGGTTATTACTTAAATGATGATTTTTAACCCACCGGCGGGTGTATTCATCTATCACAAAGATAGGCTTTTCTCCAGCATAAAGCAAAATGGAATCAGCTGTCTCAGGTCCTATTCCAAAAAGATTCAGTAACTGCTCTCTTGATTTATTTGTATCTTGTTTTAGGAATTTTTTCAATGTCTTATGTTCTTCTACAATAAATTTGCAACACTCCAAAAGACGCTTCGCTTTCTGTCTATAAAAACCTGAAGGCCTAATAAGTCTTTCTAAAAGCTTAAAATTTTTCTTTCCTGTTTTATAGATAGCTTCTATAGATAAAATATTTTGCTTTTCTAAATTATACAAAGCCAATTCTACATTCTTCCAATTAGTACGCTGAACTAAGATTGCTCCTATGGCAATTTTTTCTTTTTCCTTCCAGCTTTTTTGAGTCTTACACCACAAACTCCAATATTTATCTAATTTTCTATATTTATTTTTCAGTCTCAAATATAATCGATAGAGATCCATTTTTATCTCTTTTTATGTTGTTCGACAATAAATGTATTTCCTTAACAAAAATACAAGAAAAAGAATGATTATCACGCAAATCACAGCTCCTGCTATCGCATCCTCAGGAAAGTGATATCCAGAATATACAACAAAAAAGCCTGTTAAAGAAGCAAGAAGCAAAGAAAGCCAACCTATTCTTGATGTTAATAAAAAGACAGGCAAAGCAAGACCAAAAGCAAGCATTGTGGTAGTAGAGGGAAAAGAATTCTCTCCTACCACCCAATTTCCTACTAAAAAAACCTGCGACAAAACCTGACTTGGTCTGGGAGAAAATTTTATCAGCCCTCCAATTAAATAACATACACCGCCTCCCAAAAAAGATAATATGCCGATTATCCTATAACGTTTAAAAAACAACATAAAGCCTGGTGCAACAACCAAAAAAGATAACAAAGGAACAAAAATATAAAGAAAAACAAAATCCAGCAAAGGATTGGAAAGTCTCTGATTTATAAACAGAAAAGCTTGGTTATCTCCCACCCAAAAATCTATTAACGAAGCAAGCCCCAAGATCCCCACAAGAAACATAACTTTTCTACATAATAATTTATCAAGGCTATTATTGACTTGTTGAAATAAACTCATTGTATTGTATTTATATTATTTCTATTATGATAACATTTTCGCCATTAAAGATATAGCGCACTATCTTAATGCTCAAGCAATAAACTAAAATAAAAAAGGTTCTTTGAAGAACCCTTTATAAATTTAATTCTATAAAGAACTTATTTTCTTGCTAATTTTATAATTTCTTTTACTTCCTGAGTTTTCAACTCCATTAATTGACGAGCTAACTTCAAATGAAGGCTTGCCAAATCCAAAATACGAGATATCTGTTCTATAAGCAAGGAATTATACTGTTTCTTTTCTTCTAAGTTTTGTTTGTCTCTCAGAAATACTTCGCTTCCTTTATTGAAAATCTTTTCTCTGTCTTTAATCTTCAACGATAGATTACCTATAGTTACTCTTGCTACCTCAAAATCAGAAAAAATGCTCACATTAGAAATATCTAAATCTCTTTCCCAATCTTCCAAACTATCATAAATTTTCTCTTTATCACTGATTTCTTTCACAATTCCACCTCCGTAAGAGATATTAGAAAAATATTTACCAAAAATCAATATTTCAATATCCTCGAGTATACATAATTTAATAAATATCAATATTTTCTTTTATGATGAAAACAAATTCTATAATTTATTTTATTTCGTTTACAAAATTCCTTGATTCTTTTTTTCTTCAATATTCCTTTTATCTCTTTGAGTTTTATCATTGTATATTTTACACCTCTTCTTTTTAATCTTTCTTTCCAATCTTTCAAAAATATTGCACAAATATTGTTTTCCCTCTTAGCGATTTCTTTTTGCTTTCTTAGTGAAAACTCTTTTTGAACATTTTTAATTTCAATTTATGTTTGACTAAAGATCACGTACTCATTATTGGCGTTACTGGTGCTCCAATATAAAAGAGTGCGATTACACAACCAAGGATAAATCCAATAATAACTGTAGCCAAGCCAACCTTAAAAGCAGTCTTCTTATCACTTAACTTAAACCAAGAAAATACAAAAGGAAAAAGAACAATTTGTCCAACAGATAAAATGGTCCGCCTTATGAAATTTATAAGATAATCTATCTGAAAAATTCCAATTTCATATCCAACTATTGGTCCTATGATAAAGTTAATTGCTATACCACTAAGCGTGATAATAAGAATGGCAATAAGATAATTAAGCTTGTTAGTCAAAATATCTTTCCCATTAGTGAGAAAAACCAGGCTGCTACAAAAAAGTTGAATGCAATATCAACGGTTAAAAATAATAGAAGAATATAAACTGGTGGTCATACATTTGGAGGAATAATAATGTCCGCTGAAGCTAATTGTGGCAAAATAGTTAGAAAAACTAATAATGACAAAAGTATTTTTCTGTTTTTAATCGTTTTTAACTTAATGCTGTTAGTGTGTTTTATAAGTTAATAAATATCCTTTTTAACTTGAGTGTGCCAATTTCGCACAATCTCCTGTTAGACGATTGTATAACGCAGATGATTTTGCGATATTGCTCTTAGCTATTTTACATCTTCATAAAATATACATCACCCTCTTTTGTAACCAATACTACACAATTATCCCAAAAGGCATAATAATCTGCGTCTTCAGGTAAGGAGATTATACCAATTTTTTTATTAATAGAATTGAAATCCGAAATATCATAGTCGCCGGAATTAAACTCAATATTTTGCGGTAAAATTATTAAGTTGCCAGCATAGTTTTTAGCATCCTCTTCTGTCTTTATATCCTCCAATGAGAGACAATAACATGGAGAACCAACAGGTCCTGTACAAACGCATTTATGAGTTCTTCGATAATTTATAACTTCTCCGTTTTTGTAACTAACAAGTAAATCATCAGCAGGATATTTCCTACCAGATGCCACCCAAGTAGTTGCTCCGGGAATTATATCATTTATATCTTTTCTCAAATATGTGGGGAAATTATGCCACTCATTCAAATATGTATTACTCAATCTGATGTATTGATTAACAGAATATTTTGTTATTAAAGGCGTTAAGAAAACAAGCCATATACTAAATAAGATAATTCCAATTACCAAAATAACGAGTCCAATTTTTAATTTAGTGTTCATCATAATTGAATTATATCGTGTTCTTAAATAAATTTCTAAAAGCGAAGTTGCCGAGTAATATCTTGCCTAACCTTTGTTGTCCAAGTGCAATAGCGTCGAGCGACGATAGAAACGAGAATTGCGGGGCTGATTTTTGCTATTCGTAAAATTTAAATACTATCGGAGTACAAGTTCCCTTAGTTATTAATTCTATTTCACAATCAAAAACAGCATTTTCTTTGATACCACATCTTTCTAAATCTTCCTCTGTGATAGGATATTTGTCTAAACATTTTAGACCAAGGTACCCTGCATACTCTTCATATTCTCTATTTGTAATATCCTCCTTATTTTGCACCCATCCTATGTTTTCTAAGTTTAGAGGTTCAGTCGGTGTGAATTCGAACCTAATTTTATTTTCATTAAAAATAGAAGTTATTTTGCATTTACCTCTAAATTCATCATATGAGCAGGGACCTCCACTGATTGGTGGCCCACCTTCTACTTTTGATTTTTGTACACACTTTCCATTTTCCTCAACACAAATTAAATCTTCCGGTGGCACTACCTCGGGACAAGCACACTGTTTTAAAAAAATGCCCCCAGCTTTCTCGCAATCTCCTTTATTAATAGGATACCTTACACAGGTACGCCCACACCAATCACAAGTTACTTTCTCTTTAATCGTGAATTCATTGGAGTAGACTCTCCTAAATTTTATTCTATATTTTCCCGGAGGAACTTGCCCATCATTCATTTCTTGTTGATCCCACATAAATATTACGGGTGAAGGTGAACATTTAGTTGCTGGCGGTGCCATCCATTGAGGACACATAACAGACTTCCCAATGCGAATATTTTTCCATCTCCGCTCATCTTCAATGAACTTTTCTACACCAAATGGAAGCTTCCAACAATCACTCCCTCGGTACTCGGAATAACAAACCTCTCCGGAATCACTTTTCACTGTGATCTTTACCATCTCTCCTTGCTCATACTCTGTTTTGTCAGTGGTGACGGTGACTCTCCCCTCTTGCTCACAAGCTTTATCTACTGATATTATCCCGGGTACCGCTCTCTTGTCCAAGCCATAGAGACATACAAATTTTCCATAAATTCCTACAAGTGCAATAATTTCTATATTCTCATTTAAAGAGATTTTACCTCTCCATATTTCATTCTCACTATACTTATCTATTGTTTGACAAATCTCTTTTTTTAAATTCTCAATATCTGGCCCCTCAGTCCATTTTATTCTTTCAATTTGAGAAAAATTAAGATTACACTCTTTCTCCAGGGCTTGATTTGCTAATTTCAGAGCTTCCTCTTTGGAGATTTCTATAATCGTTGAAGGAATTTGCTCCCAACTATCAATGTAAATGTAATAACTTGAGAATGGATAGTATCTTGGGTACACTAAATAGATAGTCATTCTATATTTAGTTTTGGGTTTAATCACAGTATAGTCTTCTCCTTTGATACCTACAATATGGTAAAAAGGACCCGACTTGGTCATATTTTCTATTTGTAATATTGTATTTTCTGTGCAAGGCTGGTTAACCCATCCTATAACCTCTCTTTTCTCAGGAATCTCATAATCCTGTAGTTGTGCACCTTTATATTTTTCTAACTCTGCCCTCAGTTTGTTTAATCGAGATTCAATTTCTTCTCTTGGTTCAGTCCCCATTTCAAGCCACTTTTGATGCTTTTCTATATCTAATTCAATTCCACGAATAGTAGCATTAAGACAGGCTTCTTTTAAATCCGTAGTTTTAGTTGCGATCACACCTTCTTGAACTTGCTGATAAATTTGATCAATCAAAATCCATAATCCACTAACTAAAATAGTTGCCACAACCAAAATTCCAATAATGATTTTTTTGTTTTTCACAATAATCATAGATTTTGGTTATTTAATAATATTTAGAATGAGGTAGCTATGTCATATAATGGCCTCTTAAATTCCACCTCTCTCGCATCTAATTTCTAAAATACCTATCTGGCTGCACGAATTAAACCTCTTCAAACTTTCTCTATCATTTTACCAAACCTTATACATAAATCAAAGAAAAGAAATTTAAAAACTTGAAGGATTAGCAGGCGGGGGCTCTGCTCCCCCCTACCTTAAAAATGTTTCACCGGGTAGGCCCGCTTTAGTTTAAAATTTTACTCAACTTCTCCTTTTAGCCAGTTAAAATATTTTTTATTAGAGCTAACATGAATTTTTATAATACAGGGAATTGTATATGAATGGATTTTCTCAACTTCTATTTTTACCTTTTCAAAATTATTTTCAGTTGTTTTTGCTATTAAAACATATTCATTTTCATTAGTAATTTTCCCTTTCCACCAATAAAAACTTTCAATTGGAAAAATATTGGCGCAAGCAATTAACCTTTTCTTTAGTAAATGTTTAGCTATCCTTCCGGCTTCGGTTTTTGTTGGATTTGTGATGTAGATAAAAATAAAACGCATACTTTAAGCTAATTTCTTAATTTTATTTATTGTAATTAAAATTGCTCCTTTGCAAGGTTCTTCTTTATTTTCAGGAATTTGTTTTATCATTTCATACCATTTACCGCTTGTAAAATATTCGGCAGTTCCTCTTAATTCATAACCAACACATTTTTCTTTCCACTCTTTATTCCAAACACTTAAAGCAACATTTGGATTTTGCTGAATATTTTTTATCGTTCCAACCATATAATTATCTGTAACAAGAATTTGGTTTTTAGAAATTACTTTTACAAATCCTACAGCAATACAATGAGGATTTCCGTTTTCATCGACAGTTGCAAATGCTAAAGCATTTTCTTCAATTAGTTTTTTTAATTCTTCGCCTATTTCAATCATAATTTGAATGGGATTATACTATTTTATTCTCAATTAGGAAATCTTTTACAATTTCAAAAATTCTCTGATGACCATCCGAATTTGGGTGTAACCCATCTTTTAATAATTTTTGATCATCTGTGACTTTCAATTTCTCAAAAATTTCAATGAAATAAATTTTCTTTTCCCTGCAAGCCTCTTTAATTATTTGGTTATACTGCTGAATATATTCATTCCTGTAAAACTTATCAGTATTCCAAGGAATCGGTGTTGTTTTTGTCTCATCAACTGGAGTTAAGCCAACAAAAATAATTTTCGAAGAAAACTTTTGAGCAAGTTTAATTAATTTTTGAATGTTATCTTTGAATTTGCCTATCGGAACTCTATGATTGTCCTTCTTACTATGAATGAATTGAGAATCATTTATACCTATAGCAAAAATAATTATTGTTTC
>JAGGXC010000014.1 GCA_021163265.1 bacterium | reverse complement strand
TAGAAAGAACCTGCAGGATCACAAGAAGCTGAACAACCAGGATCAATGTAATAATCAGTTAATGTTCCATAGTTTGAATAAAGACATGCTGGATCACATGATCCTCCAGTTCCCCAGCAGCCTCCGCTACTAAAAGAAGAAACATATGTAATTCTTCCTTCTTGATTTATATCAATTGTGTGTGTTGCAAAACCATCAGTAATAAAAATACTTCCTGTCGCTGAAGGTAAACCATCGAACTTAGAAAAGACTACTTCAGAAATTCCGCTAAAAAAAATATCTTCAGGAACTTCAAAAATTTCTTCGTCTTCTCGATCCGCATAAGAATTACCTCGAAATAAAATATATCTCCCACTCTTCCCGGATCCAAGAAATACACCGTAATTACTTTCAGACTGAGAAAGAGCTTGAAATCGTGCACGGCGCAGCGCTTGAATAATCCCTTCAGTAGTATTATAAAGATACTGACTTTTGTAGAAACGGAATCCAATAGGAACCGTCAATACAAATATAATCGCAACTATCCCAACAATTATTAATATCTCAAGAAAAGTAACTCCTTTCATGAATTATCTCCTTAACCCGCTAAGATGATGAGCTATCTTATAAATTGGCATAATAATAGATACTGCTACAAAACCCACCAAAAATCCTACCATAATTAATAAAACAGGCTCGAGAACCTGAGATAGATTCTTTGCTGCATCATCTATTTCTGATTCATAGAAATCAGCTAAATAAAATAAAGCTTCTTCTAAACGGCCTGTCTTCTCGCCCGTGCTGATCATCCGGGAAAATACAGAAGGAAACAATTTTGGCTCTTTTGCTAAAGACAGTCCTATTTCTTTTCCTCTTTGAATACTTAGTACTGATTTTCTAAGATAGTCTTGATAAACAATATTTTTTAAAGTCTTCGAGGTAATATCTAAAGCTTCTATTATAGGAACACCGCTTTTTACTAATGTTCCCAATGTTCTGGCCAAATAAGCCAAATTAGAATCTCTGCTAAATTTTCTCACAACAGGCAATTTTAAAATAAGATGATGAAAAAAAGATTTTACTGGTCTGAGACGAGAAATAAAAACCAAAAACCCCAAAAAAAACAAGATAATCATTGCTACAAATATTCCGTAATTTTGCACTGTCTTAACTCCCCATAAAAGAATACGCGTAGGAAGAGGAAGCTCAATATTAAAACCCTCAAAAAGAGGAATAAGTTTCGGAAAAATAAACAAAGCCAAAACTCCTATAAGAGTGAAGGTGGCTGTCAAAATAAGAATAGGATAGAGCATTGCTGATTTAATCTTTTTAGAAAGGCTATAAGTTTTTTCTAATTGAATTGCAAGATATCTGAAAGTCTCTTCCAGAGTACCACTTTCTTCACCCACTTTTATTAAATTAACAAACAAAGGATCAAAAACATCGGGATAACGAGATAAGCTTCTGGCCAATGACTCGCCGTTATCTAAACTTTCTATAACTCCTTCAAGAACTGCCTTGAATTTCCGAGAACGAGTTCCCTTTCTTATCTCTAAAACCGCTTCTCTCAACGGAACTCCAGATTTTATCATCATTCCCAAGTGTTTTGTAAAAAGAAGCTTATCTACAAAAGAGACCTTACCAAACAAAGGAATTCTTATTTTTTTTCTCTTCTTCTCTTCAAAAGGTTCCAAAGATAATACTATCCAATCCTTTTCCAAAAGCATCATCCTTGCTTCACTTAAAGTAAAAGCATCTATAATTCCTTCTTTTTTCTTGCCCTTTTTTGTTTGAACAACATATCTAAACTTCATATCCTATTGTTTGGTAACTCTTATAACTTCTTCGATAGTTGTAATTCCTAAAAGAACTTTTTCAATTCCGTCTTCAAGCATCGTAGTCATACCATTTTTTATTGCCTGCTCTTGAATTTGGCCCGCGTCAGCTTTTTGCATAATAAGTCTTTGAATATTTTCTTTCATTTCTAAAACCTCAAAGATACCAGTTCTTCCCAGATAACCCGTATTCACACAAGATCTGCAACCCTTTCCTCTAAACACTCTTATTTTCTTTTTTCCTCGAAAGAGCCTTTCAATTATTTCTTCAGAAAGATGAAATTTATCCAGATCTTTTCTTGTTATCTCATAACTTTCTCTGCATTTTGTACATATCTTTCTTACCAATCGCTGAGCAATAATAATATTAATGGAAGAAGCAACCAAAAACGGTTCTATGCCCATATCGATCAGACGCGGCAAATTTGTTGCAGCTGTGTTAGCATGCATCGTAGATAACACAAGATGACCGGTCATTGCTGCATTAATTGCAATACCCGCAGTTTCAGAATCTCTAATCTCGCCCACCATAATAATGTCTGGGTCCTGTCTCACAATGGAACGTAAACCATTAGCAAAAGTAATATTAGTTTTCGGATTGACCTGGATTTGATTTACACCTTCTATATCATATTCTACTGGGTCTTCTATTGTAGATATATTAACTTCGGGTTTATTTAAAATCTTCAAGATGCTGTAGAGAGTAGTGGTTTTCCCACAGCCAGTAGGACCACTAGCAAGTATCATCCCAAAAGGCTTTTTAATAGCAGATCTTACTTTCTTTAAATCTCTCTCAAGCAATCCTAAACTATCCAAGTCAAACCGTCTAATTCGCTCGGAAAGCAAACGCATCACTACTTTTTCTCCTTCAGTTACTGGCACAATTGAAACACGAACATCAAATTTTTCTCCCTCTACCTCTGTAATAAACTTCCCATCCTGAGCAGCAAAATGCTCGTCTGTCCTTAATTTAGCAAGAACTTTAATTCTTGAAACAATTAAGTTATGAATACTTTTTGGCAAGGTCAACACATTATGTAAGACCCCATCGATTCGAAATCTTATCCTTGTTTCTTTTTCTAATGGCTCAATATGTATATCTGAAGATCTGTTTTCATAAGCATACTGAATAATTGTATCCACTATCCGAATTACTGGTATTTTTTCTACTTCCTTCTCTCCTTTTTCAATTCTTTGAAGTTGAGCTTGAATAATATCATTAAACTCCTCTTTAATCTCTTTTCTATAAAACTTAAGAGCCTCGCGGATTGAGGAAGGAGTAGCATAGTAAACTTTTATTTTTTCTCCTGTTTTTTTCTCAAGCCATTTAATCATTTTATAATCTCTTGGGTTTGCCATCGCTACCTTTAAGCCGTCTTTGTCCTTGTCAAAAACAATAACTTTCTGCATCTTTGCAACAAGTTCCGGAACAATTTTCAAAACATCAGGAGAAATACTTTCTTTTCTCAAGTCCACAAAAGGGAATGATAATTCTTCGGCAACAAGCCACCCCAGATCTCTATCAGAAATCATATTCTCTTCTACCAGAATTTCCTCTATTGGCTTATTCTTTTCTTTTGCTCTTTTTAAAGCAATTTCAAAATCTTTCTGGGAAACAAAACCTGGCTCTACTAACATCTTTCTTAATTTTTGAGGACTAAAAGTCATAGTAAAACTTTTATATAATTATAACAAAAAACTGACTAAAATACTAAAATAACAAAAGAGGAAGCAAAAAACTTCCTCTTTTTGAAAAACTTGAAGTGAAAGCTATTTTCTCTTCTTATATCGCATCTTTTTTCTTAATTTTCTTAACTTATGTTTCCTTATCTTCTTTCTTTTTTGTTTTTTCTTTGTGCCCATATTCAATAATATTTTTATCTTATTTATCTGCAACAACCTTTAACTCTTGATCTCTGTTTATATTCTATCTCATCTGAAAAATTAATACAAACCTAGAATCTCAGGCTATCTACTATTAAAGTATTTATTGTTTTACAATACAATAAAAGAAAAATGATTAAAAAAATATTGCATCATAAATATTTCTTATGGAGTTTAATAATAGGAATAACAATCTTCCTTCTCTTTAGTTATCATCTTCAGAAACACCTTATAGAGATATATAATTCTCAGAAATCAACGGTAGTGTTAGATAGAAATCAAAAAGTTATTTATGCTCAGCCCAACCAAAAAGGAAATTGGTCATTTTTTTTAGATAGCCCTCCCAAACGTTTCAAAGATCTTCTGATAAAAAAAGAAGATAAATACTTCTACTATCATTTTGGATTCAACCCGTGGAGCAGTTTTAGAGCGCTTATTGGTTACCTCGGTTTGGGTCCAAAAAGAGCCTCTAGCACTATTACCCAACAACTCGTTAAGATTCTTTTAGGTAAAGAGTTTGAGAGAAATATAAAGAACAAAATTATCGAAGCTTTTTATGCTTTTTCGTTGGAAATATTCCAAAGCAAAGAGACAATCTTAACAATGTATACAAATAGTATTTATCTTGGCAACCATGTTCAAGGACTTTCAGAAGCTAGCCGTCTTTATTTTAATACCTCTCCAGAGTTATTAACAGATGGAGAGATTCTTCAGATTCTCGCTACCATCAGTAGTCCCGCTAAGAACAATCCTGCCAGTCCAAACAATAAAGAAATTGCCGAAGAATTAGCAAAGAAGATTTTTCCTCAGAGAGATATATCTTCGCTGGATTTTCTCAATTATAAAAAAGTTAGAGACAACATGCAGAGATACCAACATAAAAGCAACCTTTACTTCGAACTGAAAGATCTCCTAAACACGGAGGCAAAAGTCCAAAGACTTACTCTAGATAAAGATTTAAATAAAAGGGTAAGAGAAATTATTCTTCAAAATGTAGAAGATTTCAAACCCAAAAATGTTAGCAATGCAGCAGCCGTTATAATTAAATTACCTGAAAATGAATTATTAGCAATAGTAGGATCTCCTGATCCTTCTTCTTTCCAAGAGGGTTATAAAATTAATATGGCAATAAAGCCTCGTCCTATTGGCTCAACTATCAAACCTTTTATTTATCTAAAAGCTTTTGAAAAAGGAGCAAGGCCTTATACCCTTGTAGAAGATAGAGAATACAAATATATTACAGCTGTCGGCTTTCCGTTGTACCCTAAAAATTTTGATTACAAATACAGAGGAATAATAGATCTTCACTATGCTCTAAGCAACAGTCTTAATGTCCCGGCAGTAAAAGTGCTTGAATATGTAGGATTAGAAGACTTTTATAGATTTCTTAAAGATGATTTAGGTTTCAAGCCTGTCCAAGATCTAAATAACTATCAACTAGGTATTGCTCTCGGATCTTTAGAAATGAATTTGTTAGACCTTTGTAGATATTTCACTATCTTTCCCAACCACGGTATCTTAAAGGATCTTAAAATTGACAAAGATAAGAACGAAAAAAAAGAAAAAAGGATTAGTAAAGAAAAGTACATCCAGTTAGTCAACAAAATACTTAATGATAGAACAACTGGAATAGAACAGTTCGGCCTAAAAAGCGACTTGAATTTATTTCAGTCAAATTATGCCCTTAAAACAGGTACATCACGGGATTTTAGAGATAGCTGGATAATCGGTTATACCCCCGATTTCTTGGTGGGAGTATGGATGGGAAACAGCGACAATTCCCCAATGGATGAAGTGTCAGGCCAAATCGGAGCAGGAAGAATATGGTCAGAAATAATGGAGATAATGCTAAACTCGGACTACAATAAAAAAACTCCATTCAGTTTTAACCTAATAAAAGAATATCAAGAAGGAAATAATATAGAATACGGACTTCCAGAAGATGATTATGAGAAAGCCAAAAACCTTCTCTTAAAAGAAGATGAACTTATTCTAGATCCCCATCCCAACGATATTTTTCTTTTTCAAGAAAATAGCACAATCATCCTCAAAGCACGGAAAAAAGTTAAATGGTTCGTAAACGGAAAATATATCAACCAAGCAAAAGAGAGCTTTTTTTCTCCTTCTCAACCAGGAAATTACCAAATAGAGGCTTTATCCGAGAATGGAGAAAAAGACAGTGTTACAATATCAATCTGGGAATAAATGTTTATTTAAACACCTCAAAATATCTTCCATCCGTTCTTCCAAAATTCTCTGGAAAATACATCTCAGATACTACAGCAGGTAAATGAGTAAATTTACCGGGTACAAGCACTCTCACAAAATATTCAAACTCATATACCCCCGGAGACACTCTCTTTTTGAAAAGCACTACTCTGTCATTATGAAATTCTTTAAAATCAGGATAAAATTCTCTTCCTCTAATTTCTTTCTCTTGAAGCCTAAGAGATTTCTGTTCAGTAGCTAAATCCAAGTTAACTATTTCCATTCCTGCAGGAATAAAGTCCTCTACCAAAACAAAGTTTCGCGTTTTAGGAACTGTGATTTGAATATGCCCTCTTAATATATCTCCTACTTTAGCTTCATGGAGTGGGTTCTTGTTTTCTTTATCATCTAATCTATAAAACTCACGGGTAATACTGAATCCTTCATCACGAGGAGGAATCCTATCAGCAGGAAGATAGTAACGAAGAGAGAGATCATAATAAAGAGCATTAGGAAGATTATTATGATTGGTCTTCAAAAATTCTACAACATTGATTTCGTTGATTTTTAAATCAGGTATAGGAATTTCGATCTTGAGCTGGTCTAATATATTGTCTTTGTTGAATTCTATGCTTTCTTTTGTTTGGTCATTGACAGAAATATCTAAGTCAAAGTTTGACTCTGTTTCTCTCTTCCACTCAAGAAAATCTACAAGGGCATCAATTACAGAAAGAGTATTACTAGTCGATCCCCAAGATCCATCTTTAGCACGAGAATTAAGCAACCACCTTAATGTTTTATCTATAATAGGATTATTACTCTTTGCTGCAACCAAAGCTTTTAGATATAGAGAGGTATTTTTAATTGGTGTCTCCCAATATTCCCAATTCAGTTCAGAAGAAGAATCAAGAAAAGTTCCTCTTGCGTCTATGTCTGTTCTATTTTCTAAAATGTTTAAGATTTTATCTCTCAATTTTTTATCGAACCCGTCTTGAGAAAGAATTATAGCAAGATAAGCAAGACTATTGTTGCTTATTTGATCATTTATAAAAAGATCATCGTTTGCAATACGAACTATATTTTCTCTCAGCGTTCTATTATTAGAAAATTCAGGAATTCTGAACAAAAGATACGCTAACCGGATTACTTGATCCTTGTTTCTAGAATAATAAGGGTCGGTTATAAATTTATGGTAAAGATATTGAGCAGCTTTCTCTATTTTCTTTCTATCAACATTGTATCCTGCCAAAGAAAGATTATGTAATGTATCTACTACATGAAGGGTTAAGTAAAAGTCGGATCCTCCTCTTCCCCAATAAGAAAATCCTCCGTCAAAATTCTGGTTACGATATAACTTGCTTAGTCCTATATCTACCAGCTCATCAATAGAATATTCTCTTCCTTGATATACTACTTTTTTAAGATGGAATTTGTCTGAGAGGTTCGGCAAATTAAGACCCCTTTTAATAACTGCAATAGCATTAAGCTTGCTTGCTATCTGCTCAGAACATCCATAAGGATAACGAATTAAATAATTCAGGCCGTCAGATAAAAACACAGCTAAAGTAGCACTGCTCTTTATTGTCAACTCACCTCTGTCTTTAACTATATTCTCAGGCAAAAACACATATTCTCTACTTACTTGGTTTGTAGTGTAATTAGCTGTCGCAACTGTCTCATAAGTATTATTTCTTGTGACGGCAATTGTGTCTTCTACTGTGTCTTCTAAAGAATCGCTCTGTGCGGACAAAATAAATCTATGAATTCCAGTCTTTATCTTTGGTGAAGCAATAACCTTAAAATACACAGTTTCTGTCTCACCGGGCTTAAGTGTAATGTTTCTCAAAGGCTCATCATTATTAAGTAAAAGGGTCAGACTTGTAAATGTAACATTGAGTTTTTGTTTCTGACTACTCTGATTGAATATCTTCGCACCCAACCAAAATTTATCGCCAGGCACTACAAATCGGGGTTTTAAAGGAATTACCATTAGTTCCTTCTTTGTTAAAAACTCCTGATAACCTACCCCTAGTTTAGTATCTTTACTTACACCTACTGCTTCAGTCTGCCAAGTAGTCAGGTTATCAGGCAAAACAAATCTTACCTGTGCTTTTCCTTGCGAATTCGTTCTTACTACTGCCGACCAAAAAGCAGTTTCCCTAAATTCTCCCCTTTTCTTTCTGGCAAGTCCTTCTGCTTTTTCAAGCATACCCCCTCCTCCCTTGGTGGAAATCGTTGTTTCTGTAAGGATGTTCTTAAGATTCGAAGCAGTAGAAACTGTCAACGGAAAACCACCATAGAAAAATATCAAAGGATTCTTTTTAGGATTACCTTTAAGGGCTAAAACGCTTAAATCTACCACCGCCACTGAAAATTCAGAAACAACAGGTCTACCCATATAATCAGTAGCCTCAATATCAAGAACCACTTCTTCTCCCGGTAAATAGTAAGTTTTATTGCTTCTTATGGCTACATTAATCTCTCTTCTTTCTGTGTTAATCTTGAATTCCACTTTTCCGAACTTTACTTCTGGCTTTGAAGAAACTAATAAAGCAGAAGCATAAATATTGGGAATATACTCTTCTTTTACTCTAAATCTGTAATTGTAAAAACTACCTTTAATATCTACAATTTCCCAGTCGAATATCTTTCCTCTTTCTATCGCAATCAAAGCCTTTGCTTCTTTATAAGGAGATTCTATAATCACACTTGCTTCGTCTCCTACGTTAAGAT
This sequence comes from bacterium, assembly GCA_021163265.1. Taxonomy (GTDB): domain Bacteria; phylum Patescibacteriota; class Minisyncoccia; order Minisyncoccales; family JAGGXC01; genus JAGGXC01. Next base: position 23,231 of record JAGGXC010000014.1, on the reverse strand, counting down.
TTCTCTTCTCAGCTTTTATTTCTAATTTAGTATCTTTTGTAGGAGCAACGCTTACCTGCTTTTCTCCATAAACATAAAGATTATAATCAGAAAAAACAAGGTTACCTCTACTATCTTTTGCTGAAACCTCAATTGTATATTTCCCTTCTTCTTCTAACTGAATAGGCTGGATGTAATTACCGTTCCGATCAGTGTTAAAAGTGTAGTGTTTTACCAAATCCTTTTTCTTTTCCCAATGATAGCTATACCCTCCATCTGCATTGAGACGCTTATTCCACATCCACTTTATTCTATAAAGATTAAAATCTATATTCTTTACTTTCCGCTCTCTTCCTTGTGTATCCACTGTTTTAATTTTAATATTTGTTTTCTCGTTCTTTGCTAAAAATGACTTTTCGGGCCTCAGACCAATATAAAACTCTCCTTTATGAAGGATAAAAGATTTCTGCACAGAAACGCTTCTTCCCTGAGAATCTTGAACAGTGATATCTACTACTATAATTTTACTTTTTCTGTCTTCTTTGTTAGAAAACAGCTTATCAAGATCTAATATTTCAGATATCTTCGCTTTACCATTTTCATCAAGTGATGTTTCTCCTCTTAAAATAAATTTATCTCCATAGCTCGGCTTACGCCACCACTCATACCAATCATACCAACGTGAGCCAAAATTAAAGTATCCATCAGAGTATCTGTCAAAATAATAATTCTGACTGGCAATAGTATAACTAACTTCTCCAGTCTGCAGAGGAACGCCAAAATAGTAATTAGCTTCCACTTCTAAATTAATTGTATCTTTTGAGATATATTCTTCTTTATCAGAATTAACCTTCACCTCAAAAGCAGCAGGCACATATTCTTGAACCTCAAAATAAGTACACCTGTATTTGTTAGTACATATCCTATAAGTTCCTAAGGGGGACTCTTTATCTAAAAGGATTTTTGTATTGAATGTACCAAATTCATTAACCTTTAAATCTTTCTTAAAAATTCTATCTCCTTTGCTGTTATAAATTTTAAGATCAATCTCTTTATCTGGATATACCTGATAGTTGCCATCATACCCTATTCTATGAATTCCCTTTATAAACACTTCCTGGCCTGGCTGATAAATTGCTTTATCAGTATAAATATAAACCTTTTCTGCACCATAAGCATAGGAAGCATCATTCAATGTACTCTGATAAGAAGGAGGAATAATAGTACTATCATTGCCTTTGATAATTATCACCCCTCCAGAATTTCTTATCACTTTGGTCAAGACAACCCCTTGATCATTGGTAGTATAAGAACGCACAAGGTTCAATTTATGATCCTTTTCTTCATATAACTTTATCTCTGCTCCCGATACAGGTTCTAAACTGTTCAGGCTAGAAACCCAATAGAGATTGCGAAGGTTTTCCAATTCTGTATCACTTAATACTACATCACTACCATATCCATATTCACCGGGATCAATCTTTTTTTCTGATACTGCTAGATTTGTAACTGTAAGATAACTTCTTTCATAAACTGGTTTCTTTATATATTTCTTATAAGAAACCCATTTTTTGCGTAAATAATTGGGATGATAAAAGGTTAAAATATAATGACCAGTAGGATCAGAAAAATAATCCTTGATATTAACTTTGAAATAATTCTTCGTCCAATATCTATCAGGAAGATCAATTCTATCATATACTCTTTTTTCACAATTAACACTCTCGGGAGGATAAAAGCGATCCAAGGGGCTTTTTACGTAATTCAACATCTGAAAAGCCCCAATTTTGCAAATCTCCATATTGACATAAGTCATATTCTTTGCTGCGAAAGTCAAAGAGGTCTTTTGAGGAGAGGTAACATTATATCTGCTCTGAAGATGATAAAAAAGCAACGAATCGCTAGACAAAGAACGTGTAGTAAATTTAAGAGAATAATGAAGTTTTTGTCCAAAAACATCTTCTAAATTAAGATCTATAGAGTAATTAGTAAGAGGAACAAGATTGTATCGAATAGTAGTATGAAATTCTCCTTCACGACACAACTCCTTCCGATGGGGATAATCAACCCTCCAGGATTTTTCCCATCTTTCTAACTCATAATCTTTATCAGCACTAAAATAATTCTGATACTCCTCCTCCGAAGGAGCTAAAAGAGGAGTATTAGTGCAAAGCACTAGTTTATTAAGATCCGCGCTTTTCTGGCCATCTGAAGGAGAGGTTCTCAAAACCCTAAACTCAGGAAATGTAGTAACATATTTTTTAATTGGTTCCTTATTGATTTCCAATCCAGAGGTATTAACAATCTTTTCAAAATTAATCTCTAATCTTTCGTTTCTATTAATATTCTCTGCTTTGAAGGTAATTGATATTCTCTTTTTATCGGGTACTTTTTCGCATTCCTTACTATTATTTGATGCTTCTTTACACTTCTGTTCATATTCAATGCTTTTTATTTTTGTTCCTGTAATTACGCTTCTGGATAAATCAATTTCCTCCCAAAAAGTTACTAAAAGTTTTCCTTGAGGATCAAAAAAATCAAGATTAGCATAGTCCGTCCTGTCTGAATATGCTGTTATATTTCTTATCACGCCACTTATACTAAAAGTGATAACTCTTGGGGTTTCTATATTAATATCTCCTTCTAATGGATAAGCTTTGTTAATTCTTAAAGTATATCGACTGCCAAAATCCCACAATCCTTTTCTGAAAAATCTATCCTGCGCATTATATATCTCAATAATTGACTTATCAATTTCTTCTTTATGTTCTTCTTTTTTTTCAAAAGGATTCCAGCCAAAAGAAAGCGCGTCGACCAAAGAGGCACTAAAACTGCCTATGTCTAAAACACCCAAAACCAAACCTCCTGAAAAAGATGCCTTGGTACCTAAACCTTCAACTTTTTCTCCTTTATATTTAACAATAAACGGCACTTCTTTCCCGGTAGTATTATCTACTAAAGAAATTTCCTTTTTAGTTCGTTCAAGGTCAACTGGCTGGTTAAAAGAAATCCTTATAGGCTTGTTATAGGGAAAATTATTATCAGCATTATCACCAACATAACGTAATTTTCTCGTTACAAAACTAATCTCTTTTCCTTCTACCTCTAATCCATCCATTGAAACCATTCCTGATTTTATTTTCACTCTATAACGAGATGATCTCTTTAGCCTATCTTCAGGAATAAATTGAAGGTTGCGTGTAGTAATCCATTTAAATCTTCCTTTAGTAAAAGGAGTAATTTCTATTGGAATTTCTTGGTTTTTCTCTAAATAGCCTAGCGTTGTTAAGGGTACCATCGGACGATTAAAAACAATAGTAATCTCTGAATTTTCAGGAGCTTCCGAATTTTCTTTAGGAAAAACAGCAATAATAGCTGGATCTTCCACTACCAAAAAATCAGCCTTCATTGTTGCCTCTTGAGGAGAATCTAAGACAAGTTTGACGGAATAATATCTGTGTAATCTAAGTTTTTCTTCTGGCTTAAATACAATATCTCTTTCTTGATTTGATTTTAACCACCTACCTTTTATTTCTGGATAAAAAGTAAGGTTCTGTTTTGCTTTTTCTTTATCAATTCCTGGAGGCAAATGAATAACAATATTTGCTGACTGAGAAATCTTTTCATTAACTAAACGATAACCCTGAACATAGGAAGGCCTTATATATTTAGGGACTTGCTTTCTCGTAAAAAGAAAATAACTGCTTCCGATTACAAGAGCAGCTATTGCTAAAAACACAACAATTTTTTGGGACCTTGAAAGATTCTTAAAACTTAAAGGAAAAGATAAATTATCCATATTAGATTGAAAAAATAATTTAGATTGAAAAAATAATATTAATTAAGAACCTTTAGTTAATTATAACAAAGTTTAGAAGGATATTTAAATATCTTCTAAAGCATCTATCTTTTTCTTAAGTTCAGCTACCTTTTCAAACTGAAGGTTTCTTTTTGCTAAATCAAGTTTGTATCTTAATCTCCTCAACCTCTCCTTCAAAAATTCCTCTTTTGGCTCCTTTTCTCTTGCTTGTACAAGAGATTCTCTTATTTCTTTTATTATCGGTGAAGGTACAATATTATGTCTCTTATTATATTCTTCCTGGATCTTCCTTCTTCTTTTGGTTTCTCTTATTGCTGCTCTCATTGAAGAAGTAACTTTGTCTGCATACATTATTATATGACCTTCTGGATGACGAGACGCTCTTCCCATTATTTGAATCAAAGAAGTCTTATCCCGCAAAAATCCTTCTTTGTCGGCATCAAAAATCACAATCAAAGAAACTTCTGGTAAATCAAGTCCTTCTCTTAACAAATTTATTCCTACTAGACAATCATATTTTCCTGTCCGCAAGTCTTTTAGAATTCCCGGTCTTGTGAGAGTTTTAATTTCTGAATGAAAATAAGTTGCCTTGATTCCCTTCTTTTTTAAATGATCAGCAACTGCCTCAGCCAATCTTTTCGTTAACGTTGTCACTAAAACTCTCTGTCTTTTTTCTATCCTTTTCTTAATTTGTTCTATAGCATCGTTAATCTGATTTTTTGTTGGCTTTATTTCAATAGTTGGATCAAGAAGTCCCGTCGGTCTTATTAACTGTTCGACCACTTGGACTGACTTTTTTCTTTCATATTCCGCTGGTGTAGCTGAAACAAATATCGCTTGGTTTACTTTTTTCAAAAACTCATTGAACTTCAACGGTCTATTATCAAGACAAGAAGGCAATCTAAACCCATACTTAATCAGAGTCTCCTTACGAGCCCTGTCTCCCTCATACATTCCTCTAAGTTGAGGAATGGTCATATGCGACTCATCAATAAATATCAGATAATCAGAAGGGAAATAATCAAGCAAAACAAACGGCGGAGCTCCGGCTTCACGAAATTCCAAATGTCTTGAGTAGTTTTCTATCCCATGACACCAACCTGTCTCCTGAATTAATGAAAGATCATATTCTGTCCTTCTTTTTAATCTTTCTGCTTCCAAAAACTTTTTTTGTCTCTTTAATTGAGCAATTCTTTCCTGCAACTCAAGACGAATATTGGCAATGGCAATATTTAATCTTTCTTTCTCTGATAACCAAAACTTAGCAGGCCAAATATCAACTTTCTGAATCTCTTTTTCTTGGCCAAAAGGATCTATCTCTATAATTTCTTCGATCTTCTCTTGCCTGTTTTTTACCCTAAAAAATCTCTCGCCTGACGCTGGCCATACATCTATAAAGTGGGCTCTTATTCTAAATCGGCCAGGAAGAAATTCATAATCGTTTCTTTCATACTGAAGATCAATAAGTCGCTCCATTAACTCGCGCCTGGAAATTTTTTCTCCTTTCTTCAAAATAAATCTCAACTTCTGATAGATTGCTGGTGAGCCAATATTGTATATACAAGAAACCGAAGCAACTACTATTACATCTTTTCTTGAAAGAACTGCCTGAACTGCTTCGTGCCTTAATCTGTCAATTTCTTCATTGATTTTTGCGTCCTTTTCTATATATGTATCGGTCTGAGGAATGTATGCTTCGGGCTGATAATAATCATAATAAGAAACAAAATAATGAACAGAGTTTTTTGGGAAAAACTCCTTGAACTCCTGATACAGCTGGGCAGCTAGAACTTTGTTGTGACTAATAACTAAGGTTGGTTTCTGAACTTTCTCAATAATCCCTGCCATATCAGCTGTCTTTCCGCAGCCAGTTACTCCCAGAAGCGTCTGAAAACGGTATCCTTTTTTGACACCTTTGCTTAATTCAGAAACAGCATTTTTTTGATTAGGAATTAATTTGAATGGAGCAATAAATTTAAACTTCATACCTCTTCAAATAGATATTTCTTTCTTCTTTTTTTATGATAAGTAATAGCAAATCTGTGAGCTTCGTCTCGCAAAGCCAATAATGTAGAAGAAATTTCTGAAGGAAGTTTCTTTAAATCAAGTTCCTTTTTTGAAAAAGGGCTGTAGATTTTTCCAAAGATCTTCTTTCGTTTCTCTTTTGCCAAAGTAATTGTAGGAATATCCAACTTTTTTACTGCCTTAAGTTGAGCTTTTCCTCCGTCAAGAACTATTAAATCAGGATTTTTCCATTCTTTATGCTTTAATCGTCTCAATATAATCTCACGAAGACAGGCAACATCATCTTGAGATTTTGCTCTCTTTATCTTAAACAGACGGTATTGGCTTGATACTTTTTTATTTCTCTCAAACACCACCATCGCCCCCGAAGCAAAATTACCTGAAATATTAGAAATGTCGTAGCACTCCAGCCTGCCTGACTTTCCTAAATAAACCTTGAGTATCTCTTCAAGAGTCCTGATTAATAAACTGTATTTTTCTCTTAATGACTCTGTTTTGCGTTTTTTGCAGATTCCAACACACTTGCCAAGATCAAACCAAAGACAAGGCTTCTTTGGTAATTTCCTGCAACTTCGATAAGGTAAGATATCTCTTAAATTAAACAAAACTTGTTTTAATTCTCTTCCATTAACAAAGGGGCCAATAAATTTCTTTGCTTTGTCTTTTGGTTGATGAGTCCATAGAATGTAAGGAAAATCACCATTACCTACTCCAACAAAGAAATATCCTTTATCGTCTTTCCATTCTATATTAAATTTCGGGTGATACTTCCTTATCAGTTCTCTCTCGAGCAGCAAAGCATCTTTTGAAGTATCTGTTTCAATCCAGTCTATGTCTTCTACTTGCTCAATCCCTTGAGCCAAAAACTGATTCTCGGAACTAAAATGGTTTCTAATTCTTTTTCTGAGATTCTTTGCCTTACCAATATATAGGATCTCACCATCTCTGTTTTTGAAAAGATACACACCAGCACTCAAGGGAATCTTTTTAAAATCAATCTCCATAGTTGTTTCATTTTAAGAGATTTCTGGCTCGTTTTCAAACAGAAAATCCTTAATAAATCTCTATAGAAAATTATCAAAAAAGACGATTTTATGGCAAGATGAAGTAATAAATTATTAATTTCCAAGTCTTATACTCAAATACCTCAACAAAGGAATATCTACACCCCGAGCTTTATTTGAAACCCCTGAATCAATCTTGTCTCTGTGTATCTCAGTTAGAAAAAAAAGGTATAGAGCTATGGGCTTCCGCAGTGACAGATGTATTGCAATCTCAAGAAAATAAAGAAAAAACAAATAAATAGCTGATAACCTTAAAGAAAAAAATATTTTTAAAAGAAGCTTTTTAGGGCTTCTTTTGATTTGTTTTGTTATACTGGGAGGTTAGATTATATAAGAGGCAGGTTATTTATTTTGGGTGGATTTTGTGATATAATCGGAATTTATGACCAAAGATTTTATCGAAATCAAAGAAGCCCGGATCCATAATTTAAAGAATATAAACTTGAAAGTTCCCAAAAATAAACTGGTGGTGATTTGTGGTATTTCAGGATCAGGAAAATCCTCTTTGGCTTTTGACACTATCTATCAAGAAGGACAAAGAAGGTACTTAGAAAGCCTGTCTTCTTACGCAAGACAATTTCTTGGTGGAATAAAAAAACCAGATGTAGGAAAAATCGAAAATCTCTCTCCCACCCTTGCTATTAACCAGAAAACTGTTTCTGCCAATCCCCGCTCAACCGTTGGAACAGTAACAGAAATCTATGACTATCTTAGATTGCTTTTTGCACGAATTGGAAAACCCTACTGCCCAAACTGCAACATTCCTATAAGCGCTACAACCCCCCAAAAAATAGTAGAAGAAATCTTCAAACTACCCCCGGGGGCAAAAATTAAAATTCTTGGACCGGCAATTTCTGGAAAAAAAGGAGAACATAAAGGAACATTGGAAGAAATAGAAAAATCAGGATATTTTGAGGTAAGAATCGACAATATTCATTATCCAATCACAGAAGCAAGAACTCTGAGATTAGACAAAAACAAAAGACACAATATAGAAGTAGTAGTCGGAGAAATTGAAATTCCAAAGAACCAAACAATAATTGCCAAGAACAAAAAGGAACTTCAAGCAAAAAAAATAAAAGAGAAAAAGATTAAAAAACTACTAAAAGAACAAAAAGCCGAAGCACTTGATTTTGTAAAAAAAGCCCTCCAGATAGGAAATGGCATTTTAATTTGCGAAATACAATCAAAGGAAAAAACCTACGACAAACAGTTTTCTTCTTTGTTTTCCTGCCCAAAATGCGGCTTCAGTTTACCCAAAATTGAGCCGCGTCTTTTTTCGTTCAATTCTCCTTATGGAGCCTGTCCTGAATGCCAAGGACTTGGCAAAAAACCTACTGTTGACCCCAATCTAATTCTTAATTACAACCTTTCAATTAACGAGGGGGGAATAATCATCTGGGATAGATTATCACGCTTCTCGCGCAGAGCAATCAAAGTTTCTTGGCAAAAATGGCAGATAGATAATCTTGCCTACGAACTTGGGTTTTCTTTAGATACTCCTCTAAAAAATCTATCAAAGAAAAATCTAGATTATATTCTTTATGGTGGAGAAAGTTTTGAAGGAATTATTCCTTTAATTGAGAGAATATACTATGAGACAGAATCCGAATATATAAGAAAAGAAATCTCAAAATATATTGTAGAAAAACCTTGTCCTCTCTGTAAAGAAATGCGCCTGAAGAAAGAAGCACTGGCAGTGAAGATAGAAAACAAAAATATTGCCCAAATTGCAAACTTATCAGTAAGTGAATCTATTACTTTCTTCAGAAAACTAATCAAAAAAATAAGCGGAACAGACAAGAAAATTGCCACTCCCATCATAAAAGAATTGCTCAGAAGATACGAATTTCTAAAAAATGTAGGACTTGATTACATAGCCCAAAACAGAGAAGTAAAATCTCTCTCTGTGGGAGAAAATCAGCGAATAAGACTTGCCTGCCAGCTTGGTTCAGGGCTTTCAGGTGTAGTTTATGTATTAGATGAACCTACTGTCGGACTTCATCAAAGAGACATTCAACGATTGATTGATTCTCTAAAACAGCTAAGAGATATGAAAAACACCATAATTGTAGTGGAGCATGATTTGAGAATTCTAAAGCAAGCAGATTGGATTATTGAAATTGGTCCTGGTGCAGGCAAGCACGGAGGGAGAGTGGTTTTTGAAGGAACTTTTGAGAAATTAAAGAAATCAAAAACAATTACTGGAAAATATGTCTCTGGCAAACTTAAAGTAATTTCTGGCTTTGGGAAAAAAGAAGTCTCTAAAGATCTTCTCATTCTTAGAGGAGCAAGCCAGTTCAATCTAAAAAACATAGATCTGAAAATCCCTCTTGGGAATCTTATATGCATAGTGGGTGTGTCGGGTTCAGGAAAGAGTACTTTAATTATTGAAACTTTAGCAAAAATTTTAACTTCAAGTCTTCATTATGCAAGAGTAATTCCTGGAAAATATAAAAAAATAGAAGGAATCGAAAAAATTAGCAAAGCAATAATTGTTGATCAATCTCCTATTGGCAGAACGCCACGATCTAATCCGGTTACCTATACAGGAGTATTCGGACCTATAAGAGAAATATTCGCCCGCAGTCGAGAAGCAAAAATAAGAGGTTTTACTCCCTCTCATTTTAGTTTCAACACTCCCGCCGGAAGATGCCACGCATGCCAGGGAGAAGGATATAAAAAAATTGAGATGTATTTCCTGCCAGATATTTATGTAGAGTGTGAAGTATGTAAAGGAAAAAGATATGCTCCCGAAATCCTAGAAGTGAAATACCAAGGAAAAAGTATTGCTGATGTTTTAGAGATGAGTGTTGAAGAAGCTGAGAAATTCTTTAGACATATTTATCCTATTCAGCAAAAACTTCAATTATTAAAAGAGATTGGTTTGGGATATATAAAATTGGGCCAACCCGCTCCTACTCTTTCAGGAGGAGAAGCCCAACGAATAAAGTTAGCAAAAGAACTATCAGGTAAAATGCGAGGGAAAACAATTTATATTTTAGACGAACCAACAGTAGGACTCCATTTTGATGACATAAAAAAACTCCTGAGAATCTTTAGAAAACTTCAGGAAAAAGGCGCGACAATTATAATAATCGAACACAATCCCGATGTAATCAAAGAAGCAGATTGGATTATAGAATTAGGACCCGGAGGTGGAAAAAAAGGAGGAAGAATTATCTTTGAGGGAACGCTGGAAGAATTAAAAAAATCAAAAACCTGGACTGCTCGATATCTAGATTAAAAATACCTTCATTTAGAAGGTATATATTTAAATATTATTGCTCACTAATTTAAGGATACCAATCTATCCAAGGCTCCCAACAACGGGCACATATCAAAGAGGTAGTTCTACCACAATTATTGCATATATACGCTACACGTGTTCCATCTTCGTTTTGAACTCTCATAACAGAAGCATGACAACATTCCGAAATAGGATGCGAAATCTTACCACAATGATCGCATCTTCTCTCTCGAGGTTGAAGTGTATCTTCGTAGATTTTATCACCTCCAAAGAACTATTTTAAAATAGTATATTTAAAAAATTTTGTCAATATCAGAACCGATCTCTATGATCGGTTTCCAGACAATTCCCGCAACGCGTCTGAGCCAATCCATTTTGCGCTTTTGGAATTTAGTTTTTGAATTCTTTTAGCAACTTTTATCGCTTCTTTTTGTAGATATTTATTCCTCTTTCCAATCTGTCTCAGTGCCCAATTTATCGCTTTCTTAACAAAGTTTCGATTATCATCGGCTTGTTTTTCAATAACTTTCAAAAATACCAAAAAATCTCTATTAGCTCTTCCTTTGTCCTTCCATGCCAATACTGCCATTAAAGCAAACCCTGCTCGTTTAACAAATTCTTTTTGTCTCCCACTCCATTCAATTGCTTTCTTAAAAGCAAAGGATGTCTTCCAGAAAAGATTCATACAACACTGATCGCATAAATCCCATGAGTTAAACTCTTCTACCCATAAATCCATTTGTTTTTCTGTCACTTTATCAACATCTTCGATCATACTTGCCAAGATTCTTGCTTCATGAATCTTAGTATTCCATAGATCTCCTGCTAATTTATGATCAGTACCGATCATTTTTGCTAATTTCCTCAATATAGGCACACGAACACCTAAGGCATACTTCGGATTAATGCCGAACTTTACCATTCCCTCTTTATCCCGAAGGTTGGAATTCTTTTTGAGTTCTTTAATAACTTCCTTTAGATCCATAGAAGAAAAAATATCTTTAATAAAAAAAATATTTGTCCCTGATCACATTCCTAAAAGACCGGTATAGATATCAAGAACACGAGGAAGTAATATAATAAGACCAATCAGAGGCAGAATAATCATTGCTATCGTAATAATAAAAGTCCAAAGAAAATATCTCCTTGTTTTCTCTACTGAGTGATATATTGCATCCAGTTTCTTATCTTGCTCTTTAAGCTTTTCTAAGATCTCTTCATTCATAATTTAAAAAATTATTTATTTAATTTAAAACGACTTTTTAACCAGTCTAATTCTTCTTTTGATAGAGAAAGTTGCTCTTCTATATCGGAGGGAATAGGTAAATTCTTCTCTTCTAACTCTGCTATCTCCTTCTCGTAAGAAGTAATTTTTCTTTCCAGTAGCTTCAAATAAATATGAGGGTCTATTTCTTCATTTTCAACTCTTTTTCTTACCTCTTTAAACAACGAAGGAGAAATATCTTCAAATCCCCTCAATGATTTTTTACCCAAAAAAAGAAGAGCGAATATTATCCCAAAAACTCCAATAGTCAAAGCGACTCTTATCTCCTGAGAATAAAAAAGAATATTACCCAGCACAAGTAAGCCTATTAAAAAAACTGTAATAATTGCTTTGAAATATCTGCTCATTAGATAAATTATAATTTATCTTCTTAAAACCACAGAAGGAGCGCTGATAAAGCGCTCCTTCTGTGCGACAATTATCAGAAAGCAAGAAAACTCCACCATGGCTTATTATCTTCTATTATCTTCCCTGCGGAATCAGAAGCATCTACAATTACCTCTCTTGAGAAAGTAACTGGAATTAACCCCAGAATTCTTTTGTTTTCAACTTCTTTCAACCTATATACTGGTTTATTTTCTTGTATCATAACTTCCACAGAAGCAAAAGGTGATACTTTAGTTTTGTTAATTACTTCCTCTGGAGTTATTTTTATTTCTTTATCTCCCACTATTAATTTCCCTTCTTGAATTTTAACAGCAGAAGAAACAAAAGCCTGAATCCCATTCTCTTCAAGTTTCACGCTTTTTTTGTCTACTTTTACCGCTACTTTCTTTCCTTTAAATGGGACCTCTATCTTTTTTCTTGTTGTAACTTTAAGATCTACTTTGCCTGCAGAAATATTTCCAGGTTCGAGAGAAATTTCTTTCACTACAGGACTAATATGAGAATATTCTACTTTTGATTTCTGTCGCATTAATTCTCTTATCATTTCGTCTATTTCGCTTCTTAAATTCGTAAGCGACTCTATCTGAGCCTCGGAGCCCATCTCCTGAGAGATAATCTCATTCATCTTTTCTTTATAATAAGAAACTATCTCATCAGCTTCGGAAGGAACCACTGGCTTTATTATAATAGGCGAAACTATTGCTCCGGTGGGATTAGAGCATGCTTTTTTCAACTCTTCATATTTTTTATTCAATTCACTCAGAATCTTATTAATTTCCTCTTCGGAAAGATATCCTTTAGCTCTAAGTTCTTCGGCAGACAAAGAAAGTAATTTTTTATAATACTCTTCTTTTTCTTCTATTTTCTTAATCTCCTCACATGGATCAAACGGCAAAGATAATTTCTCAATGGGCTTTTGCTGCTGCCCTTTTTCCGTAAGACGAGCACATTCTGCTTTCTTTTTCTCAATTTCTTTCTTCACTTCTTCCAATTCTTGATAAAGAGATTCAACTATATCTTGCTCACCTTCTTCTTTGGCTTTTTTGATTTCTCTTGTAATTTCATCTACTTTCTCTAACAACCTATTATCTACTACACACTGAGAAATCTTTTTCAGCGAGGTTATTTCTTTTACATTTATATTTTTTATGATACTTTTGTTAATGAGTTCTTCTTTTTTCTCTATTTCTTCCTCCTGCTCATATCCATCTTCATCCTCGCTCCATACCTTTTTTATTGGCTCTTTATAATCTTGAGAAAATAGTTCTGATTTTTCTGGACTTATATTTGTTTCTTTTGGAATAACTTTTTTTATAACAGATGAATCATTTATTGCACCTGCAGGCAAGAAAGAGAAAATAAAAGAGATAACTACAAAAGCCCCTAATACTTTTTTCATAACTAAGATTGTATTTGTTTCTTGTCCGACCTTTTTATACATCCTTTTTAATTATAAAAAAATCTCCAAAAAAAAGGAAGCAAAAAGCTTCCTTTATCTATAAAGAATAATCATTTCCCTTTCTAAATGAATTGCCTAAGTGTTGATTTTCCATCATATTCTTGAGTTGTCCTTCCAGTCGAATTATATTAATCTTGGAAAGTCTTCTCCTTATTATTAGGTTTCCCTCTTCATCATAAAGAGATACTAATCCTTTATTAACATCTGATTCTAACCTAAGAAAAATTCCTTCTTGGACTAAAAACCATATCTTTCTATCATACTTAACATCCATACTTTCCCCACCTTTCTTCATTGTAAAAGAACTTAATCATATTTTAGAAAGAAAATAAAAAAAGAACAAGAAACAAAAAAAAGATTGAGGAAAACCTCAATCATCTCAAAAAGTATCTATTAGTCTTTCAATCCAACCTTTAATTGTCATCAATATATTCTGATAGATATCTTCTTCTTGTTTTATTAGAAACAATCTTTTCTTCCAATCCAGGCTTTATATACTCAATAACCAAATCATGTTGCCATATTCCTGCACTAGTAATCTTTTCTAAGATATGTCTTGCAAAATTATCTGCGATAATCTTTAAATATGGCTGACATACACCTTTACAGTTTATAACTCTATCTCTGCAAATCGTAATCAATATTTTGTCTGCTTCAGGTTCTTTCTTAAAGAGCTTCCATATTTTCTTAGCTACTACACTTGCTTCTTTGTCTTTCAATCCATGTATCTCTATATTTGGCATTATCCACCTCCTTTTTCAACAAAAAAGAACTACAATGCTCTATCAATATCATTTTTTCCTTAGAATGTCAAGGTTTTTAAAATCAGTGTATTCTTTGGTACGGGCATTATAAATCTTTTCTTCTAACTCCACGCCACTTTTTGCTATTACAAAATCAATAGCTTTTTCTCTTCTACCGTAGAGCTCATCTATATTGAGATGAGGATCAAATTCTATCCTAGTTCCATCTTTTATAAAGATAATAACAAATCTATTTTTATAAAAAATATATTTGTTGGTTTTAAGAAGCCTTGATTTTTCTTCATAAATTTTTGAAATATCATCCCACTGATAATAATCTTCTTTTAAAGAAAGCCATTTGCTGTAGTAAATACCACTTTCTGCTATTTTAATATAATGAAATATACAAAGAACGATTATTGGAACTATAAACAATCCAGCGATTGCCATAAGAAGAAAAGCGTTCCTTCTTCCCCCAAGATATAATCTATGATAATAGCTTTTTCCAAAATGACGAGATACAAAACTTTTGCCTACAAAAAACTCCATTACACCTCCTCCAAAAAGGAGAGCAAAGAAAATTATAGGAGAAGCAAAAGCCCCCCATCCTTCTACAAAAATATATCTCGCATCTCCTATATTCAAAACAAGAAGTTGAATCCAACGAAAGAAAATATAGAAAAACAAAAACCACAAAGGCATTACTATAAGAAATAGCGGTCCCCAAAACCTTTTATGCAAAACATATCCTGTCACCAGCCTTCTTGCTATTATTTCTGCAATCCTTTTATTTGAAAGAGAAAAAATCTTATCGGCAAGCTCCTCATCCTCAGATGCATCAATTTTACAGACTTTACAGACTTCCCAAACAACATCAGCTCTTGAATCATTTAACAAAAAGTCTTTTCTTTCTTCATCAGAAAGCGAATCAAGAAATTCTTCCCACTCATTAGCTTGTTGATAAATTCTCTCCTCTATTTTTTCTTTGGATGGAAGGATTTTTCTAAAGAAAAATACTATGAAAAATATAAAAGAGAGGATACCTAAAAGAATCAATGGAATTAAAGAAAGATTTTCTATGATAAACTTCTCCAGCCACATATGTTATTAAATCATTATACAAAATAAAAAAGAGTAACAATAGTTACTCTATATTCTCTTTCTTGATATATCTTCTGAATACTATAATAAGACCTTTTAATATACTGCATACATCTTCTAACGGAGCTTCTGTAAGCACTATGATAGAACGATCTAATTCATCGTTTGATTCTGTTGCCCAAGGAAAAAGAATAGTAAGCCACCTTTTCCCATCAAAAAAATCCAAGCCCCAGAACCAACTGTATTTATCGTACCTAATACCCCGTCTCTTTTTGACAAAAACAAATCCTCGCACCAGACCTACCGTTTCTCCAATTTCCTGAAGAAGATTGCCATCGGGATTTAATTGCCTGTATAACCTATTTAATTCTCTAATCGCATTTATCACATCATCTACATTATCTTCATCATTATTTTCATTCATTCTTTTTCCTCCTTTTTTATTTTTAAAACTTCATTATATTCTCCTAGGCTTAAACTAAAGCAGTTTAGTTATACACCAACAATCAT
Source organism: bacterium (assembly GCA_021163265.1). Classification (GTDB taxonomy): domain Bacteria; phylum Patescibacteriota; class Minisyncoccia; order Minisyncoccales; family JAGGXC01; genus JAGGXC01. The sequence goes on along the minus strand of JAGGXC010000014.1, from coordinate 7,608 downwards.
CGATTGTCAATAACTAAAATGAAAGGGCCGGAATATTTTTATAGTTGCTTTATCACCAACCTTCAATCCAAGCTTTTTTACAATTCCAGCACTAATCTCTAGAACATATTTTGCCTTTTGATCTGGCGTAATAAGAGAACAATTATCTTTTAAACATGGTGGGGCATTTTCTTTAATATACACTATCTTTTGATCGCTATTGATCCATATTATATCCAAAGGAATCAAAGTATTCTTCATCCAAAAAGAATAAATATCTTCTCTGTCAAAAACAAAAAACATACCCTCTTCAATATTCAGCTTGTTCTTGTATGCTAATCCTTTTAACCGTTCCTCTGGAGTTACAGCTAAATCTACAGAAAAACAATGGTCCTTAAAACATACCTCAGCTTCCGGTTTTTTCTTTTCAAAAATTCTCCACTCCCAAAAAACTAATAGAACTGTCAAAGCAATGAATCCAATGAAAAAAAATAAGATTATTTTTTTCTTCTCCATATGAATTATTCTAACAAAAGCAAACGAAATTTCATATCTTTGCCACTCTCTTTACAAATTCTTTCTCTCATTGTAAAAGTAAACAGAGGAGGATAAAGAATGAATAAAAACGGAGTAGAACTCCGGCAAGTTCTTTCAGAAATAGTAATGGACTTAGAAACAGATTTAGAAGTCATAGACAGAAGCATAGAGTTATTTGACGAGTTTTGCAAACAAAGATTATACCGAGGGCGTCCTATCTCTGTTGTATTATGGGGAGCCGTTTTCTACGCAATTCAAGAAAACCCAAAAACTCCTCCTATATCGCCACGAATATTTAATCAGATTGTCTCAGAAATATTGAAGAAATATCCTAAAAGAAAATGCAAGAAAGGAAAGTATGCTACCGATGTTGTAATTCACGGAAACCATTATTGTATTTCCCCGGTTTCTCCTCGAAGAATTGCAAGGCTTTACCGGTTAATCAAGAAAGAAACTCATAAAGAGATCCTTTCGGCTTATAGTAAACTTCCTATACTTGTCAGATATTTCTGTAGCAAGAACAAAGTAAACTCTGAGGCTTCTCGGTACGCCATAGAATTGTCAAGAAAGATCGTAGAAGAAAAATCTATCAGAACATTATCTCGATCAACCACCCTCGCTGCCGGATGTATATATCTTGGCTTTTGTATAAATAGAGAAAGTATCTCGGTAAAAGAAATAGCAAAAATGTGTTTTACTGGCGAAGAAGGGGTAAAAAGAAGTCTTTTTATTATTATAGATAAGTTGAATTTATGGCAAGAGATAAAAGGAAAGATACCTCTTTTGAAAAGTACCTTCAGATATCGAGGACAAAAAATATATTAAAAAGAGCCATAAAAAATGGCTCTTTCTATTAACATAGAATTTTACTCGCTAATCCGATATTCAAAATAAGAATAAACTACTGTACAGATTACTATCAGAATTATTGGAACCAAAACAAAGAAGAGGGTATATTGAGGAAGAACAATTCCTAAAAAAGAAACCATCCCTGCAAATTTAAATAATCTCCCACCAAGTTTATGCGTTTTCTCCCATACCTTGTCGCTACTTAAGGTCCAAGGAGTGCGGATTCCAATACACCAATTTCTCTTAGTATTTTCTATTAGAATTCCGCAGTAATAGAAAACTACTCCTAAGGCAGGCGCTATAACTCTTCTCATATCAAACCGCAATCCAAGATTCCAAAAAATAGACAAGAGATAAATATAAAAAAGAAATAGTATTACTAGAATTATCAGGCTTTCAAAATATTTCCTGAACTTTTCAATATTGGCTTTCAGAGGATCTATCCTCGGAATTACCATAAAAAGCAAAAACAAACCAAGAGAAACAAAGGGCATTAAAAATAGAGCCCAGAATTTAGACATATAACCGTCAGGTTCTCCTTGAAAATTCCAGTGAGATACCATTTTGTCCGGCATTTGAGGATAAAAGCAAACACCTAAAATAAAGGAAAGCAAAATCACTGTTAAGACAGTAATATTTGATTTTCTCATATTGTCTTACCTTAACGGAAAACTCCAAAAAAAGAAAATTAATTCAACTAAGGACCTGCTCAATTAATCTCAATACTGCTAAAATAAATATAATTCCCCATGCTGTTTTATAAAATAGCTCTGCCTGAAAAAGATCAAATCCAAATTCAGAGTTATCACTGCCAACAAAATCTTAGCAAGAAAACTATTAAACTTCATATTCATTTTATATTCTAGCAAGAAATCGCCAAAATGACGACTTTTATATTCCTTTGCAATCCAAAACATAAAAGACTTAAACAACAGACGCTTTTAAAAAATCTAAAAAGAACTCCAAAAAATCCAATAAAAAAAACTGAGGTATAGACTCAGCTCTTTCTTAGAAGAGTTTCTGGCATCTCTCCTTTTTCTTTTCTTTCTACTGATGCTCGAATCAAGTCGTTAATAATAGATTTAAATAGCCAATGAGCAAAAATTGTGTTTACAGTAAGTAACGAAGCCAGTTTTAAATTAGAAATTTCTTCATAATCTAAAAATAACTATTAATGACTTTCAAAGACAAGATCTTTTGGGAGTAAGCTTCAGAAATAAATAATCTATGTTGTAACTGGTCTTCCAATCTCTATAAAAAAGATTACAAACAAAACCATTAAAAAGATCACAGTTAAATATTTAGAAGTAGTATATGCAATATGCCAATAAGGATTTGCTCTTTTTAGAATTTGGAAATTTGTAACGTAAATCACCTCGCACCCTCTATCGGTTCTTATGGTACTACTTCTCCGTGTAAAACCATTTTTGCGAGAATATTCAACCAAATATCCTTTCAAATAAACTTGATCTCCTTTTTCTGCTTTTGATATTTTTTTTGCTATCTCTTTGTTCTCAGTTAAAAGATGATTATTAGAAAAAGAGCTATTATCAAAAAAACCCTTCCTCTTAACATAACAAGTAAAGGGGCCGCTTTTGAACTTCGACAACCTATATGTTTCCCTTCTGATATTCTCGCCCCAGACTACACATATATCTTTAATATTTATAAAATCTTCATATTTATTATGATAATAAGCAGCAATACTTCTACTACTATGGGTAGAAACAATCAAGCCATAGAGTTCATAATTATAGAGAGGAGTAATTTTGTATATAATACCTCCTACTTCTCTTTCAAAAGGTGCTATACTTGTTTCTGTTTGAACAGGATCTTGATATAACTGCTCAAGAATTTCTTTTTGGGAAGGGAGTTTGTTCTTCTCAAAGAAAGACATCCCAACAACAATGATACTTATAAGAAAAAATATCCTAATGACTTGCTTAATTTTTTTGAATCTATTCATTTTTTGTAGTATCACTAAATCCCTAAACAGTTTTTTATTTCATTCTACCAAAGAATCGCAAAGTTTTAACATCAACTTACAAGGTTTAATTAAAAAATCGAAAAAAAGACATTAGTAAAAATTTTAATTGATTCCCCTTTCAAGCAAATGAAAAAGAGCGATATAGAATATCGCCATATTTATACAGTGTCTGGTGTTCTCCACAGAATCCATCAAAAGTCCTTAAGTGGAGGAAGGACGAAAATTCATAGATGTGGAGGATATCACCCACTTCTAAGAAGATAACATTTATTAAAGCAATTGTCAAATATAAGGAAACCCAACAATAAAAATAAAAAACTTATATTCACTCTTGAAGCACCATGAAAGATGTTTCAAATTAGTAACCGTTCTAAATGCTACACTTATCGAGCAAAATCCAAACCTTTTTCCACGCTGACATCTTGATACCATCTTGCTAAGAAGAGGAACTGGCAAAAATCTGACTTTTGCTGGCATACCTGCAAACAAAGCAAGGATTTCAAGAACTCTTTTTTACTACCAGCAATCTAAGCTGTTGGGTTCTTTTTTTAATAATTTAATCCCCTTATGACTGGCAGCAAAGAATCCCCCCTTTTCTAAACAAGCATAAATGCAATACTTACTTCTATCAGAAGTATTATTAAATCCTCTATAAGGAGCATCTTTGATATCATTACAGCCAACAACAGTTCCATACCCTATATCTCTGGGAACAGGATCTAGATGCCCAATAATCTCAATGTCTATTCTTCCATTAGTAGTTGTTGTAATTTCAGGATATCGCCCTTCGTTATCATAAACTTTTTCCATTGCTAAACTTATCTGTCTAATATCTGATATTCTTTTTGCATCCACTCCTGACGGCATCCAATTATCTCTATTTACCTTATCAATATAAATAGAAATAATCAAAACACACAATATAATCAGAGTTAGAATAACGATGGTATATCTTCCACCCTCTCCTTTCTTTAATAAACCATTAAAAAAAAGATACATCAAACAAGATAAAAAATATAGATAAATTAAAATGAAAAATAGAGATATCGGTATTAAAAATGATAGCGAGAGTGGACCCAAAATCCCTGCAGAGAAATCTGAAATAAATAAGGGGAGTGTTAAAACAATAAATAGTCCGGTAAAAAACGAACTTCCTATTTTAGGTTTATCTCCAGCTCCAGGCAAAAAAAAGGTTGATAAATAAGCTATTACTATAATAACTACAAAAATCGCTATCTTTTTCTTATTCGGTTTTAGAAATCGCTTAGTTGACTGTTTCATATTATCTAATTATCTAATTATCTAATTATCTAATTATACCAAAAATTATCTAATTATACCAAAAAATCGCCCAACGGGCGTTTTTAAGTGCTATGCTCCGGATAAAAGCACTCCAAACTTTTGACATTATTTTACCAAACTTAATTCATAAATCCAAAGAGAGAAATTTAAAAACTGAGAAATCAGCAGGCGGGGGCTTCGCCCCGCCTGCCTTCAGAGAATTTTTGCCGGCCTTCTTTTCGTTCCGCTTCTCCTGCGAGAGAACGTAAAAAGAAAACACAAAAATTCTCTAATGCGTTAATTCTAATTTTCAGCCAAAATATAGAAAGAGGAATAATAGGAACTTAAAAATTAATATCCCTCTGCTTTGCATTTTTCACACAATTCCCGGTATGCCTCAGGAACAAAGGAACAGGAAGGCGCACTCTTAAATTGAAGACAGATCTGCTCGTTTATCTGTGGCCCAGAAGGAGTTTGAGAGCTTCCTTTCAAAGACTCTAATAAAGAATGAGGATCAAAAGAAATAGTTGGCATTCCGATATCTATTTTTCCTTCGTACTTTCCTATATCGGTACCCACTGAAATGTTCGAAAACAAATCTGACGGTAAAGAGACTCCAATGTTTAATTCATCTAAATTTAATTCTCCAATTTCTACATCAGAAGTAAGAGAAACAGAAGGGATTTCAAGATCTGAAAAACTAACAATTTCAGGCATCCTTTCTTTTCTCAAAAGGAAAAATAATCCTCCTCCAATTAAAATCAAAATTATTAACAAAATAATAATTTTTGTCTTCATAGTTTATATTTTTTAGGATTTTTCTTAATAATGTCGTAAATTTCCTTAACATCCTTTTCCCATTTTGCTTTTAGAGCTTCCATTTCTTTTTGATAAATTTTTCCCTTGTCTCTAAAACTAATTAAATCATCCATTATCTCTTCAATTTTTGTAGAATCTGTTACTTTTGAGCATTTTTCTTTTACCGTTCTAATTTGAGAAAGAAAATCTTCTGCTTTTATTTTGGCTTCTAATAACTCCTTTTCTAATTTCCCTACTCTTTGACAAACTGGATCATCAGACGGCAAATTCAAAGATTGACATTTTCCTTTTGCCCAACTAATATCCCTATCTAACGCCAGATTAATTCTTTGGATCGCGTATTTAGTTTTTGCCTCTGGTTTATCGTAAGATTCTATTTGTTGAAGAGTAATACCACAAATAGCTTTTGGGGGGTAACTCTTAAGATATTCACGGTTAATAGCCTGAACTCGTTTCTTCCAACTTTCTTGCATTTCATAAACAATAAGATTTATAGAATCAAATCTATTATCGGCGATTGCCTGGTCAATTTTTTTAATTAGCTGCTCTTTGTCTTGCTCTAGAAGAGAAATATAATCATCTAAATCAGGAACAGGCAACCCTTTTTCTTTTATCATTTTGTTCTTTTCCTCTAATTTTTGCCTTCCTTCTTCAATCTTTTTATCAATTATCATTAGAATTAACTCTTTTCTCTTTTGAGCTGCCTGAATCTGGTATTGTTGGTATTCTTTGCTTTTTTGAGTCTTCAATTTTTCTATTTCCTCTTCAATATTTTCCATTCTCTGGGCAATATTTTTGAACTTCTCAGGATCGCCTCCCAATAATTCTTCTACTTTTTTATTAGCTTCTTCTTCTAATCTCTTCCTTTTTTCTTCAGCTAATTGATTGATTTTTGCTGTAATTTCAGCTCTAATTTGCTCTATCCTTGATTGAACATATGTTTGAGCTGCGGCTTCATCTGAAAATTGCATCTTTTGCATCTCCTGGACTAAATTATTTTTTGCTTGCTCTGCCAATTGATTCGCTAAATTATTTAATTCTTCTTCAATCTCAGCTTTTTCTCCTTGAACCCATTCTTCCACTTTCTTTCTTACTTTTTCTTCCATCTCTTTTCTAAACTCCTCTCCTTTTGCCTTTAATCTCCTGGCAAGATTATATTTTAAATCCATTAATTCTTTCCTCACCTTTTCTCCAAAAGATCTAAGATCCCTGGTTGCTGCCTGAGCTTCGTCAAGATTATTAGCCGAACAAACAGCTTCTAATCTATCGAAAGCTTCGCTTGTATAAGCATGAATATCTGGAATCTCAGCTTCAATTCCAATCGATTTTAAATCATTACTTACCGGAGTGAGAACACTTTCCACAGCAAATAAAGCTGAGAAAAACTCTCCTGCTCTTGCTTTTGTTTCCAAGCAATACAGTTCCAAAAGGTCTTTTTGAGGAATCGTCTTTTTAATATCTTCTGAAAGAGCAGATAATTCTTTAGGTTCCTGAGCTAAAATCTCAGCCTTCTTTTCCTCTGAAATTTCAGTTTTCTCCGGAATAATATAACGAACCGCCCCAAAACAAAAAGGCGGTAAAACAAAGATTAAAAACAAAATTACAAAAATTTTCTTTAACATAATGGAAATGAATTTAGTTTTTTTCTGTTATTTTTTATTTCTAGTACTAGTTAGTTAAAAAAGACTGGTATTTCTGAATTTTCTCTTTATCTATATATCTATTTTATTTTTAGCTCTCCAAAATGTCAATGTTAAGATCTCTTTTTCAATAAACCCAAAAAGAAATTATCAGTAAAGAAAAGACAATAATTCCCTAGAAATGAATTACTAAAAAGCCAAAAAGTGTACAACAGAAATCAATAAAAAATTCAGCGATATATAAATACTGATAAAAACCTCTATATTACTACAAATATAGTGCTGAATCTTACCAAAAGCTTTGGAAATCTTTAAAAGTTCTGAAATAAACAAAAAAACGGCAACTTTTGAATTTTCTACTTCAGAACCCTCACCTAAAGAGCAAAAAGCTCGAATTTACGCTTCAAAGTGTTCTATAGGATCCCGGATAGAAAATTATTACAATCTTTGACATTATTTTACCAAACCTCATTTACACATCAAAAACAAGAAATTTTAAAATCTGATAAATCAAGC
>JAGGXC010000021.1 GCA_021163265.1 bacterium | reverse complement strand
TTTCTAAATATTTCCCACATTTTAATACCCTCTTTTCTTGGTAACTGCCATATTTCTCCTTTGATCTCTGGTCTTTTTGGTTTTGTTTCTTCTGTGAAAAAAAAAATTCTTTTTGATCGGTGTCATATATCCAATCTGGTTCTAACCAATCTATTATATCTCTATGACATGAAATAGCAATAAATTTCTTATTTAACTTTCTTATTGCCTTTGAAATTGCATAGGAAGTTACTCGTGCTACCTGTCTATCAACAACGCTTGTAAATTCGTCAAAAACTATGAGTTCTTTTTCAGATAGTATAGCTCTCGCCAAGTCTACTCTCATTTTCTCTCCTGTACTCAGGATGGAATATGGTTTTAACCATGATGGTGGTGAAGAAAATCCAACACTTGTAAAAACTCTTGTTATTTCTTTTATATTTGATCCGGGCATGTCATCTATTATTGATTTTTTTGAATATTGAAAATTTCTAATATAATACTCACCAAAGAGTTCTTTTGCTAATGTCGTTTTTCCCGTCCCTGAACTTCCTACAATAAGACCTATGTTCCACTTTTTATTTTCAATATCTAATGAACCTTTTAATTCTATTTTTACCTCTTTTGAATAGAGATCAAAAAGAGATCTGACTGCAGATACCTTATAGGTCTCTTCAGGCTGAAATTTTTTCACAATATTAAAACTCGGCAATTATATCCCTCTGCTTTTAGTTTTTCAAAGACTTCCATTTGCTCTATTTCATCTTTACAAGTGATTACTACTTCATATGTGGGGTTAACTTCTATTTCTTTTATTTCTTCTGTTTTAAATAGTTTTTCTAATTCTTTTTTTGAAAAGCCAGTTTCTAAACAGATCTCAGTTAAATCCATGTCATTTTCCAAGTCTTCTATTACTTTTTTGAGCAGATCTTCTTCTGGAGAGCCTCTGAGGTTGTTCATGGCGAGAGTAAGAAGTTTCGCATTACGATCATTCACATCTACAATTACACATTCGATCTCTGTGTATCCAGCCTCCTTGCAGCAGAGCCATCTGTGATAACCGTCTATAATCTCATAGTAATCATCTTTCTTTCGAACTAAGATCGGTTGTAAATAGCCATCTTTTATTATTTTATCTCTTAAACACTTTAATTTACCATTTTCAATCTTATTTGGGTTGTAATTGTTCGGTTTGAGAAGATTTATGTCTATTTTCTTAATTTCCAATTCCGATCACCTTATATATTCATCATTTACTTTTTTTATTATATCTTTAAGAACTGAATCGGTATTTTCAGATACTTGCCTAAATCTTGTAATTGATTTAATATCCTTAAGAGGATAAAATCTGATCACACTACTTTCAGGATCATTTGTGAATCCTATTCCAAGTAGTTTCTCCTGATCTGTGAGTCCCATATAATATCCTGAAATTGCATTGTATTTTTTCATGTGTTTGATTATTTCTTCTGGTATTTCGTTGCTTTCTATTAGATCTAATATATGATCACTGCATTTTTTGAACAGTCCTAATTTTTTATCCCATCTGAATTCCACAAAGATAAAATCTCCTATTTCTAAGATATTTTTCATTCCTCAACCTCCTCTATTGTTATTCTTATTTTTTTGTTTTTAAATTCTTTAAACAAGTCTTCTATGTCTATTCTCTCATTTTTATGGATAAAACAATAGTAAAAAAGTCCCTCCTCTTCTAAAAATTCTTCTTTAAACTTTCCTTCTATTATTTTTTTCTTAATCATTTTTTCACCTCTGTTTTTAGTAGTCTCGCCTTTAAACTATTATCAAATCCACGATACGAACAGATTGTTTGCTCTCTCCAATTTTCTCCTTCACAAAAAAGACCTATTCCAAAATTCATTTTCCTCCCTCATTTTCTATCATTTTTTCAACAAATTTTTCTAATTTTTCATATTCCTTTTTTATACGGTTGATTGTAATTAACATACCTAATCCACCTTCTCTCCTCCACATTCTGTAGAACTTTACCGCTCTTATTGTACATCCAGAACATATATAGCTTCCATCATTTAGCTTTACATATTTATCATACCTCTTCAAAGGAACTCCACAAATACTACACAACCATTGTTTACCTATCTAAATCACCCTTGATCTATTCTTTCACCACAATATAAGCTACTTTTTTTGTAATGGGAACTTCTTTAGTTTTTATTTCGAATTTCACCTCTCTTGCGATATAAACATGTGATATAGGATCAACATTTCCATATTTTTCGGATATTTCCTCACGAGTTCTAATCCATCTATCTAACTCCTCTTTAGTTCTAAACAGTTCAAAATAACTTCCTCCTGTACATTCTGTTTCTACTATATATACCTCATTTTCCTTCATTTTCCTCTCCCTTTTCTATTTAAATCTTTACTCATCTTGATCAATTCCTCCTCATCCCAATAACATCGGCACATTGGATGAGGTGATTCACCTCGAGCTTTCATCGCAGCTATATAATATCGATCAGGAATAGGTTTGCAGTCCATAGCTGCTAAGAAGATCGCCACATTTGGTAATCCGCTCTTTATTAAATCTTCTAACTCTTCTTTATTACATCCACTTTCTTTTTTCATTTTTTCACCTTATGATCTTTTGCCATATATTTACATTTTCCATTTTTACAGTGGACACAATAATGAGTACATATATATTTATCGCAATATGTTTTGGTAAGTTTACAATATATTATTTCTTCTTTATTATCATTCATCATATCACCTTATATCTTAAAAAATCAAAACCTAAACTCTCAAAATATTCTTCTTTTTTTCGAATACTTTCATCTGGTTCGGTATGTTGAATTTCTATTATTGTGGCATCTGTCCAATCAACTATATCTGCGATTCTCTTCCCTATTTTCGTTTCTGTTGAAAAGATATGATCTCTTTTTTTCAAAGGATAACAGATCTCGGTTTTTTTAACTTCATGCAGGAGAGAATTATGTACATTCAAATAGATTAAATTTTTTCTAATTAACGGATCTGCAAGCTTTGAAACAAAACTACAATTTCTATTCCACTTCATTTTCCTCACCGATCAGCTCTGAGAAGTCGATCTCTATAGGTACAGAAATAAGGAGATACTGTTTCCAGACCCAACCGTCAAGAAGTGTGTAGAGTTCGTTAGTGTCATCTATAAGCTCTTTTTTCTGTTCTATTTTTGGATCTCCAATTTTTTCTATTTTAAAACCTTCTC
>JAGGXC010000006.1 GCA_021163265.1 bacterium | reverse complement strand
TCTTCTATCTCCCTCTTTGATTGATTATGATTATTATTCTTATCCCGAGGAATGGGAGAGATATATCCAGGAGCTGCAAACTCTTCCCAATAGATTCTTTTATGCCAAACACAAGATAGAAGGAGGAGTTTTACTCCTACAAACACCTGAGGTTTTACCTGCCTGGGAAGAATTTGATATTCCAAAGGAAAGATATCAAGATATTGTTGAGAAAACATTGTTTTCAGAAAGATATCTCAGAAAAAAAGAGGTTTTGGAGAAACCTGAGCTAAAAGAAGAAGCATTGCAGGAGATAGTGGAATCAAGAGAGAAAAACCAGGTGAGAACCTTAGAAGAAATCATTGCTTCAATGACTGCCTTGGAGAAAGCAATGCTTTATGCTATTGGCACTGGTAACTTTCTGGCTTCTGATATCTTTGAAGAAGGAAACAAGCAGTTAAAGAAAATGGGTGCCTCAACTAGAAAGTATGCTGAGTTTAAAAAGAAGTTCTATGAGCTCTCAAAGCTTCCTCCAGAGGGTAAAGGACTAATTGAATTTGTGAAAAGAGGTAGAAGTTTTTGTTACTGGCTTTCTGAGTGGGGCGAGATCGCTTTTGCAGAGAAGTTTGGTATGCCATCTGATAGAGCAATCAATGAACTTGGTGGCGGAGGGAAACTATCTAGAGCTGTGGCTTTGGAGGTAATTAAGGAGTGGCTGGAACCAGAAGGGTACAAAGTAAGGAAAGAAGATTTGGTTGATACTGATCTTAACCTGAGTAGGAGAGGTTATACAGATTTGGTTGCAGTAAAGGATGGAGAAGAGTTAAGGATTGAGATTGAGCATCGTTCACCTAAGGAGCAGATTGAGAAAAATATTAGGAAGAACCTTGAGATCTCTGATATTTTGTATATTATTACCAGTGATGAGTTAGCTAAGAGGAAGGTTATTCAGGTTGCTCTAAAGGTTTTGTTTCGTTTGAGGAAGGAGAAACCAGGTAAAGAGCTAAAAGTTAAAATAGGGAGTGTTGATGAGCAGAAAAAGAATGGGTTTAGGGAGTGGTATGAAGTGGATAAATAAAGTGTTTCAGAATACCTTGATGATAAAACAGAAATTACGTAAGCTATCTGATAAAATATATAAGTCTTTATTCGTTTTGTTACCCCCTTCATTTTATGGTATTCTAGCGGGGGTTCTTGTCGGCGTTGCAGTAAATCTTACAACCGGTCTAGTGTTTTCTTCACGAATGAAGGAGTTGAGTCTTACAATAACCTTTCACAAATTAGTAATATCTATACCGCTTGTGAAAACAGCTGTCATATTCTTTTTTGTTTCTTCGGTAACATTTGCTGTAATAAATGTAATTCTAGAATCTTCAAGAGCTAGGGCACCTTCATTTAAAATGTTCTCCTCAAAGATAGAAGAGTATAAAAAGATCTTGTTACCAATGATAGTCATTGGAATTGGGTGTTTTATGCTTGGATTTCTATTGCTTCCAGTATGGTAAGGAGGAAAGAATAATGTCAGTATTTGATAAGTTGGAACTTAAGCCGAAAGGGTGTTGGACTCGACTTAATATCGATGAACCGACCACTGAAGACTTAAGAGTGGATCAAAATGTAAAACGGGAATACTTCACTATTGGCCGAGTTGTAGTCCACGAGGATATTTATAAAGGGATAGAAGACAAACTTGAGAAAAACGGTATGTGTGTAGTGGTGGGAAATGCAGATAGTGGAAAGACATGGTTGTGTTATGTAATAGGCTACAGATATAAAAGCAAGGGTGTAGAAGTGTGGATTACTACTGTAAATGAAAATTTTTCCTCCGAAAAAGCACTAAATGAAATTATATACCTTAAAAAGAATCGAATATACATAATTGAAGATTGTCATAAGAATCCTCAAGAAGTTGAGGAACTAATAAGAGGTATTAGAAAAATTAATCCCAAAAATGCGAAGTTTCTCTTTACTTTACGAAAAATAGGAAAATACCTACTGAGAGACTTTGAAGATGATGATATGCTTTATTTGCTTGCTAAGGAGAAGGATTGTATTATATCATTGCCAATTGGTAAAAAAGCTACAGAACATGCTGCTAATATTATCGAGGAGTTTGCCAGGATTGAAGGATTAAAAGTTTCAAAAGAGGAAATAGAAGATGTTGCAAAAAAATGGCAAGAGAATCTCTTTTGGGTAAAACTTTCTCTACGTGCATGGAAGGATAATCTAGAAGGGAAACCAGATCTAAGGCTAACTCAAGTCGATGATCGTATTGTTCTTGACTATGTTTGGAATGGAAAGGAAATCAATCTTAAAGATATCTCACGGAGGAATATTTTGCGAGATGTTGCGACCTTTTGTCAATTTGAGATTCTTAAACCAGAAGTGGAATTTACTCTTCTTAGCATAAGTAAAGATGCTAGAGATGTACTGGATAGTTTAAGGAGAGAAGGAATTGTTAGGATTAAGAACTATAAGGGTGTAGATTTTTTCGAAATAAAGGAAAATTTAGCGAGGGTTATTTTAAGAACTTTAAAATATAAAGAAAGGAAAAGATTTAACGTCGAGAGTTACACGAAACACAAATTTAAAGAGTACTTACTTTTTAAGCCCGTGAATTGGTTTTTCTTAATTAATGCATTATACCAAGCAAGAAAATTATCTCACTTTCCGGTGGAAGATAATATAAAATTTTCATCGAAAGATATTCTAGCCTACCTTATATCACAGGACGATATATTGAAAGCGATAAAAGAGTTGTATCGAGGTGCTACATTAGGGAAAAAAGCATCGCTGGTGGAAATTCTCTTGTGGGCTTCTAAAGAAGAAATACCAGGGATTAGAGGAGATATCCAATCTTTTTTTCTTCCATTGTTAGTGCAATCACCCGAACAATTGGTAGAGTGGTTATCGCAAAGAAGTCTCCTCAGACAGATAAAGTTATATAGACTTATCCGTAGGACGAATAAAGTTTTAGCTCGTGATACATGGCAGCTACTAATAAGAGATGAAAGAATCAGAGATTTATGGCGAAGGGACATTAAATCACTTACTGCAACTGCTATCCATCTCGCTCTCTACCTATTATCTCTAGATAAAGAATTCCTAGCTACTCTAATAGATTCAATCTCTATTTCAGATTGGAAACAAATAATAGAATCCTCTACGTTAAATGGGGTTCGTCTCTTGTTTCTGAGTTTTGCTCATCTAGGATTGATTGATCCCCCAATTAAGTTAACACAAGCATTACTTCAAAGTGATTTACCTTCTTTAATAAGGAAAGAAGAATCGCTTTATAGAATAATTGCTCTCCTCAATTTTGTCATAGAGGTTGATGGATTAGAATCTGGTTTGATTAAGGAGCATATCTGTACAAAATATGAAGGGAAAGAATTTAAATCCAAGTTTAACTTGCTTCTTTGGAAACTAGTCGGATCACATCGTTTTAGAGAGAAATCGTTAAAAACTAGTCAATTAATAGAAAAACTCGTTGAAATTGATTTTAATACTTTGTTACTCTCAGAAGATAAGCAAGCAGAAGCCGATGGAAAAACCAAAGCCGATACAGTAAATCGATTTTTGAGTTTTCATATACTCTGGTTCTCTCCCCATGTTCTTTCAGAATTTGTAAATAAAATTAGAGACGAAACATGGATTTTTGTCTTTCAAAATACTCCTTCACTAGAGCAGATGCTGTGGCTTCTCTGGAATATTTATAGAGGAAACCCACAAAAAGCAAAAATATTAGTGGAGCGAAACGTTGGTAAACTTCTTCTTGCTAAATACATTGAGGATAAAAATCCAACTTTACGTATTGCAGCATGTGGTCTTCTTCGGTTATGCAAATTTCAAAAGCCACCATATTTAAAAGTGGATATTAATCAAGCTCTAGAATTATTAGCTCAGGAAAAATCTCCTACACTAATTGTCTTATCACTTAGAGGTTTAAAACCAACATTATCAAGAAGAAAACTAAAGGAGCTTAAGGAATCTCTTAACAAGAAAATATGGATTAGAAATGATGAAAGAGTTAACCTTCGCGAGCTAATTGAAGGTGTTCCTGACCAAAATCTTAAGAAGATCCTCCAAAATCTTATCCAAGATTTTGTATAGAAATTTACTTCGCTAGTTTCTTCTTTTTTGATAATTTCTTCTAAGACCCGAGAAGAGCTATTAGAGATTTTGCTCAAGGTATGAGAGCATAAGAAAAACCCCTTTTCATTTGTTTCTTCAAAGCAAGATAGACTGTCCTTCGATTACATTGTATAGATTCATCTGTAGCTTTAACATTTCTCCTAAATCATCGTAGGTTCGGAGGAACATCTTCCTGGTAGATTCCATTTCAGCCTCCTTTTTTGGTAGTGGCGTAAGATTGTAATATTATCCATCATAGCAAGAGGTAAGAGGGATGAAGGATAGTAATAACCCTTTTTCCTTTATTCTCCAATACCTCTTAATTCTTATATACTCCTATCACAGAGCTTTTACTTGTCTTTCATACTTCAGTTCTATTTAGATAAAAGTGTGCACTATCATTACTGTCAAGAGAAACACGGACTGCAGAAGATGAGATACATAGGTAACACCTCTAAAATGCCAAAATTTGGTAAAATTAGGAAGAAATGATTAACCTATGTATCTATCATGAAAGTCATATTTATTGGTAAATGGC
>JAGGXC010000011.1 GCA_021163265.1 bacterium | reverse complement strand
TCTTAAAATATTTATGGAGGGAATGTAAAATTGAAAAAACAAAGACAAAGAAAAAAAGAAAGAAAAGAAAAAAGAAAAACAAAAAAAGAACTCAAAAGAAGAATGAAGTACCTTAAGAAAACAGTAATGCAGTGTAATCCAGAACAACTCTCAGAAATTCTTTACGAATTAGAAAACAGTCCTGAATTAAACAAGAAAGAAATAAAGGTACTAATTGCAAAAAGAGCAGATGCACCCTCTGAGATTATAGAAAAACTAAAAAACGACAAAGAAGCAGAAATAAGATTCTGGGCTTACGACACAGAACAGCAAAAAAACAGAGATTTCCAAGTAAAACGTTCCCTTCTTTAATTGTTCCTTTTTTTCTTTTTTACTTTTTTTACTTTATTTATATTAACCCCTTTTGGGGTTTTTGTTTCACAAAAGCTAAATTTGACTGAAAATCTCCAAGAAGATAAAATAATGTAATCTATTCTTCAAAAATTGTAATTATGAAATTTACCCATCTTCATCTCCATTCTCACTACAGCCTTCTAGACGGACTCCCAAAAATCGATGAAATTGTTGAATATGCCAAAGAATTAGGAATGGACTCGGTAGCTTTAACTGATCACGGAAATCTTTATGGCGCTGTAGAATTCTATAAGAAAGCAAAAAAACAAGGAATTAAACCCATAATAGGATGTGAGGTTTATCAAGCATTTGAAAGAATGGATCAGAAAAGGCCGAGAATAGATGACAAAAGATATCACCTGGTACTGCTTGTAAAAAACCAAGAAGGATATAAAAATTTGGTAAAGCTCGTAACAGCAGCGCATCTGCGCGGATTTTATTATAAACCAAGAATAGATGAGGAAATACTAAAAGAGCACAGCGCTGGCCTTATTGGTCTTTCCGCATGTTTACAAGGGAAAATCCCTCAACTAATTATTGCTAATAAAATTGAAGAGGCAAAAAAAACTGCTCTGCGCTTTAAAGAAATTTTTGGTCCAGGAAATTTTTATTTAGAACTCCAACACCATCCCAATATTCCCGAACAAGCAAAGGTTAATGAAGCACTAATAAGATTTTCTAAAGAATTAGATATTCCTCTTGTCGCTACATGCGATGCTCACTATCTTAGACCTGAAGATGCTGAGGCACAAGATATTCTAATGTTGATCAATACAGGAGCAGATCCGAATGATCCAGAACGACTCACAATGAAAGCAGATAATTTTTCTATGAGAACACAGGAGGAAATGATTGAGTTTTTCAAAGATGTTCCTGAAGCTATTGAAAACACCCAGCGAATCGTCTCAGAATGTAATTTTGAATTTGAATTAGGTAAAACAAAACTTCCTCATTTCCCAGTTCCCGAAGGAGAAACAGCTGAATCTTATATTGAAAAATTATGCAAACAAGGACTTAAAAAAAGGTATGGAGAAAATCCTTCCAAGAAGGTAATCGATAGGATGAATTATGAACTTTCTGTCATCAGAGAAACAGGTTTTTCTTCTTATTTCTTAATAGTCCAAGACTTCGTCAATTGGGCAAAACAGAATAGAATCGTGGTAGGACCAGGACGAGGATCAGCAGCTGGGTCACTTGTAGCATATCTTTTGGGTATTACCAATGTTGATCCAATAAAGTACGGACTTATCTTTGAAAGATTTCTGAACAAAGACAGAATCTCTATGCCTGATATTGATTTGGATTTCACTGACCGCAGAAGAGATGAAGTAATAAACTATGTAGCTCAAAAATATGGACGGAATAAAGTAGCTCAAATTATTACTTTTGGAACAATGGCGGCAAGAGCTGTAGTAAGAGATGTAGGAAGAGCACTTGGTTATTCTTACAGCTTCTGTGATCAGATTGCTAAAATGATTCCTTTTGGATTTACCCTTGACCAAACGCTTGAAAAAATCCCCGAATTCCAACAATTATACGAAAGCGACGATAGGGCAAGAAAACTTATTGATTTCGCCAAAAAATTAGAAGGCTGCGCACGTCATGCTTCTACCCATGCTTGCGGCGTAGTAATCTCAGATAAACCTCTAGAAGAAATAGTACCTCTTCAGCATCCAAGCCAAGATGAAGAAGCTATTGTTACTCAATATGAAATGCATTCTATTGAAGATCTTGGATTATTAAAAATGGATTTGCTTGGTCTGAAAAATCTAACTATTATTGAAGATACTCTAGCAAGGGTTTATAAAGTTCAAAACAAAAAAATAGATATAGAAAACATTCCTCATGATGATAAAAAAACATTTGAACTTTTCCAGAAAGGAGAAACTACAGGCGTATTTCAATTAGAATCAGAAGGAATGAAACGGTATCTAAAACAGCTCAAGCCCACCAAGTTCGATGATATTATTGCAATGGTTGCCCTTTATCGTCCTGGCCCGATGGCACTTATTCCTGAATATATCCAAAGAAAACATGGATTAAAAAAAGTAGAATATCTTCACCCTAAACTTGAACCGATACTTGCCTCAACTTATGGGCTTCCTGTATATCAAGAACAGATTATGCAAATAGCTCAACATTTGGCAGGTTTTTCTCTTGGAGAGGCAGACATTTTAAGAAAAGCAATCGGGAAAAAGATAAAAGATCTCCTGCTTGCTCAGAAAGAAAAGTTCATTGATGGAATGCAAAAAAACAACATTGACAAAGGAATAGCACAAAAAATATGGAGCTGGATCGAACCAGCAGCAAGATACAGCTTTAACAAAAGCCATGCCACTGCTTATGCTACTATCGCCTATCAAACTGCCTATCTTAAAGCTCATTATCCGGTGGAATTTATGGCTGCCCTACTAACATCCGAAAAAAACGATGTTGATAGAATTTCAGAACTGATCAGTGAATGCAAAAAAATGAATATAGAAGTATTACCTCCAGATATAAATGAAAGTTTTCGAAACTTCTCAGTAGTTCCTAAGGAAAACAAAATTAGGTTCGGCCTGTTGGCTATAAAAAATGTAGGATCAAATGTAGTAGAGTCAATAATCCAAGAAAGGAAATCAAGAGGTCCTTTTAAATCAATTTCTGACTTCACTGCTCGAATTGATGCTGGAATTATCAATAAAAAATCGCTTGAAAGTTTGATAAAGGCAGGGGTTTTGGATAGGCTGGAAGAAAGAAACAAACTCCTTGTTAATATAGAAAAGATATTAACTACTAGTCGTGAAATTCAAAGGACAAAAAATAACGGGCAAAAAAATTTATTCGGTGATTCTTTTCACTCCAATTGTAATCTCAAACTGGAAGATGCAAAACCTGCTTCTTTGCAAGAAAAACTGATCTGGGAAAAAGAACTACTTGGTCTTTATGTAAGCGCTCATCCTCTAGAGAGATTCAGAAAAATTCTCAGCAAAAAAGCTTTGCCAATTAAAGAAATTAGTCAAAGAGTGTTAGGACAAAGAATTCGCATAGGAGGAATAATTGCAGGTATTAAAAAAATTATTACTCGCAAAGGACAGCCTATGTTATTCGTAAAAGTAGAAGACTTAAACGACAAGATAGAGGTAGTGGTCTTTCCAAGTATAATTGAACAAAATCCCACAGCTTTTCAAGAAAATAAAATAGTAATGATTACGGGTCGTATAGATATGCGAGATCAATATCCTAAAATTATTTGTGATAGTGTTGAGGAAATTGTAGAAGAAAAAACACAACTTGATTAACTTTAATAACTCTCCCAAAAAGAAAAAAAGAATATTTATTAACAATTATGAAAAAAGATTCTCAAAAAATTGAAAAAATACGACACTCTCTTGCTCATATTATGGCCTTGGCTATAAAAACTTTTTATCCCGAAGCAAAGTTTGGCATCGGCCCGACTATAGAAAACGGCTTCTATTACGATTTCGACATCTCATCGAAGATTACTCCTCAGGACCTGGTAAAAATCGAAAAAAAGATGAAAGAATTGTTAAAAGAAAATATTGTTTTCAAGAAAAAACAGATCTCAAAGAAAGAGGCAGAGAAGATATTTAAAAATCAGCCCTACAAATTAGAACTAATAAAAGAGCTTCCCGAAGATAAAATCACTATCTACGAAAGTGGTAACTTTATAGATTTATGCCGCGGACCCCATATAAGATCAACGAAAGAAATAGACTCAAAAGCTTTTAAACTTACAAAAGTATCTGGAGCTTATTGGCGAGGTGATGAAAAAAATAAAATGCTTACCAGAATTTATGGTATAGCCTTTAAAAACAAAAAAGAGCTGGATGATTATCTTAAAAAAGAAGCTGAAGCTCAAAAAAGAGACCATAGAAAAATAGGAGAGCTTCTTGACCTTTTTTCTATCGACCAAGAAGTAGGAGCAGGGCTTGTTCTTTGGCATCCGAAAGGTGCTTTGCTTCGTCAAATTATCGAAGATTATTGGATTAAGCAGCACTTAGAAAATGGCTATGAGATTCTAAGAACTCCTCATATAGGGAATCTAAATTTATGGAAAAGATCAGGTCATTGGAATTTCTATAGAGAAAATATGTACTCCCCTATCGACATTGATAACGAAAAGTATATCTTAAAACCAATGAATTGTCCTTTTCATATGAAAATATACAACTCAAGAATAAGAAGCTACAAAGAATTGCCTATAAGATGGGCAGAATTAGGTACTGTTTATCGCTATGAAAAATCTGGAGTGCTGCACGGACTTACTCGAGTAAGAGGTTTTACTCAAGATGATGCTCATATTTTTTGCACTCCCGATCAATTATCAGAAGAACTAATAAGAACTCTAAAATTTGGCTTGAAGTTTTTAAAAACTTTTGGTTTTAGAGAATACGAAATTTATCTCTCCACTCGCCCCAAAAAATATATAGGAACTGATAAAATATGGAAAAAAGCTACCAACTCTTTAAAATACGCTCTCAATAAACTAAAGCTAAAATACCAAATAGATCCAGAGGGAGGAGTATTTTATGGTCCCAAAATCGATATTAAAATAAAAGACTCCCTAGGAAGACTATGGCAATGTACTACTATTCAAATAGATTTTAATCTACCGGAACGATTCCAAATCACTTATATTGATAAATCGGGAAGAAAAAAACAGCCTATAATGATCCACCGGGCACTACTGGGATCAATAGAGAGATTCATAGGAGTCTTGTTAGAAAATTGCGCTGGCAATCTACCTCTTTGGCTCTCTCCCGTACAAATATGGATAATCCCTATAGGAAAACGACATAAGAAATATGCTAAACAAATTGCCAAACAACTGAAAGAAAATAACCTGAGAATAGAAATAAAAGAAGAAGCAGAGACAGTATCGAAGAAAATCAGAGAAGGAGAAATACAAAAAATTCCTTATATGCTGGTTGTCGGAGATAAAGAAGCTAAAAACCAATCTGTAAGAGTAAGACAAAGAAAAAAGGGAGATCTCGGATTAATGAAGACCGAAGAATTTATTCAGAAAGCCGTAGATCAGATAAAGAAAAAGAAATAAAAAGACTACTTAAAAAGCCCTCAAGAAAGTTGAGGGCTTTTTTGATTGAGGAAAGAAATAATTTCTGATATGATGATTGATATATGAAGTATTTTATTATCACCTACGGATGCCAAATGAATAAATCTGATAGCGAGAGGGTAGCTTCTTATCTAGAAAGCATCGGTTTCAAAAAAGCAAAGACAATAAGTGAGGCTGATTTGATTATTATTAATATGTGCGCGGTAAGACAATCTGCTGTAGATAGAATTTATGGAAAAATAAGAGAGCTAAAAAAGTTCAAAAAAAAGAAACTTCTTTTAACAGGCTGTATACCTAAAAGAGATCTTAAAAAATTCAGAAATTATTTTGACTATATTTTACATATAAAATCTTTAAAAGAGTGGGAAAGATTCCTAAGAAAAAAAAGTTATGTTTATTATCCAGATTCCAGAGAAGAAAATCTCAACAAAAAATTTGGTATTAAATATTTCAAAATAAAACCGCTTTACACAAATAATTTTTCTGTCTTCATCCCTATATCTACGGGCTGCAACAATTTCTGCACTTTCTGTATTGTTCCTTTCACTAGAGGACCTTTAATACACCGTGATCACAAAGATATTATAAAAGAAGCAAAAGAAGCCATAAAAAATGGGTGCAAAGAAATTTGGCTTCTAGGACAGAATGTAAACAGCTACCGTTCCCCTACTAATCCTTCTATAAATTTTTCAAAGTTGCTTCAAGAAATTAACAAAATCAAAGGAGATTTTTGGATTCGTTTCACGAGCTCTCATCCAAAAGATTTCTCTGATGAATTAATAGAAACAATGAAAAAATGTAAAAAGATAACACCGTATCTGAATCTACCTGTTCAATCAGGCGATGATTATATTCTGAAAAAGATGAATAGACCATATACTATTTCTCAATACAAAAAAATAGTTAAAAAGATCAAGAAAGAAATCCCAAATATTGCTTTATCTTGCGATGTTATTGTTGGATTTCCGGGAGAAAAAGAAAAACATTTCAGAAATACTACCAAGCTGTTCAAAGAATTAGAGTTTGATATGGCATACATCGCCCAATACTCCCCCCGTCCCGGCACCGCTGCTGCAACAATGAAAGACGATGTTCCACATAAAGAAAAACAAAAAAGAGAAAAAATTCTTACCGAAATTTTGGAAAAAATTGCACTTAAAAAAAATAAAAAATATATTGGTAAAACAACGAGAGTGTTAATTCATAAATCTCAAGGGAAATATCTAATAGGTAAAACAGATACATATAAAACTGTAAAAATAAGAGGGAGTAAAAATCTTATAGGGAAATTCTTGGATGTAGAAATTACAAAAGCTACGCCATGGGGACTTGCTGGAAAAATCAAAGAAAAGAAAAAACTAATTGTTATCTTAGGACCTACAGCTTCAGGAAAGACAAATTTAGCCATTGGGCTTGCAAAAAAGTTCAATGGAGAAATTGTATCGGCCGACTCACGACAAATCTATAAAGAAATGAACATCGGCACAAACAAGCCAACAAAAGAAGAATTGAAAGAGATACCTCACCATCTTATAGATATAATAAAGCCAGACAAAGAATTTAATGTAGTTTTGTATAAAGATCTAGCAATAAAAGCAATAGAGAAGATAAGAAAGAAAAAAAAGCTACCTTTTCTTGTTGGAGGAACAGGCCTCTATATCTGGGCAGTAGTAGAAAACATAGATTTCCCTCGCGTTCCTCCAAATAAGTCTCTGAGAAAAAAATTAGAGAAAAAAACTACAAAGGAGCTTTTCGAAATTTATAAAAAACTTGACCCGCAAGGAGCTAAAATGATTGAGAAAGAAAACAAAAGAAGACTAATAAGAGCAATTGAAGTATGTAGAGCAACTAAGAGCTCTTTTTGGGAGGAAAGAAAGAAAAAGCCTCCGCTTTTTGAGGTTCTTGAAATAGGAATAAAATTACCCAAAAAAGAATTAGAGAAAAGGATAGAAAAACGGACAATAAAAATGATAAAAGATGGACTAGAAAAAGAAGCTCAGAGTTTGTTCAAAAAATATAAAGGTCATCCATCGCTGGAAACAATAGGATATCAAGAATGGAAAGATTATTTTGAAGGCAAAATAGATAAAGCAGAGGTCATAAGAAGAATCATCAAAAACACCAAGAAATATGCAAAAAGACAAATGACTTGGTTCAAAAGAGATAAAAAAATCCACTGGATTACTAATCAAAAAGAAGCAGAAAAGCTAATTAAAAACTTTCTAAAATAAAAAAGAGGGGCAAAAACCCCTTTAGATTTAGATAATTTAGAGAATGAACTATTTAGATCGCCCTGTTAATAAAACAGGGTCTTTTCTTGCCTTTTCCCAGATATCATCGGATAACTTCTTTCCTGTTTTCTTTTCCCACTCTTTTATAGACATTCCATATCTCTTCCTCAACTCATCGCCAAATCCAAGACCGTTATAAAGACAAAAAGAAATCAATCCTTCTTCAGTAACATACTGGATTACGCATCTCTCCACTCTAGGCTGAAGCTGAATATTCCAAGGATCCTGAAACCACATTGCTCCTATAAGGATACTGTTGTAATGAAACACTCTTAATGAATTATAATCACCTCCAATAACTGCTTTAACGATCATTCTTATAGGATGTTGAAGCCCTGAAGGTAAGTTTTCTTTTATAACAAATCTATTGACATTCTTAATGAATGAGGCTGCTATCTTTGCTTTTACAGCTATTCCCTTTTTAGTCAATAGATCTTTGATAATAAATTCTCTTAGTCCTTCAACATCAATGAATCGTGTTATTGGTATAGGTTTCTTCTTTTCTTGATCCCAGAAAACATATGTTGCTCCTCCGCACATTGAACTAGCTACAAAACCAGGATATTCTTTATCTCTTATCTTTTCTATCAATTTTCTCACCGGATCCACGAAAGCTACCGGATAGAAGTCGTCTCTGCTGATATCTCCGTTAAATTCCTTTTCTATTGTCTCAATAATATCTACATAATCTACCCTAAATTTCTTCAGAAAATCTGGATCTACTCTTTTTATACTGCCAGCCATTGCTATTGGCTGAAAGATTACTCCTCTAATTATATCTTTGTTCTCTAAAGCAAATTTTACTATCTTACCTGCCTCCGGAAGATTTTCTTGAGTCACCGTTGGAACTAGTACAACACTTACAAATCCTGCTTTTCTCAGATTATCAAGAGCTTTCTTCGAATAATCAATCCAAGGATTTTTTTCTCGAGTCACTCCATCAAAACTCATATAAATTGTATTAACTAACCCCTTAAGCTTTTGAGCAAACTCTTGATCATCAGCTATCCTAATTCCGTTTGTATTCAGTTGAACATGAGAAAAAAGTTCTCTTGCTATTTTCAAGATGTCAATAATATCTTCTCTTACGGTCGGTTCTCCTCCAGTGATTTGAATAGCGATTCCTCCTGCTTTTTTCGCGGTCTGCATCATTTTCTCAAGAGAATCAAGCGATGGTTCGTAGACATATCCTGATCTTCCAGCGTTCATAAAACAATACCAGCATCTTAAATCGCAACGATTAGTTACTAACAGATTCACAAGTAACGGCCATGAACGATGACGCTGATAGAGTTTTTGGCCATCAGGAGAAGATGTAATAAATGGAACCTTTGGAGGTCTACCTTCGCTAGTATACAATCTCCACCTCTTCCACAGCGACGCATCTTTAAAAACGATATCTTCAAATCGACCATGCTCGGGACATTCTTTTTCTATCCATATTTGATTATCTTTTTCAATGAGCTGAGCTGGAATAATCTTTATCTTTCTTTCTCTAAAACAAACTGGACAAACAGAAGTTATTTTCATTGAAGATTCACCAATCTTTTTCTCTGCCATTCTTTCACCTCTTTTTCATCTTTACTATTTTTGCACGATATGTCAATACAAAATAAACTCTGCTTCATCTTTGAAGCAGAGTAATAGTAATAGATATTTGTAATTAGAAAATATTATAATAAGCACTACCTTTCTCTTTTGGCAACAAAATCAGCCATATACTTTAATATATCATTCCATTTGTTGCTCGGAAGTTTATTGAGACTGTTTTTTGCTTGGATAATATATTGCTCTCCCATTTCATAGGCTTTTTCTCTGCTCTTTGTTTTCAGAATAAACCCTATAGCATTTTTAACATCATTCCTATTAATACTTTTTTTGTTCAATATATTCAGAAATCTTTTTCTATCGAAAGAAGACAACTCTTCAAGAGTAAGTAAAACAACAACATTTCCAATTTTCCTCTCTTTAATATCTTTGCCTATTTCTTTTCCTAAAACATCTTCCTTTCCAAAAACATCTAAAATATCATCTCTGATTTGAAAAGCCATTCCGAGATTAAAACCGTAATTCTTAAGATGTTTTATTTGAGACTCTCTTGCACCAGCCACAATCCCCCCCACAAGACAGCTCGCTTCTATTAGAGAAGCAGTTTTTTTACTAATCATAGCCAAATAGTCTTTTTCTTTAATTTCTTTATAACGATTCCTTTGTATAAATGGTTCATCTTTGCGTCCTATCTGTTCGAATAAAATATCAAGAATCTCACCATCCACTATTGTTTTCATCGTAACTGCCAATATATAACAAAGATCTCCTGACCTCTTCCATCTCCTTGCTTCTTGAAAGATAGCAGCACCATAATCAATGCTTGCAACTTGCGCTATTGATTTGCCGAACTTATACCAACAAGTAGGTTCTTTTCTTCGTAAAATACTATGATCGACAATATCATCAATAATTAAAGTAAAATTATGAAGAACTTCAATACTTGCTGCTGGATATATAATATCTTTTATTTTTCCTCCGAGCATTAAACAAGAAGCAATCGCCAAAGCAGGTCTTATTCTTTTTCCTCCCGTAAGAACTTGATACTGAACAAGCTCATGATTGTTTTTACTCACTCCTGAAGTACGAAGTTGCTTTATTGGAGGAGTAATTTTTTTATCTACATATTGAAGAAACTTTTTAAATTCTCTATGGTTCATATCATTTTTGTTTTAATTCTTCTTCTATTCTTAATAATCTATTATACTTCTCTACACGTTCTCCTCTTGCTGGAGCTCCAGCTTTTATAAAATCGGCTCCTACTCCTACTGCTAAATCTGCAATAAAAGAATCTGTTGTGTCACCTGACCTATGGGAAACCAACACTTTCCATCCATAAGAACGAACCAACTTTGCAGCTTCTATTGCTTCGGAAACTGTTCCAATCTGATTAGGTTTTATAATGGCTCCAGAACAACAATCTATTGTATGAGCTTTTTTAATTCTCTCAACATTAGTTACCAAGAGATCATCACCTAAAATAAAAACCTCTCTTGGAAACAATTGTTTCGCTTTTCTAAATCCTTCAAAATCTTGTTCGGCAAAAGGATCTTCAATAAACAAAATAGGAAATTTTTTTATCAGAGATTTATAGTAATTTATAAGTTCATCCTGACTAAATTTTTTTCCGTCAATCCAGTATTTTTTATTTCTATAAAACTGGGTAGCAGCGGCATCTAAACCAATTCTTACTTTTCCCAGATAATCTGCTTTTTTTATTGCTTTCATTATAATATTCAAGGCATCAGAAGTCCTTTTTAAGGGCGGAGCAAACCCTCCTTCATCTCCTAAGTTGGTTGCAAATTTTCCAAATTTCCTTTCTAACAATTTCTTTAATTCGTGATAGATTTCAGATGCCATCCTCAAATTGAAAGAAAAAGTTGAATCTTGAGGAATAATCATAAATTCTTGAATTGCTAGATCGTTTCCTGCATGAGCTCCTCCATTGATGATATTGAAACAAGCTAAAGGAATCTTAAATTTGGCATCCGAAGGAGTTAATAATCTATCGTTATAAATATCAGCAATATGAGAATAAAGAGTCTTATTACAAACATCCGCCCCTGCTCTACATACTGCTTCAGAAACCGCAATAAGAGCATTAGCTCCTAAGTGACTTTTGTCTTTCTTGCCATCCAACCTAACCAAAAAAGAATCAATACTTCTCTGATTTATTACATATTTTCTTCTTATTGCAGGCGCAATGATTTTGTTTATATTTTCTACTGCCCTCCTCACTCCTTTTCCCAAATATCTTTTTCCTCCGTCTCTTAATTCTTTTGCCTCATATTTTCCTTTGGAAGCACCTGCTGGACAAGAAGCCCGGAAAATTTTGTTGTTTACCATCAACTCTACTTCCACTGTCGGATTCCCTCGAGAATCAAGAATTTCTCTTGCCCTCAAAGACTTTATTCTATAAATCATTTTCATTTTCAGAGAAAACTCTTTAATTTTTTCTTTTAGTGATTCCTTCCTTTTTTCTTCTGCGTAATGACCAAAACGATATCTAAAAATATCTGATTTCACTCCTCCAAACAGATCAAAATAAATCCCGATCAAAACATATTTTGTAGCCATGGCTATTCTCCCTTCTTTATCTAGTCTTCGCACAGAAACTGGAATTCTACAAGAAGTCAGATATCTAAACTTCCCTACCTTCGAAGCTCTTTGAATATAATCAAAATCCTCAGCTACTTTAATTGTCTCATCAAATCCACCAATCTTTCTATGAATCTTTTTCTTAACCATAATAAAGTGTCCAACAGCTTTTGGCTTCAAGAACTGAGATACTCCAAGATAAATATTAACTATGTTATACATTAAAGAATCTATGCTCTTACCACTTAAAACTCTCATATAAGAAGAGGCTATATCAAGTTTTCTTTTTTTGAATTCTTTTAATGTCTCCTCGAGAAATTCTTTTGGCAGAACTACATCTGCATCCAGAAATATCAAAATATCACCTTTAGCAACCCTCGCCCCATTATTTCTTCCAACAGCCGGCATTCCTCCTTCTATTACTTTGCATCCCCAATTCTTTGCTATTTGAACAGTATCATCTGAAGATCCTGCGTCTGCTACAATAACTTCAAAATTTTTATATGTCTGTTGTTTAAGAGACTTAAGAAGAAGAGGAAGATAATTTTCCTCGTTGAGAGTTGGAATAATCACTGAAATCATTTTATCTCTCTAAATTAAAAAATTGTTTGTTCTCTTATTATATTATAAAATAAATGAAATGAAAATTGGTTTTTTTACCAACGCTTATATTCCCGGTCCTTATGGAATGGAGGTATCAATTGAAAGCTTTCGTAGGAATCTCGAAGAATTAGGACATAAGGTTTTTGTTTTTGCTCCCTACTATAAAGGATATATCGAAAAAAACCCACGCGTTTTTCGTTTCCTGGCATGGAAAATATCTAAAGAAAAGGAGGTTTATCTCCCTTTTCCTTTTCTTCCCAAAAACTGTACATTCAAGGAAGTTCTCGGTACCAAATTTGATATCATCCATGCACACTCTCCATTTACTATGGGACTCTTTGCTAAATACATTTCTCTCAATCAAAAAATTCCTTTTGTATACACTCATCACATTCAATACACAGAATATTCAAAGCTCTATTTTAAGACAGACTTTTTCTTTCCTTCTCTTGCCAAAGCATGGAGTAAATACTTCTCTGATCTTGCTGATCTAGTTATTGCACCTTCTCTAAAAATTAAAAAACTATTAAGGAGCTATGGAGTAAAAAAAGATATTGTAGTTTTACCGACAGGTATTGATACGAAGATGTTCAAAAAAGCAAATAGAAAGAGAGAGCTCCGAAAGAAATTAGGTATTAGCTACAAAACAAAAATCCTTTTATTTGTAGCCAGAATGGAGATAGAAAAAAATCCTCTCTTTTTAATTCAATCTTTCGAAGAACTCATCAAAAAAAGAAAAGATGTAATTCTATTAATGATAGGACAAGGAGGATATCTAAAAAAACTAAAAAAGGAGGTTAAAAAAAAGAAACTTGAGAAGCAAGTAATCTTCTTAGGAAAAGTAAAACATAAAGAGATACCTTTTTATTATCAAGGTTCTGATATCTTTGTATTCTCTTCTCTAACAGAAACTCAGGGAATCACAATCTTAGAAGCGGAGGCTTGTGGTTTACCTGTAGTTGCTCTCTACGATGATATTTTTTCAGAAGAAATAAAGAATAACGAAAATGGGTTTCTTGTAAAAAAGAAAGATCCCACAATATTTGCTAAATATATTCTTCGGATTTTAGAAGATAAATTTCTCTATAAAAGATTCTCTCTTGCTTCTCGTAAAATAGCGAAGTCTTTCTCAGAAAAAAAGCAAGCAAAGAAACTTCTAGAATTATACAATCGCTTACTTTCTAAATAAATTCTTATTCCTGCTTAAGATAAGAATAACAAGAAAGAGCTGCTTTTGCTCCTTCGCCAGCAGCAATAATAATCTGCTTATACAAAATAGAAGTTACATCTCCAGCCGCAAACAAACCTGGCGTCTTTGTTTGATTAGTGTTAAGATCTATTTTTATTTCTCCTCTCGGAGTCAGATCAACTAATTCTCCTTTCACAAACCAAGAAGCAGGAATACGTCCAATCTGAACAAACACTCCGTCTATTTGAAGTGTTTTTTCTTTTTTGGTCTTTCTGTCTATATAGACAAGCTCTTTTACAAATGAATCACCTCTTATTTCTTGAGCTTGCGCCCCAAGAATTATTTCAATCTTTGTTTCTTTACGAATTCTTTCTTGTAAAACTTCATCTGCTTTTATCTTCGATGAAAATTCAAGAATATAAATCTTCTTTGCATATTTTGTCAGATCAAGAGCAGTCTCTAGTCCACTATTCCCTCCCCCAATAACTGCTACTATCTTTTGATTAAAGAAAGGTGCATCGCATATAGCACAATAAGAAACTCCTCTACCTATAAATTCCTTTTCGCCTTTTATACCTAATGTTCGAGGCAAAGCACCAGAAGCAACAATTACAGCTTTTGCTTGATACCTACTTCCCTGCGATGTTTCAACTATAAAGCAGTCTTTCTTTTCAATATTTTTTACTTCTTCCTGTTTTATCTCTGCTCCTAAACTCTCTAAATGATTTTTCATTTTCAACAATAACTGAGCTCCTGAAATTTGTTTTTCTCCCGGCCAATTTTCAATTAAAGAAGATTCTCCTGCTTGCCCTACAAAGTCTTTTGAAACAAGCAAGGTATTAAGTTTCTTTCTAATGGCGTATATCCCTGCGGTAATTCCTGCAGGACCACCGCCAATAATTATTAAGTCGTACATATTCTTAGTTTTTATTAATGAATTACTTGAGATATAGCCTCAATCACATCTGTGGCTAAAAGACTTTCTTTCTTTTTTCGTGAAGCTATCTCCCCTGCCTTACCACTAATAAAAGCTGCTGCTTGAGCTGCAGTAAACGGTTCAACTCCTTGAGCCATGATTGATCCACAAATTCCTGCTAAAACATCTCCTGTTCCCCCTACTGAAAGATAAGGAGTACCTGTTTCATTTAAAACAGTCTTTTTGCCATTTGATATTATATCTATTTTCCCCTTGAGAACAATTACTGTATTATCTTTTTGTGCCTCCTGCTCAATAATCTTTGCTTTCTCAGAAATTGGCAGCCTATCTACCTTCTTTCCTGAAAGAAGAAAAAACTCATAAGCGTGTGGAGTAAGCACAAACGGTTTACTGTGTATAATACCTTTATTTTCAGATACAGCATGAATAGCATCTGCATCAATAACTGCTGGTATTGAAATTTGAGAAAGGTAATCACAAACTACTCTCTTCGTTTCTTTACTTCTTCCTAATCCCCCTCCGATCACTAAAGCTGTTTTACCAGAAGATACTATCTGAGCAGATTTTGTCATTGAGATCAAAACAGAAAGATGATCTTTTCTTAAAAAATCTCCCTCGAGAGGATAAGTAGCTAAAACAGGTGAAAAAGACGCAATAATATCTGCTGCACGCTGAGGTGCTATAATGTGAACCATATCTACTCCCGCTTTAAAAGCCGCCAGTGCCTCCAAAGCAGGTGATCCGGAATAGAATTTAGATCCACCAATTACAAGTAAGAGTCCATAATCGTATTTATGAGTATTCGATGGCCTCTTTTTATATATTTTTTTAATAATTTCTTTTCCTACTTTCTTCATTTTGTCTATTAAAGCTCTTTAAGTATTCCTCTAAGAGCTTCTTTGAACTTCTCATCTTTTAAAGAAAGATAAAAACTAGAAGAAAGCCACGAAAGCTTTGTTCCACATTCCAGCCACCTACCTTGAAATTCATATCCATAAATTGTCTTTCCGTCACTAAGCATTCTCCTCAGAGCATCCGCCAAAATGATCTCGGGCTTTTTCTTAACAGAATCTCTCTCTAAATAACCAAAGATTTCTGATGTTAGAATATATCGACCCACGATAGCTAAATCCGAAGGAGCTTTCTCTATTTCAGGCTTTTCTACAATATCTTTTACTTTATAAAGACGATTTGAGATTTTCTCTACTTTTACTATACCATAACTAGGTATTTTTTCTTTCTCTACTCTCTTTAGTCCTATAACAGGAGAGTTAGCAGTTCTAAAAATATTTTCCAACTGAGCAAGACAGGGAATATCTGAATCTACCACATCGTCAGCAAAAAATACTCCAAAATCACTTTTCTTAATATGTTTTTTTGCTTGCAAAATAGCATGGCCATCACCTAACGGTTCTTTTTGATAAACAACAGAGAAAGAAATCCCTTTAACAAGTTCTTTAATAGAATAAAGCTCACTTAAAAGGTATTCTCGTTTTCTTTTTTTAAGCAATTTCTCAAGCTTGGGATCTTCTTTAAAATATTCCAAGATCTCTTTTTTCTTTGGTCTAACAACAAAAACAATCTCTTTAATTCCAGATGCTTTTGCTTCTTTAACAATATAATGAATGACTGGTTTATCTACTAAAGGGAGAAGTTCTTTAGGCACCACTCTTGAGAGAGGAAGAAATCTTGTCCCCAGACCAGCAATAGGAATAACTGCTTTCTTTAACATAGATTTATATTTATAAAGCTTTTATTTTTTCTTTTTTGATTGAAGAGTCTTAATCTTTTCACGCCAAGGACTGCGACGAAGAAAAGCAGGAATCTCCCACTTCTCTTCTTCAGCTAATCTTTTTTCTTCTTCTTTCTGAATAAGTTTTTTTATCTCCAAAGCACTTAATCTTTTCTTTTGTTTTTCTTTCTTCTTTGATTTCTTGGAGGTTCTTGAACTTTTTTTTCTCTGTTTCTTCTTTTTTTCTTCTACAACCTTCTCTTTAGAAAGAACCTCCTCTTCAATTTCTTTTTTTTCTTTACTCTCCTCTACTAACTCAATAGTTTCTTTCTTTTTTTTCTGCTCCTCTGGTTTCTCTTCTTTTTCTGCTTCTGATTTTACCTCTTTTACCTCTTCTTTCTTTTTTATATCTTTCAGAGAACGGCTCTTTCTTCTCTTGTTATCTCCAGTCACAAGAAGTGTTACTTTTATTCCAGACCTCTTTGTTGAAGGCAAGGAAGAGATACCAAATATGATCTTAGCTCGACGATTAAGCATCGAAAAAGCATTAGAGATTTCTTCTACTTCTCTCATTTTAAGATCTGGAGAGGCAGCTATATTAAATAATATCCTCTTTGCTGTCTTAATATTAAAATCAAATAAAGGAGAGTCTAAAATTTGCTTTAAAACCTCTTTTGTTCTATTAGCCCCTTTGCCTTCTGCTGTGTTAAAATAGAACCTTTCTCCCTTTTTTCCTATCATATTTCTAAAATCAGCGAAATCTATATTTATAAGACCGGGCCTATAAATCAGATCAATAAAACTAGCGAGGTTATCAGCAAGTATTTTATTAAAAGCCAAAAAAGCATCCTCAAGAGAAGATTTTTTATCAATAATTCTAAAAATTCGCTGATTTTGAATCACCAGTAAAGCGTTAAGATATGGTTTTACTTTTATTAATGCCTCTCTGGCAATCTGATTTCTTTTTTCTCCTTCGAACTTAAAAGGTAAAGTGAATATACCTAAATTTATATTCCCTAATTCTTTAGATAATTCAGCAAAAACCGGTAGGGCTCCTGATCCCGTTCCTCCCCCAAGACAGGATATAAAAATACAGAGATCTTGTCCTTTCAATAATTTTTTAATCCTCTGTTTCTCCTTATGGGCAGCATTCCTAGCTAATTCTGGATTCATTCCGGTGCCTAACCCGTGTGTAAATTCCTGTCCAAACTCAAATTTATAAATCTTCTTAGGCAGTTTTTTAAGAGCTTGGGTATCGGTATTTGCCGCAACAAAACTTGCCTGTTTTATTTTTTTGGCAAGCTGAGCAACAATTGAACCTCCTCCGCCGCCAATTCCTATGATCCTTACTTTAGTTTTTTTAATCACAAATTTGTTTTTTGGACTCATAACTTCAATCTATAAAAATATATTATTTTTCTCCAAATAATCCCCACGGATCTATTATTTGAGAAATACTGTAAGAGGCATCCCACCAGTTAACTCCTTCTCTGTCCCATATAAAAACTTTCTGAGATGTTTTGTCTGGAACAAGCCAATAGCCAGCATTGTCTCTGAATAGCCCTCTAGCCTGATCCACATCTAGATATATCCAGACTTCTCTTTCTAAATAATTCCAAGAAGTATCGTACTTATAAATTGCAGAGTTGTCTACCACATACCAATAATTCCCGTCTTTAAATAAGCCTCGGGGAGCAGTTACAGGAGAAATACTCTGAGAAAGAAAGGTATAATTCCATCTGTCATCATATATATATACC
>JAGGXC010000007.1 GCA_021163265.1 bacterium | reverse complement strand
CCTTGATGGCAGTTAATGGATCACCATCTGGATCATTATCATTGCTAAGAACTCCAGGAGCAGGAACATTTAAGGGAGTGTCTTGAGAAGTGGAGTATGAATCATCTGAAGCTGTAGGTGGATTGTTGGAAGGAGATGGTGGCGGTGATGGTGATTCTACACTAGGAGGAGATATAAGAGCAAATCCTCCTATGGAAATTACAAAAGGTTGATCGGTTTCAAGATCAGCACGAAGGGTATATCCTTGACCTGATGAAGTTGCAGTATATCTGTAGATGTAATCAGGATATTTAGGATCTGTGGGTAGTTCTGGAATATATTCTGGAACAAGTTCTTGTTCTAGATAAGGACAGTGGTTTGGATCTGATGAGGGTACTCCTATATAACATTCTGTTTCTGAATCAGTGGAAGTAGGAA
This sequence comes from bacterium, assembly GCA_021163265.1. Classification (GTDB taxonomy): domain Bacteria; phylum Patescibacteriota; class Minisyncoccia; order Minisyncoccales; family JAGGXC01; genus JAGGXC01. The sequence goes on along the minus strand of JAGGXC010000007.1, from coordinate 6,831 downwards.
ACCTTCCATGATCCATGTAATAAAGCTGGAGAGCATCTCGTAGAGCATTAAGTTCTGAGACTCTTTTTGCGTCTCTGCCTCTGGCAGGGGCTCTTTGTTCTATCTGGGTATATGCTACATATCCAAGGACAATAATAATGAAGACGATAACTATCATTTCCACTAAAGTAAAGGCCTTGTTTTTATTCTTATGGATACAAAAAAGCATATTTTTGAAAATTAATTTCTTTTTATGATTTTAAATATTCTAACAAACGCTGTAAAGACCAAGTATTCACAACATTTTCTTTCTCAACCCATCCTCGTCTTGCTTGATATACGCCGAACTCTATATAACGAAGCTGATCTTTATGATGGGAATCTGTATTAATAACTAACTTTACCCCCATCTCGACTGCTTTTTTTGCATTAATATCATTTAGGTCAAGTCTTTCAGGATAAGAATTTATTTCGAGGAACACATTAAATTCCTTTGCTGCTCTCAAAATCTTTTCAAAATCAACCTGATATTCATCGCGCTTTTTCAAAATCCGACCAGTAGGATGAGAGATAATTTTAATGTAAGGATTCTTCATTGCTCTGATGATACGTTCAGTCATTTTTTCCTTTGACATTTTAAAGCTAGAATGAATACCAGCGATAGCATAATCAAGTTTTTTTAATGCTTCATCTTTTATATCAATAGAACCATCATTTAAGATATTAGTCTCTGCCCCCTGAAGAATTCTAAATTTTACACCGCTTTTTTCAAAATCTCTGTTAATTTTTTCTATTTCTTTTCTTTGTAAAGAAAGTTTTCTTTCGTCTAAACCATGTTCTATCTTAAGAAATTTAGTGTGATCAGATATTCCTAAATATTGATATCCTCGCTCAATAGCTGCCTGAGCCATTTCCAATATAGAGTTTGCTCCTCCATCCCATTTAGAGTGACAATGAAGATCTCCTTTTATATCTTTCAACTCTATAAGTCTGGGAAGATATTTTTTCCCTTTAAGAGATAACTCAACTTCTCCTCGATCCTCTCTTATTTCTGGCGGCATCCAAGCCATACCTAATGCTTCATAAACTTCTTCTTCTGTTTTGCCTGCAATTTTCTTTTTGTTTCGAAAAACTCCATATTCATTAAGTTTTAACCCTTTAGAGATAGCTATTTTTCTAGTAGCTATGTTGTGCTCTTTCGAACCAGTAAAATATTGCAAAGCCGATCCATAACATTCCTCAGGTACTACCCGAAGATCAACATCAAACCCTTCTTTCATTCTTATTGAAGATTTAGTGAGACCTTTCCCCCAAACCTTTATTACTCCAGGCAAAGAAACAAAAAAATCCATTACTTTCTGAGGATTATCAGTGGTTACTAAAAAATCCACATCTCCTATAGTTTCTTTTCTACGCCGAACAGATCCAGCAACAGACACTCTCTTTACCTCTTTCAGCTCTTTAAGTTTTTCTTCTATTTCCTTAACAATTGGAAGAATTTCTCCTAAAAGGAACCTGCCTTTACTTCTTTTTAGAAAAGCAATTCCCTGTAAGATATTCTTCTCTGTTTTTTCACCAAATCCAAAAAGAGGAGCGATTTTATGCTCCTTTGCTGCTTTCTCAAGATCCTTCAAATTCTTTATACCAAGCTTCTGATAGAGTACTTTTACCATTTTAGGACCTACTCCTTCTATAGCGGTTAACTCGTCTATCTTGACAGGAGTTTTCTCTTTTAATTCCTGATAGTATTTTATCTTTCCAGTTTTTAGGTATTCCTCAATCTTCTGAGCAATACTTTTACCAACTCCTGGAATTTCTTCTAAAGCTTTTCTTCCTCCAGTCCTATAAATCTCTTCTACGTCTTCTTTTAAATTTTCTAAAGTAATAGCTGCTTTCTGATAAGCATAAGGCTTGAAGGCAACACCTTCCATTTCCAAAAATTCTGCTATCTCATAGAAAATTTGAGCAAGTTCTTGATTTTTCATTTCTCTGAATCTCCCTTAAAAATACTTTTAAAATTAAGGTGAATACCCTGATCAAAAACTCCTTTAATATCATTGCGTAGTCCCAGCAAAACAAAAACGCTCACTAATCCTAATATTCCTACAGAGATAAAAACAGGTTCGAATCCAAATTTAGTCACTGTCCATCCACCAACAGCACCAGCTATCCCTACACCAAAACCAAGAAAAGTTGCATCAAGGCCCCATTCAGTAGCCTCTTTTCCTTTATCAATATGACGAGTAAAAATAGCTTGCCAGCCGGAGAGACTCATTGCCATTCCAATAGCATAAATTACTTGAAGTAAATATATCTGCCATGGAAAACGAACAATCACATATCCAAATGGCACTAAAGCAGCGAGAAACAGACCAGATACAAGAAAGAAGTAATCGTCTTTCTCACCTTTTAAACTATCCAAAAATGCACCAATAGGAACTCTTAGAAAAGATTTCAAAATCCAATAAATTGCTGCAGCAACTCCTGCCACAAAAGCAGAACCTCCTTCAATTCTCTGTACAACAAAAATAGCAAATATCGGATTAATTAACCCCCAGCCCGTCCAAAAAAGCAAATCACTAAGAATGAGATATTTTACAATTCTGTTAACTCTCAATCTCATTTTATTTACCCACTACTTTTACGTAAATTTCCCTCCGCCGAGACCGATTATCAAAATCTAGAAAAACTATCTGCTGCCAAGCACCCAAAAGCAATTCCCCATTTTCTATGGGAACAGATAAAAAAGGTTTTATTAAAGCTGATCGAATATGAGCATAACCATTGCAATCACCCCATTTCTTGCAATGCTCATAATCCTTTGACATAGGAACTAATTTCTCAAGTATTCTTTTTAAATCCTCAATTGCTCCGCTTTCGTATTCAATTGTTGTAATTCCGCAGGTAGATCCAGGACAGGAAATAAGACAAATTCCTTCTTTGATGCCTGATTTTTTCACCTTTTCAGAAACACTATCAGTGATATCAATTACATCATTAAATCCTTTTGTATTTATTGAAAACTTCATATTATTTTCATTATAATTCATTTTTAACAAAACAAAAACCGAGGCTTCTGCTCGGGAGGTACCGCTTCTAAATTTTTCTCTTTACCCAAAAAACAAAGAGCTCTTATTAGAAATAATCCTATCTATAAACTCTATTACCTTTATCTTAATAAGCTTCATTCCTACTTTAATCAAAAGCAAAAATCCTATTAAAGAAAACAAAATGTCCATACTTCTCAAGACAAAAGAAAAAGCTACCCCTATATGTGCTCCCATTCCTATTCCTGAAAACACTAAGCTCTCAGCTACTTCTAAACTCCCAAGCATAGCCGGAACAGGTACCAGGGTAGCTAAATTGAAAAACCCATAAGCAGAGAGTGACTTCAACAAACTCCATCCACCCCCGAAAAGATAAATTAACACAATGCATCTTAAAAGAATTAAAAGATATTTCAATCCAGAAATTAAAAGACCTTGCCACATCTGTTTCTTTTTCAAACCAAAGAAGGATACAATCTCCTGCTCTGCTCCCAATATTAAGGCTCCTCCTTTTTTGTTCTTTAGTTTTTTTCTATTCAAGCCAAAAGGTTTCAAAAGCCATTCTAATGGACTTTCTTTTCTAAAAGTCTTGATATAGAAAACAATAAGAAGAAAAACAATAATTGAAGCTACTACTGATCCAGCAATTATTACTTTCGTCTTAGGAAAATTACCAGCCAAAAGCGGAAAAGTAAATAATCCCACAATCAAAAAAGGAAAAAAAATGGTAGCGTCCAAAACTCTGTGAATAAAAACAGCAGCAGCACTCTTTTCCCAAGAAACAGATAAAGCTTTCCTGATAGCATAAATCATAAAGACTTCTCCACCAAAAATAGCTATAGGAGTAAAATAAGAAATTGTAAAACCGCTAAACCAAATTTCTGCTATTTTCAAAAAAGAAAGATTATATCCTTGGGTTTTTAAAATAAATTTCAATCTCCAAATACCTACTGCAGCAATCAATAAAGAAAGTGCCAAAATTATCAAAAGACCTTCTACAGGAAAAGTAGAAAAAGCCCTTACAATCTCATTTATCCCTACGCTAGAAGTAACAAAACCAAAAACAGTTAAACCAATTAAGAAAGAAATCAAAAAAAGAATAATTTTCCGCATATTTGAATTATAACTTAACTTTTATTTTCCACAAAGCTTTAAAAGGCCTCTTGCATTATTACAAGCAAAACCTTGAGCGTCGTTGTTGAAATAGCAATACACATCTAATCCTTTATTCAAATAACCCTTAATCTCCTGAGCAAGAGTTTTTAATTCTTTCTGAGAATAATTGGAACTATATAAAGATTTTCTTCCGTGCATACGAATATACACAAAATCACCAAATACCTCCTTTGTTTTAGGCCAATAAGGAGAATCTATAATGCAAAAAGAAATATTTTTGCGGGACAAGAAAAAATCATAAACATCTTGAGAATACCAGCTAGAATGCCTAAATTCAAATGCAAACCTTAAGCTTTTATCAAAATTTGTAATTAATTCTACAAAATTTTCCAATCTTTTTAGATCCTTCTTCCAATTAGGAGGAAACTGAAATAAAAAAGGGCCCAATTTTTCCTTAAGAAGAAGAGCTCTATTTAAAAATTCCTTCCATGGGCTTGTGCAATTTTGAATTTTTTTAATATGAGTAATAATTCTACTAACTTTAACTGCAAAGATAAAACCAGAAGGAGCCTTATTATACCAGCTCGTGAATGTCTTTTCTGAAGGTAAATGATAGAAAGAACTATTTATTTCTACCGAATTGAAATATTTAAAATAATATTCGAACCAAGAAGAACGAGGAAGATCTTTAGGATAAAACACATCTTTTCCCCAGTGAAGGTAGCTAAAACCTGAAGTCCCAATAAACAATTTGCTCATAAGAAGACTAATACTACAGATTTCTGAAAGAATAAAGACTTCTGGAGTGAGAAGACTTTATTCTTAAATATAAAATTTATAGGTTGCGGTAAATGACTTTTTTGATCTTGTAAGTTGCTTTGGTAGGAGAGTTAATGTAAATCACTTCTCCTACTTTCCTGTTAAAAATAGCTTTCCCTACCGGGGATTCAAAAGAAATCTTTCCCTCACTTGGATTAGCTTCTAAAGTACTTACAATCATAAACTCTGTGGTCTTACCTTCGGGTTCTTCCAACACCACTGTCGCTCCTAAATCTACAATGTGTTGCTTTTCTTTGGGAGGAGCTTTAATAAGCTTTGCATTCTTTAAAATAAACTTTAATTCTGCGATTCTATCCTCCAAAAAGCTCATATCTTCCTGAAAAGCAAGGTAATCAGGATTCACTTCCTGAGAGTGAAAAACCTCAGGTACACCCCCTTTTGATTTAGCTTTCTTGATTTTAATCAACTCTCGCCATTCTTTTTTAAACCTTTCCAATCCTTCTTTAGTTAAAAAAATCTTTTCTTTTTCCATACTGCTACTCCATTTTCTGTTGCTCAAAAGGCTTTGTCAAGACCTTGAAAATTCTTTGAAATAATGGTGTAATAATTTTGAAAATATGATCGAAATAAACGGGTCAATAGGTGAAGGAGGAGGGCAAATTCTACGTACTGCTTTGGCTTTCTCTGTTCTTGTCCATAAACCTGTTTATATCTACAACATCAGAAAAGGAAGGAAAGAGCCTGGCCTAAAAACCCAGCATCTTTTAGGATTAAAAGCTTTAGCTGAATTTTCCGAAGGAAAAATAGAAGGAAATTGGCTGGGATCGGAAGAAATAACTTTTTTGCCGGGCGAGAATTTTAAAAAAGAAATCTTCATCCGTATACCAACTGCCGGTAGTATAACCTTAGTCTTACAAACTCTCTTACTTCCGGCTCTTTTTTCAAAAACAGGAATTGAAATTCATTTCAGAGGAGGGGCGACGGATACTTTTTTTGCTCCTACCATAGACTATTTTTCTTATGTGTTCTTAAGAATACTCCAACGAATGTTTCCTTATCCTATTAAAATAGATATCGATATAATAAAAAGAGGATATTACCCAGAAGGTGGAGCAGAAATAAAGGTCAAAATTCCTCCTTTAAGAGAAAAACTAAAACCTCTTAATTTATTAGAAAGAGGCAAACTAAAAAAAGTCCTTGTGCTTTCTGGAGCTTCGGAATTTTTAAAAGAAAGAAAAGTTGCTGAACGACAGATTGCAGGAGTGAAGGAAATTTTAGGAAAATTAAAGCTACCTTTAGAAGAAACTGCGAAGTATTACAAAACGAAATGTCCGGGAAGTAATATTTGCTTAATAGCTGAATTTGAAAACACAATAATTGGAGTTGATAATCTAGGCAAGATAGGAAAGAAAGCAGAAGAAATAGGAAGAAAAGCCGCCTTAGATCTTCTTGAACAAGAAAAATCAAAGGCTTGCTTAGATAAACATCTGGCTGATCAAATCCTGCCTTATTTGGCTTTAGCCGAAGGAAAATCGCAGATTACAGCTTCGGAAATCACTAATCATTGCAGAACAAATATGCAGGTGATAGAAAAATTTATTGAAGGAAAGTTTGAAATAAAAGAAAATTCAATTATCTGGACTCCAAAAAATTAAAAGGTATTTCTTTTTTAATTTCATTTTAATTTCATTCCTATTTCCTCTTGTAAGATTGAATATCTTTGTGTCTTCTCTTCTCCTGATTTATTGAGGGTAAAATTCAGTAGTTTTTTTATTTTAACTCTTCCAAAATTTCTTTCACTAAGATTGTTCTTTCTGAGCCGAGGGTCCTGTAATAAAAATATCTTAAATCATTTGAAAAATCGGCAAACAAAATAAAAAATAATCGAAAGAATTATACTAACCAAAAT
>JAGGXC010000027.1 GCA_021163265.1 bacterium | reverse complement strand
TCCTCCTTCTATCTTGTGTTTGGCATAAAAGAATCTATTGGGAAGAGTTTGCAGCTCCTGGATATATCTCTCCCATTCCTCGGGATAAGAATAATAATCATAATCAATCAAAGAGGGAGATAGAAGATAGCTTTTTACCTCAGTTCCTGTTGTTTCAAAAAATTCTTTAGCTAACCTTTCTGCATCAGCTCTAGATACCCTGAAACATATCTGAATACCAGAGTTAGCTAAAACTGAATCCTTAAGATCTTTTGGTAGCTGAGAGAGATTTTGATGAGCCATAATCAAAGAAAACCTGTATTTTCTTGCCTCAGAAAGTGTTTCACAGAAAGCTTGGCTAGCAAAGTTTTGAAACTCATCAAGGTAGAGGTAGAAAGGAATTCTTTTATCCTTTGGAGTATCAGATCTTGAGAAAGCAGCTATCTTGAGTTTGATCAAAAACAGGGAACCCAGGAGGTCAGCGCTATCTTTTAGCTTTCCTTTATCAAGATTCAAAAGCATTATCTTTTTTGAATCCATTATCTCCCTTAAGGAGAAGGAAGAATTCTTTGAGGAAAGCATCTCTCTGATTCTATCATTGCTCAGGAAAGCATTAACCTTATTTAAGGTGGATTCCATCCATTCATCTCTGGTTTTTGGAGATAAATTATTGAATCTCTGGAAGTACTGCAGGGTTATAGGGTGCTCAACTTTGTCTAAAACATTTAAACGGAAATCCTCATCAATCAAAAACCTGGGTAGATCAACCAAGGTTAAACCAGATTCAATTAAAGCGATAAAGGTGTTTCTCAGCAAATCTTCCATTCTTGCTCCCCAAGAGTCATGCCAAATCTTTTTGAAAACCTCAAGGAGTTCACTAGATATCTCAGCAGAAGATACATCTTTTATTTTCTCAAGGGGATTAAAGAAAATAGTGTATTTCTCATCTCCTAAATCAATGAGTAAAACCTTCTCTTCTAATTCTTCCTTGGATAAAACCAAGGCAAGATATCCTTTTAGATCTTCAACCAAATCTCCATGTGGATCAATTACACCAAAACCATTACCTTCCTTGATATCCTGCCGGATTAAGAATTCAAGGAACTTTGATTTACCTGTACCAGAAGCCCCTATGATGTAGAGATGAGTGGATCTATCCTTATTTCTTATCTTTGCCATCTGAAACCCTTTTTCTCTCTCCGACCAAAACCATCCAAGATCAATGGTGTCTTCAAAGGTTTCCTCGTTTTCTTCTACTGTTTCTTTTTCTTTTGAATCCTCTTTTTTCTTTGAAAATAAATCAAGAAAACCCATTTCTATGATATCCCCAGGAATCCTCTTGATTTCCTTTCAATTTTTGAGAAATCCTGATTATTTGCCGCCATGATATCTGCTACTGCTTTTAAAACACAGTGGTGAACCAAAGTAGTATATGCTACTAGATCTTGTTGTTTGAAAACATTTAGGTAAAAAGATAATGCTTTATCTGATGTCCCCTGGGTTAGGAGTTCGGATAAAGTTCTTTTGAATAATCCTGGTTCACAGCAAAGATACCAGGAGACATCAAGGTTTCTACCATATTTTCTTGCACCAATATATATTCTGTAGTCTCTTAGATTATCGTTGTAAACCATGATATATTCTCTTGATTTTCCAAATAAGGCACTGGATACTTTAACCATCTCGGTTCTCAACCCAGGTACTTGGGAATCTCTAATTAGCCTAGGTATCTCTTTGTAGAAATCATCTTTTCCATCTTGGGCATTCTCTATGAGGATAGACCAACTATCAATTATTTTCTCATCTTTTAAAACAACCCTCCGCTGCATATATTTTCAAAACAAAAAACACTTTTTAAATATTATCTTTAATATTTTATTTGAATTAACAAAATAGGTTGATGAAATGGGGTGCTAGGGCTGTTATTCTCCAAAAATTTATTCTCACTACAATATTCTCTCATATTCTCTATTCTCCCCGATTTTTTTGACGTATGGCTATTTGCATACGCATTTAAAAAGAAAGAGAACTATTAATGTGATGAGGAGGTTGACATGAATACGTATAAATATACGTATAGTAAGGCAAAACTTACATTGTCGGTGGACAAAAACCTGATTAAAATGGCAAAGGAAAATAAAATCAATATCTCCCATTTTCTCGAAGAGAAACTAAGGGAACATCTGAACTTAGCAGAAGGATGCGGGCGCCGGGATTTGAACCCGAGTTGTAAGCTTGGCAAGCCATCATTTATAGGAGAAAAAAGAAGAATCTCCAAAGATGATTTTGAGAAATATCTGACGTTGAGAAATATAGAGAATATATCTAACTCCTGGTTTTGTCAATGTAGAACCTGGTTAAGGAATTACTTAGATTTTGTAGAATGGAGAATCGATGAGAATAAAACCTTAGAATACTTTAAATCTTTAAAAGAAAAACATTCTGTCACTTATTACCGAAAGAAAACCTATCAAATTAGACGTTTTCTTAAATACCTCAAGGTGGAGTGGGCTGATGAAATAAGGCTACCTCCTGAACCAGAATATTATCCCAAGAGGATCACAAAAAAGGATATTAAAGATACACTATCCTACTTTGAAGAACATAAACTCTTCGAGCAGATTAAAGCCCTTGTTCTTTTGGCTGCTTCCTCTGGCATGAGACCACAAGAGATCTATCAACTAAGACCAGAAGATATTGATATTGAAAATAGGAGAATTTACATACATCATAACCCCAAAAATGGTCAGACTACAAAGACCAAAAGGAGTAGAGTGGTTTTCTTCAACACTGAGGCACAAGAAGTTTTATCTGATTATCTTGATTATTTCAACACTAATAATGGTTTGAAGTGTTTATTTGGTCAGAGTCATATATCAAGACTATTCAAAGATTCAAAAGTAAAGGTTAAAGATTTCCGTAAATTCTTCTCCCAGGAGTGGGATAGAAGAGGAGGACCAACATCTATCAAAAAGATACTCATGGGACATTCTTTAAAGAAAGATGTTGATCTTATGCATTACAATGCTCAATCTCCAGATGATCTAAAAAAGATCTATGATAAAGTAGGTATATCAATCCTTTAAATCAAAAAAGAAGGATATATACGCTTTATATACAAAATAGAAGCCTAATCTGGCTTTATTTTCTAAATAGAAGATAAATGAAGCCTTAGTTTATCTAATATTGTTATGGTTTCGCTCGCCCATATAGGGCTCGCTCAACCTGTTTTTCTTACAAAAATAAGAATTTTTTGACAAATCAGAAGATATAAATTATTGGAGTGTATAAAACCTAACTCATTGATGGAAAGAGGGTTATTGTCTCAGATAGAAACTATCTATGGGGTCAGCAGGGAGAATATTCTCACTGTTTCTCAGGTAAGCCAATATATTCGAGATGTTTTAGTTAGTGATCCTAAATTAAAACAAATCTATGTTATGGGAGAAGCAACTAATGTATCTGAGAAACAAGGTTATCTTTACTTTGACATAAAGGATGAAGAAGCATTATTACGATGTGTCGTTTTTCCTGAAAGTAATATAAACCTGCCTTTTAAGATTGAAAATGGCTTGGAAATAGTGGTTTTCGGTTCTATTAGTACATATATGAAAAGAGGATTGTATCAGATTGTTGTATCTGCTGTTTTTCCCCTTGGGGAAGGTGCTTTTTATCTTCAGTTCAAACAGCTTAAAGAAAAGCTATCCATAGAGGGATTGTTTGATGAAAAATATAAGAAAGAAATTCCTGTTATTCCAAAATCCATAGGTTTAATTACATCAAAAACAGGTGCCGCATATAAAGATATACTACAGATCCTAAAAAGCAGATTTCCAAACATGACAATAAAATTGGTTGATACACCAACCCAAGGAGATAAAGCATCGCGGGAGATAATTAAAGCAATTCAAATGTTTAATTATACCAAATCTGTGGATGTAATCATTCTAGCTAGAGGTGGTGGCTCTGTTGAGGATTTGATGTGTTTCAATGACGAAGAGTTAGCACGCACCATTTTTACATCGAAGATTCCCATAATTACAGGAATAGGTCATGAAACCGACTATACTATTGCTGATCTCGTTGCTGACAAAAGAGCTCCTACACCTTCTATTGCTGCAAAAATTGCTGTGATTGATAAAAGAGATTTGATAGACGAGATTGACTCTCTTAGAAGTGAATTACAGAGAAGTTATAATAATTTTATTACATCAAAACTTAAAGATAAAAAATTGAAAAGATATAAGGTTGCTGTTATAGTATTAACCGTTGTTATATTGCTTATTACTGTATTAATAATGTTGGCAGGTCTTTAATATGCAAGCTGAAATTAAGCAAAGATTGACCAAAGTGAAACAGATAATCAAAGATTTTGATGAGTTCAGGGTAGAGTATTCCCAAGCAAAGAATAAGTTCATCGAAGGAAACAAACTCTTAGATGAATGTTTAGAAATAATAAATAAAGAAGATTTTAGAGTGGAAGAATTGCGAGAGATCAGCTTATAATCATGAGTAATTCAGCCACCAAATTCAGCTATCAAAGCACCTTATCATGAAGATGTTTGGCTCAGCTATGCGTTCTCAGCCGAAGACTATCTAGATAAACTCTCCTAACTGAAACAAGTTATTGCTTTGTTTTTTCTAACCTATCCTTTTCGCTGCTAGTTTAACATCCTCTTTTTTGATTGTTTTTCTTTTTGCATGCTTTGCTAATTCTAAAGCATCCTTTGATATTCTGATTCCAATATCCCCGAGTATTTCAGATAAAGCAACTATTGCATCATAGCTTATTCTTTCTGCTCCAGCTTTCCGTATAATTCTCTCTATTGCTGCAAGAGGAATTTCACCCATATATTTTCATCACCCTTTATATTTATTCTATTCTTTGTATTTTTAACAAAAACAGGCTTAAAAAATCTCTCCGTTTTTATAGAGGAGTTCGTTCTTAAAAATTTGCTAACAAAATCTCTTTCATCTGTTGGGAATGGACCCTTATCGAACAAAAAATATTTAATGGAATTTTACCTATACATCATGGGGGAGTAGTATGAGAAAACAGTTGATATTATTTGTGTTAGTGCCGGTGTTTCTCACTACTGTTTTAAATGGATGTATAAATGAACCAGAGAATGGTATAGATGGTTCATCTGGAAATGGTGGTAGTGGGTTTACATCTCCAGGGAAAATTGCTTTTCAAACTGGTGGAAGTATTCATCTGATTAATCCTGATGGTACAAATGAAATAAGACTAGGTGAGGGACAAGGACCAATACTATGGAGTAAAGATGGAAAAAGATTATGTTACTATTCCTATTATTCCTCCTTAGATCTTATCAACGGGGAATTACCTAATGAATTAATTATTGCTAATACCAATGGAAAAGAAATAAGCAGAATCCCGTTGAGTGATCTAAATTTATCTATTTTGGATTGGCATCCTGATGGAAATAAATTTTTATGTGAGGTATCTCATAATGCTACATATGTTTGGCAAAGAGACAACGGTGTAAGTACTGGAGTATTTAAACAATATGTTCTATGTTCTGTGGATATACATAGTAATGATGTAACCGAGTTGGGGTTAGTGAACAATCTTTCATCTGTTTCTCAATTCTTCAAGTATTCTTATTCCGATGCGATTTATTCTCCGGATGGTAAAATTACTTATTCAAAAGGTGACGGTCTTTATATTTGTGATAGCAATGGGAAAAATTCTCACAGATTAATTAATATTGGTGGCATAATTTTATTAGGATGGTCATCTGACGGGTCTTTGTTGTTATCTTTTATCGGTGGGAAGTTATATATAATCGATAGAAATAATGGTAATAAAATTTTATTGGATGATCGAGTTGATCTTTCAGCGGGGTATGACGTCTACTTTTCTGAGTGGCCCCATTTCCGAAGCAGTGGATGGTCCCCAGATAGCAAAAAAATTGCCTATTGGAGTGTAGATCATGAAGGTGATAAATATAATTTATACATTTCTAATCCAGATGGCACTGGTAAAATAAAGATAACTACAGCTGAAACTGATGAGATTAGTTCACCGAGTTGGTCTCCAGATGGGAAAAGAATTGTGTATAGTGTAGAGGATAGTATATATATTGCTAATGCAGATGATAGTAATATAAAATATTTCCATACAGGTAGCTATCCAAAATGGTCACCTAAATAAAATCTCTAATAACCCTGGAGTACAAAAAACTCTTCTTCATTGGTAGCTATAGAGAATATAGAAGAATGCTACTAGAGAAATCTAAGCTGACAGAAGTTAGATTAATTTTAGCATCTACTAACAGATTTTATTAGTTCATAGATGAGAGGAGTATTTTGATTATCTATCACAATTCTCAAATGTTCGAACTTTTCCTTTTTGGTGGACCCAGTGGGACTTGAACCCACGACCTCCTCGATGCCATCGAGACGCTCTAGCCAACTGAGCTATGGGCCCAAATTTATTCAGATCTATTCTAACTTTTTTTCTTGCAACAGTAAATACCTTTTTAGCATAAAAAATATGTTTTTCAATAATCTTTTTCCAAATCTCCGATAAATAAACAATGTTTAAAAGCAGTACGGCTATAATAATCACAGCATCATAGCTTTGTCTTAGCCAATAATTATTCTCCAAATGCAACCACATTCCGAATTCATCGAAAGCAAGAGCTAATCCTATTCCATAAAGCCTAGCGATCCTTAGTCGATTCTTCAAAGACGGTCCAGTCAGCAAAAGATATCCTACAATTACCAATATAAAAATACCAAAATTGAAGTGATGAATTTCCACCCCCTTGATCACCAAAGAAATTTCTGGAATAACACCATATGTCCATAGATAAACAAGGCTTCTTACTACCACAAAAGCAGCTAAAAAATAAACTAATACGATAAATGATACTTTCTGATTATGCTTACCGAATAAATTGTAGTAAATTTTCTTCATAATTATATGCCCTCGGGAAGAGTCGAACTTCCATTTCCTCTTTAGGAGAGAGGAGTTCTATCCGTTGAACTACGAGGGCATTAAGACAATTACATATTCCATAGTATAACAGAATTTCTACTGGTTGACAATAAATTTTTATGGTAAAATTGCTAATATGAGTGACGAATCAAGAATAGTTGAAACAATAAAAAAAGTCCTTCCAGGAGTAGTAAGTATAGCTATCTCTAAGTATTTAACTGAAGAGAGGGCATTTCCCCAAGATCTTTTAGAATCAAATATACCCTTCTTTGGCAATACAAAGAAGAAAAAAGTAAAAGTAGCTGGCGGATCAGGGTTTATAGTAGACAAATCAGGTATCGTTCTTACAAATAGACATGTAGTAGTTGATCCTAAAGCTGAATATATTGTTATTCTAAATGATAAGAGAAAATTTAAAGCAGAAATTATTGCTCGCGATAGAATTAATGATGTGGCTATACTCAAAATTCCCGCCGATAATCTTCCTTATCTAGAGCTAGGAGATTCTTCTTCTCTTAATTTAGGACAAACAGTGATTGCTATTGGCAATACATTAGGAAATTTCGAAAATACTGTTTCGGTAGGAGTAATATCTGGCTTAAGTAGAAGAATTAAAACAATAGATCTTATAGAGAAAAGTTCTCAAAATTTAAGAGGACTCATTCAAACAGATGCAGCGATAAACCCTGGAAATTCAGGAGGCCCTTTGGTAAATCTCGAAGCCAAAGTAATAGGAATCAACTGTGCTATGGTTTTTGGTGCAGAAAATATTGGTTTTGCTATCCCTTCTAATGCTGCTAAAAAAGACCTAGAAGACCTTAAAAAATACGGGAAGATACGAGAACCTTTCTTGGGAGTAAGATATATTCCAATAAGCAAAAAACTACAAGAAGAATATGGAATTCCTGTAAGTTACGGAGCTTTAATCATTTCTGAAGGAATCCCGGGACGCGAAGCAGTAATCCCTAATTCTCCTGCTCATAAAGCGGGTCTGCGAGAAGCAGATATTATATTAGAAATAGAAAACAAAAAAATAACACCGGAAAATTCTCTCCGGGAAATTCTTCAAGAATTTAATGTAGGAGATACAATCCAACTTAAGATTTTAAGAAAAAATAAAGAAGTATTAATAAAGGCAGTATTGGCTGAAAAAAAATAAAGAACCGAAAAATCATCTCCCGGTTTTATAATTTTTTCTCGGTTCCCAAAAATAAAGTTCTTGAATCAAAAGGGAATTTTTTGTTTTCAAAAGACTAATTCTTTCTGAGATATTTAAGTTATCTCTTACACAAACTTTTAATGGGTGAGCGACGCGATTCGAACGCGCAACCGCCGGGACCACAACCCGGAGCTCTGCCAATTGAGCTACGCTCACCAATAGTCCCGCGCCCTCAAGAGGAGTCGAACCTCTATCCCAGGCTTAGAAGGCCCGTGTTCTATCCATTGAACTATGAGGGCAATAAATACATATATCAATTTTAAAACAAAATTATTGCTGCGTCAATTCTTCTTTCAGTTTCTTTAACAAAAGATTGTTCTGATACTCGGTCCCTTTGTATTCGTCTTTTAGTCCAAGCCCTTTTTCTTCCCATATTTCTGCTCTTTGCCAAAGATACGGAAACTTTTCTCCTTTTATTAAATAAAACTCAAAAAGGCTCTTTGCCCCCAGCAATTTCTCTATTTCAGGACTCATAACTTCCTCTGTAGAAGTTGACTGCTCTTGAAATCGACTGCTTTCCTGAGTAGTAGTAGATTGTTTTTGGGTTGTAGTAGAAATAGTAGAACTAGACTCTTCAATTGTTGAGATTGTTGAGATAGCAACAGAACCAATTTCTTGTTTTTTTTGGAAAATATTTTTATATTGCTTTATTTCGATATTCTCGAAATCAGCTTTTTGTTTCTCCCAATAGTTTATCACTTCTTTATATGTATTTTTTTTGAAATGGCGAGGCTTTTTAAAGATAAAATTATCCTCTTCAAGGAC
>JAGGXC010000010.1 GCA_021163265.1 bacterium | reverse complement strand
CAAAGGACATTATAATTTCAGCTATTATTGGAGAGTTAGTGGCTGTTTATTTTCTTTGGGCATTTGAAGAGCTTAATTCTATAGTAGCAAAATTTGGCTTGCCTCAAGGCAGTGTCTTTTGGATTTTACCTGTATCTTTTCCAATTCTAGCAGTAATAGGATTATGGATAGCATATATCATTGGCAAGAAAATCAAACTTATTTTTCAAATAGCTAAGTATTTTTTAACCGGAGCTTTTGTTACATTAGTTGATTTGGGAATATTAAAATTCCTTATGGTTATAAGCGGAATAAGCTCTGGTATTGTTTATTCTATTTTTAAGGGGAGTTCTGCTACCATTGCTTTTTTAACTAAGTTCTTTGGAGCAAAAGCTTGGGTATTTGAGAAATCAGGGAAAGAACAAAAAAAAGAAGAAAAGATTATAGAATTTGGTAGCTTCGTGGTGGTAAGCGTAATTGGGATAGTAATTAATGTAGTAGCAGCTTCTTTTATAGTAAATGTGATTCCTCCGCAAGCACAGCTGTCTTCTCAAAGTTGGGGAAGTGTAGGTGGTATTGGAGGAGCTTTTGTAAGTTATCTTTGGAACTTTTTTGGTTATAAGTATTTTGTTTTTAAAAAATGAAAAGGCCCAGATACAAATAAAAAATCTTGCCGAGGGCAAGATTTTTACTTTTTGTTTGGTTTGAAATTTTGATAGACTATGATAAACTACTAAAATATGAAAAATAAGAACCTTGTTTTATATAGAAAGTACCGCCCTCGTACTTTCTCAGAAGTAGTGGGTCAAGAATATATTGTGAAGACTCTTACTAATGCTATTTCTGAGAATATGATCTCCCATGCTTATTTGTTTGCTGGTCCACGAGGCACAGGGAAAACTACTGTTGCTCGACTTTTGGCAAAATCTCTTAATTGTTTGAATCGAAAAGAAAAAGAATTTGAGCCTTGCAATAATTGTTCTTCTTGTAAAGAAATAGAAGAGGGGAGAGCAATAGATCTTGTTGAGATAGATGCTGCTTCTCATAGAGGAATTGACGAGATAAGAGAACTGCGAGATGGTATTCGTTTTTCTCCCACCAAATCAAAATACAAAATATTTATAATCGATGAATGCCATCAACTTTCAAAAGACGCAGCAAACGCTTTGTTGAAAACATTAGAAGAGCCTCCTTCCCATGCTATTTTTATTCTAGCCACCACTGAAGCTCATAAGATGATTCCTACTATTGTTTCTCGTTGCCAGCGTTTTGATTTCCGTAAATTGACAGCTTCTGAAATTATTAATAAATTAGAAACGATTGCTCAAAAAGAAAATATAAATATTGATCGACAAAGTTTGAATCTGATTGCTATGAACTCAGAAGGTTCAATTCGTGATGCCGAGGGATTTCTTGATCAAGTAATGACTTTTGCCGGAGAGAAAAAAGAGATAAAACCAGAAGATGTGAGAAATTTATTAGGGATGGTAGAAATTAATCTGATAGGAGAGTTTGTAGACTTTTTCGTTAAAGAAGATAGTAAAGGAGCTGTTGACTTTTTAAATGGAATGTTAGATAAAGGATATGATCCTTATGAATTCTCAAAAGCTCTTATAAATTATCTTAGAGATGCTTTGCTTTTAAAGTTATCTTCTAATTTAAAAGATTCACTTCTTGAAGGATTGACAAAGGAAGAAAAAGAAAGATTGCTTAAACAAGTTGATCATTTCAAAGAAAGCTATTTAAGAGATCTTTTAAATATTTTTCTGGAAGCTTCAACGAAAATGAAGTATTCGCCAATTCCTCAACTTCCGCTTGAATTAGGGATAGTTGAAGCTATTAATCTCAAAAAATAAATTTATCTATTGCGGGGTCGTCTAATGGTAGGACACTGGCCTTTGGAGCCAAGAATCCTGGTTCGAGTCCAGGCCCCGCAGCCATATAGGATGTTTTTGAGAATTTGAGGCGCGAAGAAGAAAAATACTGTAAATTTTAAAAAAAATAAAAAGAAAGCAGGCGGGGGCAAAGCCCTCACTTGTCTTTAGAAGCTTTTTCTTAACTTTATTTTCGCTCGTCCCGCTCCAAAAGAGCGGGATTTGTTCAAAAAAGTTTTTAAGATTTTTCAGCAAATATGCAACTTTTTTCTAAAAATTGCGTTATTATATAGTAGCGGATGTATCCAGAGATTTTGCATTGGTAAATATGAGTTTAGATGATGAAAAAGATTTAATCAAAAAGGCACAAAAAGAGCCAGAGGCTTTTGGTAAATTTTATGATAAATATTATCCCCAAATTTTTGGCTATATCTTAAAAAGAGTGGTTGATCTTGAAATTGCTCAAGATATTACTTCTGAGACATTTTTTAAAGCGCTAAAGAATCTTTGGAAATTTCGCTGGAAAAATATTTCTTTTTGTGCTTGGCTTTATAGAATTGCCAACAACGAAATCGCTAATTATTTTAGAAAAAACAAAAAATATTCAATTTCTTTAGATGAACTTGAAGAAAAAGGGTTTGAACCAATCAGTTTACAT
>JAGGXC010000013.1 GCA_021163265.1 bacterium | reverse complement strand
TTTTAAATTTCCTAATTGAACTATCCTTGGATCTTCGATCACGTGTTCTCCCATTCCTGTTTCCCTTAGACCTTTAAAAGTACAAAACTGAGGCGGGAAGTCCTCAATTACTCTTATTTCAAACTCTCTGGGTATGGGTAAGGTGATTGCAACTTCTCCTGATTTTGAATGAAGAACAACATAATGTTCTGGAAAATCTAAAAAGACACGATTCTTATCCTTTATTATCGTTTTAGACTCCTGAGGATACTTTATCTCAAATCCATATTCCTCATTCCTGTATGTTTTCCAATCTGATGTATCAATCTCCTCTGTTGAAGTACTTCCTTCTGGTTGTGGAGAGGTAGATTCTTTTTTTAGAAGATCATAGCTTATTACCTCAATTGCTTTTTGAGAATGTCCATGAAATTCTCCAGCCTCTGGAACAACGATTTCAGTCACTGTTACATAACCTTTAATTTTCACCTTTACTCCTTCCCCTAAATCGATTATTTCTTGGGACCTATTTCCTATTGGAATATACATATCTCCCTCTTCTGTTTGAATAACCCACATCTTCGCAGACGCAAATGATACCTCCTTTATCTCTCCCTCGATTATTTTCACCTTTGACGGAACTTCTATGTATTTCCCTTCTAATTCCTGTGGATTTGTCAACATTTCGCTTCCTGCCTTCACCCCCCACTCATCACTTCCCTCAACCAAAAGCAACGCCTTGCTTTCATTCCATGGGTTTTTTGATATCTCCAAAATTCCTTTACCCTCTCCAGGGTAATCTTTGGTAACTTTAACTACATCTATCATATTATATACCTCCCCCAGAATCTCATTAGATCCTGGTTTTCCCACAACGATAATATTGAAACTCTTCTTTAAATTCTCGTTCATCTCTATATCTTTTATAATCTCAGGCTTATTCTCTGTTAAATTCTCAAGGTTTTTTGCTATTTCTTGAGCACTTTCCTTTTCTATCTGGGAAGCGTTTTCTCCAATAACAATAATAGTGTTTTCTTTGAATACCTCTGGATAATCAGAAAGTAAAAACTCCTTTGTTTCTGGAGTAGGAGGTTGCGTTTCCTGGGTTAAGATAAAGTAGCCAAGGAGAGAACCTGCAACAATTAATATTACAATTCCTAATGATAAATATTTAAGGTTCATAGTTTTTCACATAATATATATTTCATTTAAAGATTTCTGACCTTTGAGAGAAAATATTTTTAACACTATTTTCTTTTAGCAAGGGGTTTTTTAACAAAACCTGATAATCTTTTCATAAGAAAAGCAGAAAAAACACCTACAAGAAAGCCTGCTGCAATATCAGCTGGCCAGTGAATACCGCAAAAGACTCTTGCTATAGATATAATAGCAGCAAAAATAAAAAAGAGAGTCCCTAGTTTTTTGTTGTAGAAATAAACTGTTCCTGCTATTCCGAAAAAGAAAGAAGCATGCCCCGAAGGAAAAGAACTTGTTTTCAAATAAGGAATAAGGAGTTTCACATTATTGGAAACAAAAGGACGAGGATGTGACCATAACAATCTAATAATTGCTGTAATTACTCTTGCTATTATTCCAGAAGCAAAAGCCCACACAACCATCGATTGGTATTTCTTACGATCCAAAATAAAAATTAAGACTAAAAAAAGCGTCACTATATACGGAAGATACTCTGCCGCAAATATACCTAACGTATCAATTAAATCACTTCTCAACGCTAAGCCATTTATTTTTTGAAAAAGAAAAGCATTCATCTTTTTCTTTTAAGAAAAGCAGATAATTTTTCTTTAGAAAAACAGCCTTCTCTTAGAATTTTAAATTTTTTACCCTTCAGAAAAATAACAGTAGATGGCCTCTTATTCTTTGCGTTGCCACTATCTAATATGATATCGGGTTTAATTTGCTCTTCCTTAAATTCCTTTATAATATCTTTTATTTTACAACCTCCTTTCCTGCCAGACAAATTAGCAGAAGTAGCAACTAAGGGTACGCTCGTAACTTTAAGTAATTTATTTAGAAATTCCCAATTTGGTACTCTTAAACCTATTGTTTTCTTTCTGCCAAAGACAGACGGTGCTAAAATACTGTTCTCTTTTCTTTTCAATACAACTGTGACTGGACCAGGCCAAATTTTTTTTAAAATTTCTTCCTCTTCTTTGCTAATTATAGCAATTTTTTTTGCCATCCCTATATTCCTAACAAAAACTGGAAGAGATTTGCTCTTAGTGCGTTTCTTTATCTTAAATATCTTACTCACAACCTCTTCACTAGTTGCATCTCCTATTAATCCATATATTGTATCGGTAAGACATATCAAAACTTTACCATTCTTGATTTCCTTTGCCAATTTTCCAACAAGTTCTTCTAAATTATTACAAGAAGATTCTTTTATAACTTGCATCTCTATAGTCTTAATAAAAATTAAGTAATACTTGTAATTTTAAATGAAACATCTTTTTTGGTTCTGGCTTTAGTAGAATAATACTGAGTTAGTTGCTTAGCAAAATCAATAATTTCTGAAGAACATTTTCTCTTACCGTAATTTCTTACTAAAGTAGTAGGACCGCTGTAATTTTTCATTTCAATCAAAACATCTCCTGGCTGAACTAATTTTTTGAGAACTTTATTTTCTTTTTCATTTCTTCCTACTACAACTTTTGCTTTTTTTCGCCAGAAATGACGACCATATTTTAACAAATAAATATCAAGTTTGCCACACTGAGGAACTTTCTCAAATAATTCTTTTAGTCTTTTACCGAATTCCGGATCTGTCAACAAACAACCACCTGCTGGAGAAGGATACTCCTTTATTTTAAATTTTTTTGCAAGCTTTATTTGAACCTTGCGTGATCTTCCACGAATGTCTAAAAGTTTTTCTCTCTTCACCAATTCTTCTTCTTCAGGAATTGTCTTTTCAAGCAATTTTGCTGATAAAGGTCTAAGTAAATATCCCGATAAAGACGATTCTTTTTCCAGGAGTAGAAGCGCTTGTTTGTTTTGAGACATCGGTCTTTCTTCTAAAACTTCACCTGTGGCTACAAAATCAAATTTTTCTTTTTGCATAATTTTCTTAGCATATTTAAGCATTAAGAGATGACAATCAATGCAAGGATTCATTACTTTTCCGCGTCCATATCTTGGATTTTTTACGATTTTCAAATGCTCATCTGAAATATCAACGACTTTTAAAGAAAGACCAATTTCTTTAGCTGATTTCTTCGCCTGAGAAGCATCAAAAAAGCAGCTTACAAAAGTTAAACCAGCTACTTGAATGCCTTGTTCTTGCAAAATCTTCACTCCCAAAATAGAGTCAAGCCCTCCAGAAAAAAGAAATATTGCCCTCGGTTTTCTTCTCATATATATATTATTTTATGATAACATAAAAAAAACAGCGCTCCAGAGAGAGCGCTTTTTTAATAACTTAATTATTGCTTGAAATATTTCACTGCCCATATAATTTTCTTCAACATTTCTGGATCTTTCTCTCCTATTGTTCCTGTCACTATTATATCCGCTCCAGCAGTCAATTTTTCCTTTGCTGTCTCTGGTGACCTAATACCTCCCCCTACAATAAGAGGCAGTTCTGTTTCTTTCCTAACTGCTGAAATTATCTTGGAAGAAACTGGCCGTTTTGCTCCCGAACCCGCTTCAAGATAGATACTCTGCATTCCAAAATACTGCCCAGCCAATGCACAACTTACAACTTTTCTTGTATCTTCATTACGTATCTTCTTAACCCTAGCTATTTTCTCCACCATCGTAAGGCGTCGACTCGTACTAATAATAATATAAGCCACTGAGATAGGTTTGATATTCCATTTCTTTATTAGTAACGCTCCTTTTATCTGCTCCTGCACCACGAACCGGATATCTCGTGAGTTCATCAACATCATAAAGAAAATATAATCGGCGTTCCTCGAAATACCTGCTGCAGAATTAGGAAAAAGAATCACAGGCAAAGAAACAGAATTCTTTATAACCTCTATGGTCCTATAAACATCTTTTCGATCTCTTACTGTAGAACCCCCTACCATTACAGCATCGCTTCCTGCTCTCTGAGCTGTTTTTGCTATTTCATCAACTTCAATACCGCCTTGCTTTACTGGATCAACGAGAGTAAAGTGCAATTTCTTTCCTTTTCTTATTCTTTCTAACACATTTTCCCAAAAATTCATTATATTCCTCCTATCATAAAAGAACCAATACTTAAAAACATTCCCGTCTTTATCATTCTTTGAGCTAAAGATGCATTCCTAAATCCTATTATCCCGGCAAAGACAAACAAAGAGTCGGCTACAATAATACTTGTATATCCCCATCCAAATATCCCTTCTATTAACGGTATGAAACTTAATATAGAAGCTAGAGTCAAGAGAATCAAAGCTATAGCAGAAGAAATTTTTTCTCCTACTTGCATTACTAATGTTTTTCTTTTCTTTCTGTCTCCTTCTATGTCCTCTATATCCTTCTGTATCTCGCGTGCAAGACATACAAGAAAAGCAAGTAAGACTAATACCATTATTCTCTCTAGGTTCTCTACTACAAGTCCGCCAAACAAAAACAACGAAGCCACTAAATAACTTATAGCAATGTTGCCTAAAATTCCTCTATTTTTCAGACTCTTTTCATAAGATATTAGTAAAAGGACATTCAGAACTGTAATCAGAAAACAAGCTTCATTTAAAAACGCGCTAAGAAATGCTCCGATCACAAGCAAAAGAAGAGCTGTAATTTTGGCTTGGTCCGGGAGAATTCTTGCTGAAGGAAGAGGCCTCTTTTTGTGTACTACTTTGTCGATCTCATAATCGAAATAATCATTTAAGACGTTTCCCCCTGCCGTTATAAAAATAACGACACAAGCGCTAACAAGCATTTCATAAAAGCTTGCCAGATGACCCAAACTTATCATTTCAGAAATTGTTACTGCCATCGCCGCCATCAGACAATTAATAGGACGAACTAGTTCAATAAATGACTTTATTCTCTCAATCATTAAAAACACCCATAGGTTTTAAAAGATCTACTCATTTATTAAAACAGAAAGATTAAATTGTCAAATTAATTCAAAAACTTTTCTATTCCTTCTGAAAAACATTCACAGCTTTTGTATAAAAGGTAGTAGCATCAGGAATATTTTCCAAGACTATTGAATGGGGACCTATATTACAATTTGATCCAATCATTACACCGGGCATCAATGAAACATTAATTCCTATCTTCGTGTTTTTTCCCACCACTACTCCAAATTTTGTAAGACCGGTATTTATTTTCTTTTCTTTAACCACGGAGCATATCTTTCCTTTATCAAGACGAATATTAGCAGTAATCGTGCCCGCTCCCACTCTAAGATTTTCTCCAAATATTGAATCGCCAAAATAACCCGAATGTGTATGACAATTTCGCTGAAAAACACATCTTGTTACTTCTGCTAATCCCCCAATAAGACAATTCTCTTCTAAATTTGTATATTCTCGCACTAATGCATTATTGCCTATAACACAATTATCACCTATCCAACAAGGACCTTTTATAATCGCTCCTTCTAGAATCTTTGTGTTTCTTCCTATATAAACTTTGCCTTCGATAATAACATTTTTGGCTATTTTTACCGAAGAAGAAATTTTCCTTTTTAAGAACTTATCAAAAATGTATCTTCTAACATCGAACAAATGCCAAGGATATTTCAAAGCAAAAGCATCATAATTTATTTTTACTATCCTTGCATCTCTTTTTAAAGCATAAAGCAAAAGAGCATCTTCCAAAGAATACATATGTGTCTTAACTTTCTTGAGATATCCAATGAATTCTTTCGGAAAAAAATACGTTCCTACTATCTTCAAATTAGAAGGTTCTTTGCCGGGTTTTGGTTTCTCTATTAACCCGGTAATTTTATCTTCTTTTGTTTTCAAAATTCCATACAACCAAGGGGTATCTGTTTTTCCTGCTACCAATATTAATTTAGATTTTTCTTTTTTAAACTTCTTAAGAATAGGTTTTATATGTTCATCTGCATCAATCCTTTCTGCATTCAAAACAAAAAAATAGTCCTTCAGCAGTTTCTCTGCTCTTAAAATAGCATCTCCTGTTCCTAAAGGAGAAGGCTGAACAACATATTTAATAGGAAGATCAGTTTTGTAATGACCAAGCTCTTTTTCAATATCTTTCTTAGGACCTTGAACAATAATTATTTCGCTTATACCTTGTTTCTTAAGACCATGAATAGTCCACCAAATTAAAGGTTTGCCCATTATTTTTAAAAGAGATTTATGTCTACCGTTTACAGGCCAGAATCTTGAAGAAGCACCGGCAGAAAGTATAACTGCTTGCATAAATAAATTAGATTAAAGAGGTTATAATTTTAACAACTTTTTGAGAACTATGAATTATAGGACCTTTTTCTGAGATAAGATCTGCGCCAATAAATTTCTTCTTATTAAGATTCTTTTTTGCTCTTACTAGTTCCAATACCGAAGGATTTTCTTTTTTAAATCTTTCTACTCTCTCTTGTCTTGGGACTTTATTATTATATACCACAAAATCAACCGAGTTACCTATATAACTTTCTATCTCTTTTACAAAATCATAGACAAAAAAGCCCTGAGTTTCTCCTTTTTTTGTCATTAAATTGCAAATGTATATTTTCTTTGCATCACTTACTTTTAGAGCTTCTTTTATTCCTGATGGAAGAAAACAAGGAAGAATAGAAGAATACAAATCACCAGGACCAATAATTATAACATCGGCTTCTTCTATCGCCTTTAAAGTAGGTAAATATGCTTTTGTTTTTGGGTTCAAAAATATCTCTCTAATAGAAAGATTAGGATTATGGTTGTGCGGCACATCTATCTCATCTTCTCCCGTAATAATTTCACCATTTTCCAAAACAGCGCAAAGATTAGTCTTCTCTATTGTAGCAGGAAGCGCTTTATGAGGTTTTACCTCCATAAATTCGTGAATCATCTCAAGCACTTTTTGATAATCATCCATCACCTGTTCAAGAGCAGCAAT
The DNA here is from genome assembly GCA_021163265.1 of bacterium. GTDB lineage: Bacteria > Patescibacteriota > Minisyncoccia > Minisyncoccales > JAGGXC01 > JAGGXC01. Next base: position 5,035 of record JAGGXC010000013.1, on the reverse strand, counting down.
CAATATATTAGCGAAATTATGTCCTTTATGACCTCCTTTAAACTTCTCTTTTCCAAATCTAAATTCCCAGAGGCGTTTTTTCCACGAAGGGGCGTTGGAAAGAAGAAGAATATGGCGACGAAGATCACCAGGCGGAAGAACATTTAACTCCCGACGGAGCCAGCCAGTAGAACCACCGCTATCTACCATAGAATTCACAAGAGTGATCTGGAAAGGATAATTCTTAAGTTCAGGGAATAATGCCTGAGAGATAGCGCTTCCTCCACCAAAACAAACGATATTCTTCTTCTGAGAATTCATATAAATTTATTTAAACAATAAACTATTAAAATAACAAGCCCTAGTAGAAATAATGTACGCAGAATAATAATAGTTTTCAAAATAATTCTGTATTTATCCGCACCTACTACAGCATACCAATTTACAACGTTCACAAAAACAAAAGATCGAAAACAGAATTTAAGTATCTCGATACGACTTAGCTTTCTATATTCGCTCTGAAAATCATATTTTAATTTAATAGCTTTTTTAACAAATTCAGCATCTTTTTTGTAATCGAAATTTAAAAAAAGGTCTATCTCTATCAGATTAAACACATTACGCTTTAGAGATTTAATTTCTTTTTCGAATTCATTAAAAGATTTTTTTATTCCCCTCCCTACGGGTTTCTCTAAAAAATAAAGAAATGATTCTATAGAGTAAAGAACCGACTTATCAGCCATCCTGAGAGCAATCTTAGGAGAAAAAATACACACAACCACTGAAAGTAAAGCAATATAAAAAGGCACGAGAAGAGCTTTAATTTTTTCGTGCCATGTTGTTTTTATATTAATCTCTTTTCTTATATCTCTTCCGTAGAGGATTTTACCCTCTTCTTTCATTTTTAAGAAAAGCATAGCCTGCGGAGCAATCAATTCTGCACCAACTAATAATTCTTTCTTTTTTATCCTTGCATTAGCCCAGTCTATATCATCCGGACCAAATACTTCGAAAGGAACATAAAGACGTGCCTCTCTCAATCCCCTTTTAAGAGGATCGTCAGTGTTACCAATAGAACATACTTCTTTAAAACGAGTCTTGTACTTTTTATCAAGAAACCAAAAAATCTCTTCTGCTTTCTTTGAAATTTGATTTACTTTTTCTTGATTTTTTATCTGAATAATCAAATCTACATCGCTTACTCCTCTTTTCCATTCCCCTCTGGCAGCGCTTCCAAAAAGCAATATAAAATCTATATCATCTCTAAATTTGTTCACTAATCTTTCTGAAAATTCCTCCAAGAATTTCTGAACTCTCTGTTGATCATCCATTTTAAAAATAAGAATTAGCGCAATAAAGAAATAAGTTTTTTATAGTTCAAATTTCTCTTGAAGAGATACCAAGGTTTTTGGTTTTGACAAAGATCTTCCTCAAAAGTCTTTCTTTGCTCCTGCCAAAAAATCCCAATAGGAATAGAACTTTTTTCATCAAGAGAATAATTCCATTCCAAAGCTCTATTAAAAGCTTTCTTGAAATCCCTGGGATTATGATTTTTCTCTTCTAAATCATATATTCTCTCTTTTAAGTAGGAAGAGGTATTATGAAAGGTAATACAAGGTTGCAAAATGTCTACAAAAGAAAAACCTCTATGTTTAATAGCTTTTATGAGAATATCTTTGAGATGATCTTTTTGAAAAACCGATGTTCTTGCAACAAAAGAAGCACCTGACGCAAGAGCTAATGCTATAGGATTAATGGGGTTCGTCTTCTTTCCTTCTGGAGACGAAGGTCCTTTGTATTCTTTTTCAGTGGTAGGAGTCATCTGCCCAGTAGTCAAAGCAAAAACCTGATTATCATGAACAACCATTGTAATATCTGGATTAGTATTGCAAGCATGTAAAAAATGAGCAATTCCTTCAGCAAAAGTGTCTCCATCTCCTCCAAATCCAATCACGGTTAATCTTGGGTTACCAATTTTTATCCCCACAGCTGCAGGAATTACTCGTCCATGCAGTCCGTAGAAACCATTCACATTTAAATAATCAAATATTTTACCATGACAACCTATGCCAGTAACTGCAACAATATTTTCTTTTCTAATTTCCTTTTTTCGAATCAATTCTCTTAATGCTTCTTCAACTGCCGAAAGGATTACAAAATTATAACAACCGGGACACCATGTATTTTGAGTTTTTGTCAAAAGATTTAGTTCTTTCATCTTAGTTTTTTAATAATTTCGGAAGGAGAAAAGGGCCTTCCGTCATATTTAAGAATTCTCTTCTTTATAGCAAACCCTGTCTGTTCTCTTATCACATCTCCCAACAAACCCGTTGAGTTATTTTCTACTAAAACAACTTTCTTGGCTTTACTTAATTCTTTGACAACTTTTTCTACAGGAAAAGGTCTAAGATATAAAATCTGAAGAAACCTAAAACTCTTAAGATAATTGAGGGAGTCCAAAATTGCACCTTTGGTAGATCCCCAGCTTACAATTAAATTTTCTCCTTTTCCATAAATCTTGCAAGGATTTAACTTATTTGTTTCTTTTTCAATAAACTTTTCTTTTCTGTTTCTCTTTTCGGTCATCTTAATTATCTCGTTTTCATTCTCGGTAGTAATTCCGTCTTCGCGATGCTCATAACCAGTAGCTCTTACTACTGGTCCTAATCCCGGCACAGCACGTGGAGAAACGCCTGTAACAGTAAATTCATAACTCTTGTAATTCTTATTAGGTTTTCTCAAAATAAAATCTTTCGGTTTGAGTAAAGGTCTCTCAATATCATCAAAACTAAAATGGCTCTCTCCTAAATGTTTGTCGCCTAAGATAATAGTTAAAACTCTATATTTTTGGGAAAGATAAAAAGCTTCTTGAGTTTTTATAAAAGCTTCCTTAGCATCTCCTGGTGCTACAACTATTCTAGGAAACTCACCATGACCGATATTCAATGCAAATTTAAGATCGCCCTGGGTGTTATAAGTGGGAACCCCCGTAGAAGGACCTGTGCGTTGAGCAAGATAAACCACTAAAGGAACTTCTGACATTCCTTGTAAGCTACACGCCTCCGCCATCAAGGCAAAACCTCCTCCAGATGTTCCAACCATTGTCTTTGCCCCTGCAAATGAAGCTCCTAAAGCAGCATTAATTACCGCGATCTCATTCTCTAACTGAACTGTCAGAATATTGTACTCTCTCTGAAGACGAGCTAAATAATGCAGAACAGGAGTAGCCGGTGTCATCGGATAAGCAAAATAAACATCTAATCCCCCAGCAAGGGCACCTAAAGCTATTGCTTCGTTTCCCGAAAAAAAATATTTTGCTCTTCTTTTCCTATAAATCTTTTCACTCTTGTGAAGATCTATCTGATAAGCAAATTTTATACTTTTTTCAACAAGATGCGATTTACTACCAAATTCTTTTTTTATAACTTCAGAAACCAGGGAATAAGGAATACCAAAATAATGAGCAAGATATCCCACCAAAATATTATTGCCAAAAATCAAAGGAAGGTCTAATTCAGAAAGAGCCTTGTCTAAATCAAGAGAAACCAAGTTTTTAGATCGAAGATTTTTATTTCCTAGAATAAACCCGCCATCTCTTAAATTGCTCCTATGTTTTTCTATCGTGTTTTGATCAAGGGCTACTATTATGTCATACGACTTTTCAAAAGAAAAAGTCGGAGAATCCGAAACACTTAAAACATTAAAATTATGTCCTCCTCGAATTAAAGAGGGGTAATCACGGTAATTAAAAACATAGAACCCCCCTCGAACAAAGATCTTTCCCAAAAGAGCAGAAGTCATAGCAACGCCCTGCCCTGCCTTACCTCCAATAAGTATGTTTTTTTTCATAACCATGAATCAATAAGGGTCTTACTCAGGAAGAACTCCTAGAGTATTGTTAAAACGATTAATGTAATTAAAAAGACCAATTACAGATACAAGCTCTACTATTTGGGGTTCAGTCAGTCTTTTTCTCAATCTTTCAAAAATCTCAGGATGATCTACATGGGCATTATCTGTAACATCTCCTACTAACTCTAAAATATCCTTCTCTTCCTCAGGTAAATCCTTCTTTTCTTTTATCTTACTCAATGTCTCGTCGTCAGCACCTAATTTTTTCAGCATTTTCGTTGTAACATCTACGCAGAAAGGACACCTCAATTGGTTAGAAACAGTATAAGCTATCTTCCATTTCAAATAGGATTCTATTTCTCCTTCACCCATAATTGCTCCAAACAATTCTACAAACTCTTTAAGAATCTCCGGCCGATGCGCCATCACTTTTACCCACTCTGGAACTTTGCCGGTATTTTTTTCAAACTTCTCATAAATAGATATAATTGTTTCTTTTATTTGATTTTTTTCAAGAGAGGAAATTAAAGCCATAGTTTTTAATATAAATTTTTTTAAGAAGATTATCCATAAATATCATAACACAATCTTTTCAAAAGAAAAAGAATCTGGATTTCCCAGATTCTTTTTCTTTTGAATAAACTCTATCCACCCAGAATCGTCCTGATAATACCAATAATAGCTCTGGCAAGAATAACAACAAATAAACCAATTAGGGTGTAAAAGATAATCTTTTTTGCTGTTTCTATTTTCGATGGATCGCCGCCAGAGAGAATAAAGTAAAGACCTCCTACAATAATTAATACTGGAGCTAAAGCTATACCAATTACAAAAGCAAGATTGATAAGACTGTCTATCATTCCCTGGATACTCGTAGCGTTGATAGGATTAGGTAATGTAAATGTGAAGGTAGAAGTACCTGGTCCGGGACCTCCACCCCCACAATCAGCAGGACAACTTGCTGGAGTTTCGGTCGAATCACATACACCATCGCCACAGAAACAATCTGCAGCACAATTGTTACTATTCTCCCCTAAGGCTGGTTCACATGTTCCGTTGTTATTACAAGGTCCTGGTCCCCCACAATCAGCAGGACAGTTTGCTGGAGTTTCTCCTGGCTCACATACTCCATTACCACAGACTGGACCTGCTGCTACACAAGCACCATTCTGACAAAATTGTCCTGCTGGACACATCTGTGATT
>JAGGXC010000009.1 GCA_021163265.1 bacterium | reverse complement strand
CTCTTGAGAAAGCAAAAAGAGAAGAGGAAGAAAAAAGGAGAATAGAGGAAGAAAGAAAACGACGAGAAGAAGAAAAGAAAAAATGGGAAGAAAGAAAAAGATTGGAAGAAGAAAGACTAAAAAGAGAGGAAGAGGAAAGAAAGAGACTCGAAGAAGAAAAAAGAAGAGAAGAAGAACTAAAGAAGATTCAGGAAGAAAAAAGATATACAGAAAAAGAACTAGCAGAAAAAGAATGGATAAGAATGGAAAGAGAACGACGAAGAAGAATAGAAGAAGAAAGGAGACGGCGGGAAGAAGAAAGAAGAAAGAGAGTTGAAGAAGAATTAAGAGCTCTCCGAGAGAAAGCAAAGCAAGAAAAAGAAAAAGCTATCGTTGAAGAAATCAGAAGAAAAGCAAGAAAAGAAGCAGAGAGAAGAAAAAGAACCGCAGCTAAAACTATTCTTGCCCCCGAAGAGCTAGGCATTACTCCGAGAGAAGTTCCTAGAAAACCTTCTTTAATACAAAAAATTTTAGTAAGACTTGTTGTAGCTATCTTAATTATTGCTATCTTAGGAACAGCTTTGTTTATCTTTTGGTATTTCCAAAAACAAAGAAAAACCTCTCCTCCTTCCACTCCTACACCCACCCCTACACCAGAAACAATAATTCCCCCAACTCCTCCTATTCTCGAAGTAAATCCTAAAAAAACTATTTTGGAAATATCCTCTCCTTACGAAATATATACCGCACTCGATAAATTTACTACCGAACAAAAAATTCCAGAAGGAAAATTTGTTCAATTTTCCATTCAAAACAAACAGACTCAAGAAGAAATCTCCTTGTCTGAGTTCCTTAGTGCTTTCAAAATCGAATTTCCTATAAACTTCTTCGCGAAATTTGAAGACGCATTTTCTTTCTTTGTCTACAGTCAACATACAGGATACAGATTCGGTTTTGCTATCACATTAAAAGACAAAGAAGGAGTAGAAGATATGATGAAAGCTTGGGAAAGCAAAGCGGAAAGTAATTTTGAGTATTTCTTTGTATTAATGAACAAAGAAAACCCTGCTCTTAATCCCAATTTTAGGGATGCAGTATATAGAGGTCGACACTTCCGCTATATTACTTTCTCCAGAGAAGATCTAGGGCTTTGCTATTGGGTCTCCGACGAATTCCTTATTTTCACTAGTTCATACGAAAGTATGAAGAAAATCATTGACTTATTAATCAGCGAAAATGAATAAAAACTTACTTAATCAATTAAAGAAGAAACTAGAGAAAGAAAAAGAAAGCATCAAGAATGAATTAAGCAAGTTTGCCAAAGAAGACAAAAATCTGAAAGGCGATTGGGACACACAATTTCCTTCTTTTGGTAAAGAAACTAGCGGTTCAAGCTTAGAAAAAGCAGCAGATGAAGTAGAAGAATACGAATCTCTTCTACCGGTTGAATTCAGTTTAGAGAAGAAACTACAAGACATCAATATTGCTTTGGAAAAAATTAAAAAGGGAACTTACGGTATTTGTGAGAAATGCAAAAAACCCATTTCTATCCAAAGACTTAAAGCCTTTCCGGCAGCACGGACTTGCAGAAAGTGCAAATAAAACAAAATAGTACAGATTTTAAGAAATAGGTATGGAAAATACCTGTTTTTCACTACAATGCTTCAGAAAAGTATATTTTACAAACATCCGCTTTTATATCAGCAAGCTTTAAAGATTATCCACGGAAAAAAATTAAATGAAAGGTATCGTCTTATTGCTTCTTTTATAAAAAAAGAGGAAAAAATATTAGAACCTGGATGCGGAACAGCTTTACTAGTAAATTTTCTTGCTGAACAATCTTCTTACTCAGGATTCGATCTTAATAAAAAATTCATAGAATACGCCCAAAAAAAATATAAAAAAGCAAATTTTTATATAGGAGATATCTTAGATAAAACAAGTTATTCTCCGACAGATGTAGTTGTAGTATGTGATGTTCTCCATCACATTTCTCCTGATAAAAGAAAGGTTTTTATAAACTATTGCTTCAAAGCTGCGAAGAAAAAATTAATTATTTGTGAACCTAAAGGAGAAAACACTCTTTCATTAGGAAAGAGATTTTTTAATTATTTTGAACAAGACGGAATTAACCAAATCCACTCCACTTTTTTGTGGAATGAAGAAGAATTTCTTAAAGAAATTAATAACGGGTTTGGAATCATTCCTAACCAAACCCAACGCAAAATAGAAAAAATCGGTAAGGATATAGTTTGTGTTTTCTTCAAAACAGAGGTTGCTCTAAAGACAAAAAAAATTTCTGCAATCATTCCTGTTTTTAATGAAGAAAAAACAGTAAAGAAGATAGTTGAAGCCTTTCTAAAATCAGAACTAATAGATGAGGTAATCTGTGTAAATGATGGCTCAACAGATAGAAGCAGAGAAATACTTGAGAGTTTCGGAAAAAGAATCAAACTTATAAATCTAAGAAAAAACAAAGGAAAAGGCTATGCTTTGGCTAAAGGAGTAGAATCAGCTAAAGGAGAAATAGTTGTTTTCTGGGATGCTGATTTTCCTGATCTTTCTGTAAAACATATAGAAACTTTAATTCGTCCTGCGCTAAGAGAAGATTTCAAAGCAATATTTGGCGTGCCGATCAAAAACAAATTAAATCTTTCTCTCCCTACGCGGGTTTTTCTTACTGGAGAAAGAGTCTATCACCGAGATTTTCTCCTTCCTCATTTAGAAAAAATGAAAAAAACCCGGTTTGGGGTAGAGGTTTTTCTCAACAGACTAGTAGATAAAAAAGATATAAAAATTTTCCCTCTAGAAGGCCTTACCTTTCCTTACAAATACGAAAAAAGAAATATTTCACAAGCTTCAAAAGAGTACCTTGCTGAAGCAATTGAGATTGCTAAAGAACTCAGCAAAAGCATAAAATTATTACCAGAAGATATCAAGATTATTAACGATCTAAAAGAAAACCTTACTTTTCAAGAACTTAAATTAAAAATTCAAAAGATCAAAAACAAAGAAATTAAAACTATACTAAAAAACTATATTCTCAAATATATAAAGTTTATTAAGAATTTTCAGAAAGAAAACTAAATATGTCCTCAAAAGTTTTCTCAGCTGCTGTTGTAGGATTAGAAGCTCAAATTGTAGAAGTGGAAACTGATATTGCTTACGGACTAAGACACTTTGAAATCGTTGGTTTGGGAGACAAAGCAGTTCAAGAATCAAAAGAAAGAATGAGAGCAGCTATAAAAAGCTCAGGCTTTTTGCCTCCTTATCACTCTCCCCAAAGAATCTTAGTAAATCTTGCACCCGCTGATCTAAAAAAAGAAGGAGCATGTTATGATCTTCCTATCGCTCTGGGATATTTACTTGCTTCAAGGCAAATCAGTTTTTCTCCTTATAAAAGGATTATAGCAGGTGAATTGGCGTTGGATGGAAAACTAAGAAAAATAAAAGGCGCTCTTTCTCTAGCAATGCTTGCACGAAAATTAAAATGGAAAGAAATACTACTCCCAAAAGCTAACGCTCTTGAAGCTGGTCTTATAAAAGACATTAGAGTAATTGGAGTAGAAAATCTCAGAGAAGCAATAGATTATCTGGAAGGAAAGAAAAAAATTCTACCTTCCGCTACTAACCCTGAGCTTTTTGCAAAAAGTGAATACAAAATTGACTTAGGCTTTATAAAGGGGCAAGAATATGCAAAACGAGGAATAGAAATTGCTGCTGCAGGAGGTCATAATCTACTTATGATTGGTCCTCCGGGAGCAGGAAAAACTCTTTTAGCAAAGACTATTCCTACTATCTTGCCTCTTCTTTCTTTCAAAGAATCTCTTGAGGTAACAAAAATTTACAGTATCGCCGGTCTTCTTGCGCCAGAAGAGCCTTTTATTAAAACAAGACCCTTTCGTTCTCCCCATCATAGCTGCTCAAAAGCAGCTCTTGTTGGAGGAGGAAACCCTCCTCAACCTGGAGAAATAACTCTTGCTCACCGGGGAATACTTTTCCTTGATGAATTTCCTGAATTTCGACGCGATGTGTTAGAAGCCTTAAGACAACCAATGGAAGAAGGTTCTATCACTATCTCGCGAGCAAAAATAAGAACAACGTTCCCAGCAAATTTTACTCTCGTGGCTGCCTCAAATCCTTGTCCTTGTGGCTATTTAAACAGTCATATAAAAGAGTGTACCTGCAGCCCTGGACAGATCCAAAAATATCAAAGAAAACTTTCTGGTCCTATAATAGATAGAATTGATGTATTTGTGGAAGTTCCTGCTTTAAAATATGAAAAACTAGTCGCAATTGATAAAGAAAACTCAAGCGAAGTTATTCGCAAAAGAATTGCAAGAGCTCGTCAGATCCAAAGAGAAAGATTTCTATCTGAAAAATCTATGAACCAATTCACTAATAGCGAGTTAAACATTGAACAAATCAAAACACATTGTCAAATAGATGCGAAATCTCGAACTCTTCTGAAAAAATTCATAAATTCAGGAAAGCTTTCTGCTCGCGGATATCACAAAGTATTAAAAATGGCCCGAACTATTGCGGACCTAGAAGGAAAAGCATCAATTTCATTCTCGCATTTGAGCGAAGCCCTTATGTACAGAGCTAAAAATAATTTTTAACGCGCAAACGGATTTAGAGGGGGCTTACCTTCCGAACTGTAAAGTCCAAAATGTAAATGACATCCGGCAGGACCAGCAGGAATTGTCTTACCAGAATGCCCTATCAAACCAATTATTTCACCTTGCGAAACTTCCTGACCAAGCACTACTAATATTTTTTGCAAATGACCATAGTGAGTAATTAATCCATTTGGATGAAGAATTCTTACATAATTGCCCGCTCCCTTATTATATCCGTATTTGACTTTCAAAACTTTTCCTCCAGCCGCCGCAAAGACCGGCTTTCCACAACTACCTCCGGAATTAGCAAAATCAACTGCATTATACCAATGAAGTCCTTGAGTGATACGATAAGGGGAAGATACAGGAGGAATAAAATAACTTGAAGCAACAGGGATAGTTTTTGTATTCCTAACCAAATAAGACTTTTTAGCGGGTTTTTTACCTCCAGGAATAATTAAAATGTCTCCTACATAAATATCTCCTTCTTCAGAGAGATCATTAAAAGCAATTATATCTTCTATGTTTGCTTCATAGAGAATTGCTATCTTACTTAACGTATCTCCTTTTTTTACATGATGTAGAACTCCCGAAACCGGCAAAATAATCAATTTCTGCCCCGGTTGAATTACTGACTTAGAAGTTAAATTATTTGCCCAAAGAATGGTTTCAAGAGAGACTCCAAATTTTTCAGCAATTGAAGTTAAAGTGTCTCCTTTCTCAACTACATATTCTGTTATCTCCCGATGCTCATCAAAGATCTCTCCTCCCATTAATACTCCTAATGTCTTAGAGGAAATAATTTGAGAGCAAGAAATCCCTACTAAACTATTCTTTTGAATAAAAGTTAAGTCAGGAGATTCAACCTGACTTTCTGTCTGGGGGTTTACAAATAACTCATCACTAACAGAAGCTAAAATCTGTTTTGAAGAAGAAACATTTTTGTCTTGGTGAGAAAATAAATAAGCACTTCCAACAATCAGCAATACCGCCACTCCAAGAAATAAAAATCTATTATGCGAGATTTCCATCATCTTGCTTTCTAAGATAGCTTATCAAAACAAAAAGTCAAGTGATTTCTCCACAATAGAAGATTCCTCCTTGTTTAGAGAATAAATTTAAGATAAAATTAAAAAAATAATCAAATACAAAAAGAGGGCATTATGAAGGATTTTCTAAAATTTGTTCTATTATTTATTATTGGCCTGATTTTCCTTTTTTTTGTTGGATTCTATTTTACAACACAAGAAATAAACCAAATGCAATCTTCTTTTAGTGCTATTGACTTTCTTAAATCACAATCCTCCGACCTTAATCAAACAAATACTATCAAGGCAGAATATAAAGAATTTATTTCTCCTGATGAAAAGCTAAAATTAAAGTATCAAGATGACTGGCAAGAAATAAAAGATAAAACAGAAATAGATAAGCTTTTTCCTTTAGATATAAAAGAAAAATATGGCCTCCAAGTCTTATTCCTTGCCAGAAGAATCAACGAAAAAGGACCTGCACAGTTAGTAATAAGCAAAGGAGAAACTAAACAAGCCTCTTCTTCAAAAGAACTAATTAACAATCTTATTGAAGATATTTACAAACAAATAGAAAACGCTCAAACAGAAATATTAAATGTTCAAACAGAACACAAAAAAGGAGAATTTGAGGTCAAGTATATTTACGGAAACCATATTTTTCGCTCTAAAGAAATAGTCAGATTAACTTCCAATGAAGATTTTTATATAATCGATTTCTTTGCCCCCGATAATCTCTGGAAAAATTTCGAAGAAGAAATAGAAAAACTTATAGAATCAATTCAGTTGTCTGACTGAAAAGATTATGATAAAATTTTATTAATTAGGAGCAATATATGAAAAAACAAAAATTCCTTACGATTCTTCTAATTAGCGGTTTAGTAATAGGTGGAGCTTTGCTTTTCTTTTCGCAAGCTAAAGCTCTAGAACTTCATTGGCCTCCGGCTCCGGGAGGAAAAACTTTAGATGATACTAGCACTTTAGTAGACTTTGTTGATTACGCCTACCGTTGGGGAGTTCTTCTAGGAGGCCTTGCTGCCTTTATTGCTTTAATCATAGCAGGTTTTCAGTATCTCACCTCTGTTGGTGATCCAAATAAAATAAAAGATGCAAGAGATAGAATTATTTCAGCCCTAATAGGTCTAGCTCTGCTTTTTGGTTCTTATATTATTATAAGTATACTTAATCCAGATTTATTAAGATTATCTCTGCCCACTACAAATATAGGAAATTTGGGTGCAGGACAATGGAGCAAGCAAGACTGGAGTAAACCATGCGAATTTGTAAAAATATTTAAGAACAAAAATTTCCAAGCCAGCAACCCGAGCGAGTTCGCTATAATAACACCAACAGAAAAATGTATCACGCCAAGCTGTTCTGTTTGTCTTTGTCTTGCAGGTGCCCCCCCAGGAACTTGTGGTTATCTTCTAGTCCCACCTGGAGGAACCATTATTTGCTGTGGCTCTCCATGCCCTGGTTTCTGTTTTACTACTGGTACAGTTGGCCCAAAGGTAGGTTCAATACAAATGAAAGGTTCGTGTCAAATAAATCTTTATTCCGGAAACAATTGTGACGGGGATTTTATAGCAGTTACTCAAAATATGGCAAATACCGAATGGACAGAGATAACTAACAGTGTTGGCTCATTAAAAGTTATGGACATCTCTCCTCCCACGGCTCCCGATATAAAAACAGTCTCAGCAAGTCCGCCTGTCCTCCAACCAGATGGAACTTATTCAGTTATTCTAAAGGGCCAAATCTTAGACTTTCATAAAGCAGACAAAGTTACTGTACATTTTGAGTATGGAACAAACGATATAAGTTTAGATAAAACAGCGCCAAAAGATGGAAGTGATTTCTTAGAGATTTATAAAGGAGAAGATCCTTCTCCTACTACTTATTTTTTTACTTCAACAGCAGACGGGTTAGCATCAAGCACTACTTATTTCTGGAGAGCAGTAGGAGTAAGCATAGGAGGAATTTCCTTTGGAGCTACATCTAGCTTTACTACACCATAATTCTAAAATAATGCTCAAAAAACATTATAGAAAATTTTTACTTATAGCTGCTCCGGTAGCAGGAATTAGTATTTTAATTCTATCAATGCCATTGCCTGCTCATGGCAGTTTAATAGGAGTATTCTTTGAATGGGCAGGGTCTGTATTAGATGCTTTAGATTCTATTGATCAAGCAATTCTTTCTAAATTAATTACTCTCGTTTTATATGCTTTTCTCTCGGGAGCTTTTGCGGTTCTTTCAGCTTATCTGCTTGAATGGGCAGTTGGACTTCAAGTTCATTTGAGTAATCACGCAGTACTTGCAGGATTCCATTTTACTGTTGGACTAGTAAATTTATTTTTTATCCTTTCTTTTGTATTCTTAGGTCTTGCTTATATTCTCCGAATAGAAAGTATCCAAACTAAAAAAAGTTTTGTCCGGCTTATTCTTGCTGTTTTACTAGTGAATTTCAGTTTGCTTATTGTAGGAGGTTTTATTGACGTGTCTCAATTTATGATGAACACAATTATGACAAACTTTAAGAGTGACTTTGCCACGACTGCTCTTATTCCTTTACGAAACTCTTTGGGGTCAATTACTTCTGTTGTTACAACTATTATAATAACTTACGTAGCACGTGCTTTTACTGTAATAGGTGCTCCTTTTGCTTTATTCTTCTTAATTCATCAAGCCTTATACGGACCATTGATTAGCAATATATTCTCTCTCGTTGTTCTTATACTTCTTAATCTTATAATGGGGTTAATGTTTGTAATTTTTGCTGCCCTGTTCGTTCTAAGAATCGCTGCCTTATGGTTGCTGGGAATATTTGCTCCTATAGGAGTATTCTGTTTCGTTTTCCCACAAACAAAAAAATATGGATGGGCATGGCTTACAGCAGTAGTCCAATGGGCAAGTTTAGGAATAGTAGCTTTTTTGCTCTTAGGTTTAGTCCTTTCTATCTTTACTCAAGCATTTCTCAAAAGCCCAAGCGCTGTTGGCCCTTCTTTTTCAATGAGCACTCCTATCCCAGGACTGCCTAATATTATTCTTCCCTCTTCTCTTTATAATTATTTATTTTTAGCAATCTTTTTAGGAGTTGCTTTCTTTGGAAGTATTAAATATGTCCCTGTAGGAGCTCAACAAGTAGTTGGACTTATCCAAAGCAAATTAAATGTATGGGGAGGAATGGCGGGTGTAACTAGTATAATGAAGCGAGGAGTAAAAGGAGCAGCAAGAAGAATTGTCCCTGAAAAAGTTAGAAGAAAAGCACAAGAATGGGCAACTGCGCCAGGGCTTCTTACCAGAAAAGAACTCAAAGAAATGTCAGCAAAACAAAAAGTTTCGCGATTTATGATTTCCCCTTACGCGAAAAGAGCTTTCGGACGAGCAATTACCTCTGTTACAGTCGGAGCTGATAGAGATGTGTTTGAGGAAACAAAAAAGAAAATTAAAGGTAAAAGTATTGAAGCTAAACTGGAAGAATATCGCAAGACAACAGATCTTACAAAGAAAGCTGCCATTCTTGCTGATATAATCGAGTCTGGTCAATTAAAAGATGCGATGGATGAGAAAAGATTTGGGAAAAGTGCTATTCAATATGATGAATTTGCATTAACTAATTCTTTCAGAAAGTTAGTCAGAATGGGAGAAGAGAAAGCCTGGAAAGGAATGCTAAGAAATTTCAAAAACATGCATAAGGAATTTGAAGAAATTCTTAATAAAGAAGGAACAGTAACAAAAGAAGATCTCAAAAAGAAAAATTACAAAAGCATCAAAGAATACATAGTAGGAGAAACTAAAAAAGCAGATGATATAAAACAATTAAATAAAGATTGGTTTAAAGACGAAGAATTTATGGAAGCTGTCCACAAATTCTGGGGAGGTCACCAAGTAGGAGAAGCGGCAAAGATTTTTGCTCGAAAATTCACTGATGCCTTCAATGCTGAAGCTGATAAGCATGATATTAGCTGGTATTTTGAGGTTGACGACGATACTAAAAAAATGAGAAATCCTCAACTCGCTCGTTATTTAGCAAGCACTGGAGCAATGAATGCCGGTTTGTATCCAATTAAAGGTGGAGAAGATAGAAAGGAACTAGAGAAGAGATTTAGAGCAGGCTTGGAAGAAGAAAAAAGAAAACAACAAGGAGTTAAAAACATCCATGAAATTATTGCAGAGGCTCAGAAACAGCTAGCAGAACAAGAACAAAAAAAGAAAGAAGAACAACCTTCTGACACAGGGATAGGTTCTAAAAATAAACGGAGACTCTTTCCATGGGGAAAAGAGAAAAACTATCCTGATGTAGGAAAAAAAGACGAAGAAATTTCTGGAGGAAATTCAACATAAAATATAAAAAGAGGGTTAGTTTCCTAACCCATTTTTTAAAAAATTATTTTTTGGATTTCTCTTTTACTGTGTTCAGCACTGTGAGAAGACGTATTAAAGCTTCCTCCATACCTCCTTGACCTTCTGTTCTAATGTCATATAAGGCTTTTCCATCAATGCTCATTCTCCGTTTTACTAGATCTTCTGCAAATCTTCTTGCTTCTTCTTCGGTAAATCTGTAAGGATTATTTGAGTCTCGTCCTAATGCTAAAGTTATGGCATCAATTGCTGCACCTACCGTCTCCTGGGCTCTAATCTGTCTTGTTAATCTTGCAATCATTAGCTCTTTTTCTTTTTTATGTAGCTCTCCTCTAGCTTTAACAAGGTCGCTTTCTAGATCGAAGTCGCCTATTGTAACACGAAGCAGCTCTATCCCCCACACTTTCATTGCTTTTATTATGCCATCCTTTTGATCCGGTGGCATCTTCTGAGTCACATCATATCCTGCCCGCGCCATCGAAATCCCTTCCTCTATGGTAAGCCCATTAAGATAACTGCGGCAAGCATTCTCCAATAATGCCTTCCCTGCTGTCCGCCAGTTTTTCACTGCATAAATCGCTTTGTAGGGATCAGAAATCTTGATGTAAGCATAAGCCTCCTTGGGTGTTGCGGAACCGTCTTTAAAATCTATTTTTATAGGTTTTTCAAATAATTGAATGGTCTGTTCCCATACCGACACCACTGCCCTCACGGATTCCAGACCCGGACAAACCCACCTTAATCCCGGCTCTAGAATTCTCTCAAATTTCCCGAAGAACTCGATGATCCACCTGTCTTCCTCTTGAACTTTCTTGAATCCTGAAACAAAGAAAACTAAAGAGGCCACTATCATTGCTGTTCCAATAATCTTAAATAGAAATCCACCGCCTAAAAGAAATATACCTACTATTCCTATTGCTAATATTAGCAATACTACAATCCATATTACTTTCTTCATTCTTTTCACCTCCTTTTTGTTTTCAATTTGCTGATATTATTATAAATAAAATTATATAAATTGTCAATATAAAATTTCTTTTTCTTTTTTGAAAAAGGTGGTAAAATATTAAAATATAAAGTTATAAAATAGCAAAATTATGCTCAAAGATTATACACCTGAACAATTTTGGAAATTATATGAGAAATTACCTAAAGATCTCCAGGATGCTATCTTCTCAGAGGAAACAGCAAACAATATATACACTGTCTGCGACAGATATGAAATAGACGAAGTTCCAAAAGTAGCAAAAATAGTTGGCTTTGTTTTATTAGGAGTACTCCCTCCCGACGAATTATATGAAACATTATTAAAAGAGTTAGATATAGATCCTGAGGTAGCAAAAAGAGTAAATCAAGAAATCATTAGATTCATTTTTTATCCTGTCAGAACAAGTTTAGAAGGACTCTATGGTATAGCAGGGAGAATATCTCTAGAAGAAATAGAATCAAGAAAACCCAATGTAGTTACTCAAAATAAAGAAAAGGAAGCAATAGTCAGAGAAAAACTCACTACTCAAAGAGAAACCTTTACTCCGTCAATGGCAGAAACAAAAGAGGAAACAATCCCATCAGAAAAAAGAAAAACAGAATTTGAAAAAGAATTAGAAGAAATAGAGAAAAAAGTAAAAACGAAAAGGTCAGTTAGCTCAACAGCAGAAGAAACAAAAAAGACAAAAGCAACCAAACCAAGAAAAAAAACAGCTCAAAAAGATATTTATAGAGAACCTATCGAACCTCAAGAAGATGAGATTATATAAATCACCTATCTCAAGAAGGTAAGATGTCTCCTCTTGCTTTTTTGTTTAAAAATTATTGTCTTTGTTTCCCATTAATAGTAAAATAAAGACATAGAAAGATGGAGTTTACAGTCCCCAAGTTTATTGAACACGAATCAAAAGTAATCTGGTTTCTTTCTTTTCGACAGTTTCTTATACTTGCTGCAGCAGGATTAATCTGTTTAGCTGCTTTCTATAAAACTCCTTTCTGGCTCTTCTTGATAATTTCAACTTTTGTGGGAGGAGGTGCTGTTTTCATAACCTTCTTTAAAATTCACGGACGTCCTCCATTGGTAATCTTGAAAGATTTTCTGCTCTTTATGATTTCTCCAAAAGTATATATGTGGAAAAGAAAAATAACTCCTGTAAGGATTGTTGCAAAAACAACTCCTCCTGTATCATCTGAAGAAATATTTCCTCCACACTATCAACAATACCCTCAACAAAAGAAAATTAAAAAAAGCAAACTAAGAAGTTTATCAATAAAAGTAGAAACCACTAAATAAAATGCCAAAGAACTCTACCCAAGAATTAATAGAAATAGATGATATAAGAGAAGGAGTGATTATCCTAAAAAACAAAAGCTTGAGAGGAGTTTTGTTGGTTTCTTCTATCAACTTTGCTTTAAGATCAGAAGAAGAACAAAACGCCATTATATATCAGTTTCAAGATTTTTTAAATTCATTGGATTTTTCCTTAGAAATTATTGTCCAGTCAAGAAGATTAAATATCACAGGTTACCTCGACGAACTCAAAAGATTAGAAGACAAACAAGATAACGAACTTCTGAAAGCGCAAACTGCTGAATATAGAAAATTCATTGCTGACCTTATACCAAAAGCTGCAATAATGACAAAAAACTTCTTTGTGGTAGTTCCATTTGTGCCTTTGGAAATCGAGTTTTCAAACAAAAAATCAGGATTCTTTGCAAAACCTACTATAGCCCCCCCGCTAACCGAAGAAAGATTTCAACGTGCCAAAACTCAATTGTGGCAAAGAATGGAATTCATAGCTCTTGGTCTAAAAAGGTGCGGTCTCAAAGCCACTCCTTTAGATAGTGCCACATTAATTGAATTGTTTTGGTCTATCTATAATCCAGAGGAAGCAGAATTTGGATATTATCCTGAGATTCCTCCCGAACTTATAAAATGAAAACTTCTATTAAAATAAAATTCTATGCCTTTTCCTTTTTTAAGAAAAAGAAAAATTCCTGAAATTGAAAGCCTCGTAAA
This sequence comes from bacterium, assembly GCA_021163265.1. Taxonomy (GTDB): domain Bacteria; phylum Patescibacteriota; class Minisyncoccia; order Minisyncoccales; family JAGGXC01; genus JAGGXC01. The sequence goes on along the minus strand of JAGGXC010000009.1, from coordinate 16,652 downwards.
AGAAAGCACTGTCACTATAGAAGATATTATTGCTCCTCCTTCTGTTCTTGTTGGAGACGATACTATAAAAATTGGAAGGCGCTTAGCAAGAAGTTTTTTTATCTTCTCATATCCACGCTATCTCAGTACAGGATGGCTATCTCCAGTAATTAATTTAGAAACCCCTTTAGATGTTTCTATTTTCATTCATCCTCTTGAAACAGGACCTTTGCTTAAAAAATTAAGAAAACGAGTTACAGAAATCCAAGCAGAACTTGCAGAAAGAGAAGAAAAAGGATATATTCGCGATCCCGCTCTTGAGACAGCGTTTAGGGATTTAGAAACTTTAAGAGATCGTCTTCAAACCGCTCAAGAACGAATGGCAAATGTAGGAGTCTATATTACTATTTATGGAAGCTCTGAAAAAGAACTAAAAGACATAGAAACAACTCTAAGATCAATTTTGGAAGCCCGTTTAATTTACATCAAATTAAACATTTACAAACAAAAAGAAGGATTTATCTCAGCTATTCCTTGTGGAATCGACAAAGTCCAGCATTTCACTCTAATGAATACCTCTCCTCTTTCAAGCCTCTTTCCTTTTGTTTCTTTTGATTTAAGTACAAACGAAGGCATACTTTATGGAATCAACAGACATAATAATTCTCTTATCTTGTTTGATAGATTTTCTCTAGAAAATGCCAACGAAGTTGTATTTGGTAAGGCAGGAGGAGGAAAGAGTTATGCTGTAAAACTTGAGATACTTAGATACTTAATGCAAGGCGTTGACGTAATCGTTCTTGATCCTGAAAATGAATATGAATTTTTAGCTAATGCTGTAGGAGGTTCTTTTTTTAATATCTCCTTGTCCTCAGAGAACCATATCAATCCTTTAGACCTTCCAATTGTGAGAGAAGATGAAAAACCAGAAGATGTCTTAAGAGCGAATATTATCAATTTAGTAGGACTTTTTCGGATAATGCTTGGTGGACTTACACCCGAAGAAGATTCTATAATAGACAAAGCCCTCACAGAGACATATGCCGCAAAGGATATTACGCCAGAAACAGATCCTCGATTCTGGCAAGAGAATATCCCTCTAATGGAAGATTTAGAAGCAGTACTAGAAGGAATGGAAGGCGCCGAATCACTGGTGCGTCGATTAAAGAAATTCACTCAAGGAACTTACGCAAATTTCTTTAATCAACCTACTAATATTTCAATGAATAAAAATTTTGTTGCCTTTGGAATAAGAGACATGGAAGAAGGACTTCGTCCAATGGCAATGTTTATTGTTATGCGTTACATTTGGAACAAAATACGATCTGAACTTAAGAAAAGAATTTTGGTAGTAGACGAAGCTTGGTGGATAATGAAAAGCGAAGATGGAGCATCTTTCTTATATGGCTTAGCCAAAAGAGCACGGAAATACTGGTTAGGAGTTACTACCGTCACTCAAGATGTTAATGACTTTATGAAGTCTACTTATGGACAACCTATTATTACAAATTCCTCTGTTCAACTCTTGCTAAAACAAAGTCCAGCTACTATAGATGTAGTAAAAAAAGCTTTCCACCTCACTGAACAAGAAAAATATCTTCTTTTAGAGTCCGCTGTAGGAGAAGGCTTACTTTTTGCTGGCCCAAAACATGTTGCAGTGAAAATAGTAGCTTCTTATGCAGAAGATCAATTTATTACTACTGCTCCAGAACAAGTAGTAAAAATTAAAAGAGCTAAGGAAAAATTAGCTCAGAAAAATAATAAACCATTTGAAGAATCAGAATTCTAACTTCTTAATAAGGGCGAATCACCACTCTCCTTTGAGGTTCTTGACCAATACTTTCTGTTACAACATTACCTCGCTCAGCTAACTCTAAATGAATTATCCTTCTCTCATAGGCAGGCATTGGCGGTAATATCTGTTCTTTTTTAGTTAAAGCGACATCGTCTGCTACAGAACGAGCAAGTTGTCGGAGATAATCTATTTTTTTCTTTTTATACCCGTTTATATCTAAATCTATATAAAGATTCTTATCTAATTTTCTCCTCAGAAGCACTTTTAAAAGACGCTGAATAGAAACCAACGTTTCTCCTTTCTCGCCAATAAGAATCTGGGGTTCTGATGTTTTTATATCGACAGGAAGAGTTTCTTTCTCTAAAGGTTTCAGCTGAATTTCTACAGAAAAATTCATTTTATCAAAAAACTCTTCTATAATTTTTTGAATCTTTTGAATCTCCATTAAATTAATTTTCTTTACCATTAATACTATAATTACGAATAATTAAATATTGTTGACCAATTGAAAAAAGAGTAGAGGTAAGCCAGTATAAGCCTATTGCTGCAGGAAGCTTCCATAGAATCATAATAGTAAAAATAGGAAAAAAATAAAGACTCTGTTTTTGCATTATTTGAGAAATATCGTTTTGCTCTTCCGAAGATGGTTGAGAAACAAGCATTTTTGATTGAATAAACTGAAAAACACCTGCCAGAATTGCTAAAGGAAAAAAGGGAACAGTGAGGTCTATCCTACCTAAAAAGAAAGGACTAAAATCTGAAGAAAAAGGAACAAAACTATAGAATAAATCTGGCTTTAATCCTCCACCGCTTAAACTTTTAAGCGCTAAAAATAATGCAATTAAAATAGGAAGTTGAATCAATAAAGGTAGGCAACCCGAAAAAGGATTAATACCTTCTTTTTTATAAAGTTCCATCAATGCTTTTGCTTGTTCTTCTTTGTTGTTTTTAAATTTCTTTTGTATTTCTTTAATTTTGGGTTGAATTTCTTGAATAGCTTTCTGAGATTTTATCGATTTCCAAGAAAGAGGAAACAGGATAGTTTTAACAAATAAAGTTAAAAAGATAATAGCCACGCCAAAATCATGCCCTGGAAGATATGCGTATAAAAAAAATAAACTATTCAAAATCGGACGATATAAGAGATTATGAAAAGCAATACTAAACATTTCCATTTTAAGGAAGATCTATTCCTCCCTTACTAAGCGAATGACATTTTAAGATTCGTCTAACTCCTTTGTATAACCCTTTACTTAATCCATATTTCTTAATACTCAAATAGCAATAATTAGAACAAGAAGGATAAAAACGACAATGTCTCCCTAGTAAAGGAGAAATAAATCCTTGATAAATTTTAATTAATTTTAAAACAATCTTCTTCAGCATTTAACAATTTTGTGTTTTTTAATAATTCTTTCACTTGTCTCTCTATAGCTTGAAAATCCTCTTGACTTAAATCTTTTTTTACTATAATAACTGCATCTATTCCTTGCTTAATATCAGGCAACATTTTTCTTATTATTTCTCTTAATCTTCTTTTATTCTTATTTCTAACAACCGCTTTCTTGTGAATTTTTTTAGAAACAACAAAGCCAAACCTTGTCTTATCTAAATTATTTTCAACAAACCTTATGGTAAAAAAGTTTGTCTTATAACTTTCTCCTTTACCAAATACTCTATCAAAATCTTTTTGTTTCTTTAATCTATTTTCTTTTGGAAGCATTAAAAATTAAGTTGTAATTCTTTTTCTTTTCTTTTTCATTCTTCTTTTAATAACTCTTCTTCCGGCTGATGTACTCCTTCTCTTTCTAAAACCATGACATTTTTTTCTTTTCCTTTTCTTTGGCTGATACGTTGTACTCATATAAAATATTGTTATTATATATGTATTAGTATAAACTTTTTAGAATAACTAGTCAATTTCTCCAATCCTCACAGGTTCTCCCCAGTTTATCAACATTCCTGGTCATTTCCGCTTATTTCAAAGCTTATTTGACAGTATCAAAACCATAATACTATAATATAAAAGTAATTAACGCCAAAGAGTTATGACAAAAGAAGAACTCTGGCAAGCAGTTTTAGCTCGGATCAAATTCCAAATATCAAAAGCAAACTTTGCTACATGGTTTAAAAATACAGAGATTATTGAGCAAAAAAATGGAGTTATTACTATTTCTGTGCCTAATGCTTTCTCTAAAGAATGGTTAGAGCAAAAATATAGTAAAATGATTCTTAAAATTTTGCACGAAATTGACCGAGAAATAAAAGAAATAAAGTATGTTATAGGACACACTAATTTAAAAACCAACGATAAAGAAAAACAAAAAACACAAACATTAGAACAGTCAGTATCAGATCAGTTAGATTTAGGAGAATACAAAATCAACAGATTAACAAATTTAAATCCACGGTATACATTTGATAATTTTGTTGTAGGTCCCTTTAATGAAATAGCTCACGCAGCAGCTACAGCTGTAACAGAAAACCCAGGAACTGTTTATAATCCTTTATTTATTTATGGAGGGGTGGGATTAGGAAAAACACATCTACTTCAAGCAATTGGTAATAAAATTGCTGATAATTTTTCGAATAAAAAAATAAAATATGTTCCTGCTGAAAGACTAATCTCTGGTATTGTCAACTCTATAAGGAACCACAATATAGAAAACTTTAAAACAGAATACCAAAAAATAGACGTTTTAATCATTGATGATATTCAATTTTTAGCAGGGAAAGAAAAAACACAAGAAGAATTTTTCCATCTGTTTAACTATTTATATGAAAGAGACAAACAAATAGTTCTTTCCTCAGATCGTCCCCCTAAAGCAATTACTGCTTTAGAAGAAAGGTTGCGATCGAGATTTGAAGGAGGAATGATTGCAGATATTGGATTACCGGATTATGAAACAAGATTAGCAATTCTTAAGACAAAAATAAAACAAAAAAGAGTTGAGTTACCAGAAAAAATACTAAACTTTATTGCTTTAAATATTAAGAATAATATTCGAGAATTAGAAGGAGCTCTAAATCGAGTAGTTGCTTATCAAAAACTTAATAATCGCTCTCTAGATATAGAAACTATTAAATCTCTTTTAAAAAATCTTCTTAATTCTCCTAAGAAAGTTATTACTCCCAAACAACTCATAAGAACAGTTGCAGAATTTTATGATTTAAAAGAAAAAGATTTAATTGCGCCGTCACGAAAAAAGAAGTTGTGAAACCACGTCAAATTATTATGTATCTTTTAAGAGAAGAATTAAAACATTCTTATCCAGCAATAGGAAGAAAATTAGGCGGCAAAGATCATACTACAATTATTTATGGTTATGAAAAAATCAAAAAAGAGATAGAGCAAAATGAAGTTTTAGCTGAGGAAATTAAGTTAATTCGACAGAGGATTATAAGTGGATAACTTTTTAATAAAATTAATTAAAAAAATTTTAAACAGTTTTTAAATAAGATAAACCTACAAAACCACATTTTATCCACCTCTAAAAACCTATTATTTATGTAAAAAAACAAAAAAAACCAATTCACATAGAAGAATTTACAACAATATCTATTAAATAAAAATTATTTACTAAATTAAGAAATATAGATCAAAATTATGAAATGTTCTATTTTAAAAGATGAGTTAATAAAAGGTCTAAGCGTTGTAAGTAGAATATCTACGAAATCTATTACTCTTCCTGTTTTAAACAATGTTTTAATTTCTTGCGAAAAAAATTTTGTAGTTTTGTCTGCAACTGATTTAGAGATAGGAGTAAAATACTGGATATTATCTAAAGTGGAAAAAACAGGAAGTATTACGGTTCCAGCTAAATTTTTACTAAGTCTTATCAATCTAATCCCTGACGAAAAGATTAATTTAGAAATAAAAAATAATACTTTATTAATTGAAAGTAAGAATTATAAAAACCAGATTAAAGGTTTGAGTGCAGAAGAGTTTCCTATTATTCCTGAAGTAAAAAGTGATAAAATTATTGAAGTAAAACCTCAACAATTAACTGAAGGTTTATCGCAAGTGGTAGATACTGCTTCTGTTTCTCAAACAAGACCAGAAATTTCTGGTATTTATTTAGCGTTAAACGATAATGTTATTGAGATGGCTGCTACTGATAGTTTTAGATTAGCGGAAAAGAAAGTTTTTTTATCTAAAAAAGTTAATTTACCTAACCTTTCCGTAATTATACTCCAGAAAACAGCTAGAGAGATAATTAACACTTTCAATGAGAAAACAGGTAAAATTAAGATATACTTTTCCCCTACTCAAATTATGTTTGAATCTTCGATGGATGAAATAGACCATCCTTATATAAGATTAGTATCTCGTTTAATTGAAGGTGAGTATCCAAACTATAAAGAAATAATTCCTGATAAATTTAAAACAGAGGTTTTGTTAGAAAAACAACAGTTTTTAAATCAAATAAAAGCAGCAAGTCTTTTTAGTGGAAAGATTAACGAAGTAAGACTGAAAATTAATCCTGATCAAGGAATTGTAGAAATCTTTGCTCAAAGTCCTGATTTAGGTCAAAGTAGATCTTTTATAAAAACAAAAATAAAAGGAAAAAAAGAAGAAGTTAGTTTTAATCATCGCTTCTTAATAGGAGGACTTTCAAATATTAAGACCAAAGAGATAATCTTAGGCATTAACGGAGAGGAAGGGCCTGGGATAATAAAGCCTTTTGGTGATGACACTTTCTTGTATGTAGTTATGCCTATTAAGAGTAGTTAGAATTTAATCAGTGAGAGATTAGCCAATTTTTAACACCTGCCTCCCAGTTTTTATACTGAATATCAGTTGCGGGGTTTTTGGGCTTTTCTCCTTGAGGTTTGTCTTTATTAACATAATATAAAATACAGTGGCCATTTTCCCCTATTTTTCCATTTAAGACATCTTTGTTTGTTAAGATTTCTTTAGGTTTTTTGAATTCTTCGGAGGGGAATTTTTTTAATGCTTCTTCCATAAATTTATGGAAGATAGGTCCTGCTAATACTACTCCAGGTTTCAAGCTTGGAGTATTATCGTTATTTCCTGCCCATACTCCTACAACAATAGAAGGAGTATAGCCAATAGTCCAAGCATCACGATATTCTTGAGTGGTACCTGTTTTTGCTGCCACTTGTTTGTTTTCGAAATATAAAGCAGATTTCGGTCCAAACATTGGCGTTCGTGCTTTGTTGTCTGATAAGATATCATTAATATTTCTACAAACTTCTGTTTCTAAAACTCTTTTAGGAGTATTTTTATGTTCTTCGATAATATTTCCCTGAGAATCTTCTATTTTTAATACAGCAAAAGGAGTAAGTTTTAATCCTTCGTTTGCAAAAACGCCGTAAGCAGAAACTATATCTATTAGTTTTACTTCTCCACCCCCTAAAACTAAAGAAAGACCATATTGAGAAGGATCTTGGTTTAAAGTAGTAATTCCCATTTTTTTTGCTAATTCTATAGTGTTTTCTATTCCTGCCAAGTAAAGCATCTTTACCGAGGTAACATTAATAGATTGAGCAAGGGAATTTTTCGCTGTCATTGGCCCTCTGAATTTTCCGTCATAGTTTTGAGGATGATAGCATTTAATTCCGTATTTATCTTTTAATTGATTAGCTAAAGGGCTACAATAAGGATTGAATTCTGTTTTGACGTCCCAAAGAATTGTTTTAGGAGTAAAACCTTTTTCGAAAGCTGCTGCATAGGCAAACGGCTTGAAAGCAGATCCTGGCTGACGACCAGGATTGTTCTTTGTTCCTATAGCTACGTTAAATTTTGGATCAAATAAGCAGTTTTTTCCTGAAATGCAATTTTTAGGATATGGTTCTCCAAACCAATCTGCTGATCCTACCATTGATAAAATTTCTCCCGTTTTAGGATTAATTGCTACTAAAGCTGCATTATAAGCTTTATAATTTTTATTTATCTTAACTCTATCAGCTATAATTTCTTCTGCTTTTTTTTGGAGATCCCAATCGAGGGTAGTATAAACTTTGAGGCCATTTTCGTTTAAAAAATCTTCTCCGTATTTTTCAATAAGATATTTTTTAACATATAATACAAAGTGTGGAGCTTTAATAGGTTCAATAATTTTAGCGAATGTTAGTTTTTCTTCTTTTGCTTTTTGAGCTTCCTCTAAGGTAATAAAACCCAATTCTGCCATTGTATCCAAAACCTGATCTTTCCTTTTCATAAGTTCGTTTTTATGTTCTCCGTAGGGAGAAAAATAAGAAGGAGCTTTTATAAGGGCAGCAAGAGTTGCTGATTCGGCTAATGTTAAATCTTTTGCTGATTTATTGAAAAATGTTTTACTTGCTGCTTCAGCTCCATATGCATTGGAGCCAAAAGGGATTTGATTGAGATACCATTCAAGAATTTGTTCTTTGGAGTATTTCATTTCTAACTCCAAGCTAAGGACTATTTCTCTTAGTTTTCTCTCTAAAGTTTTTTGTCGGCTTAAAAAAGAGTTGCGGATAAGTTGTTGAGTGATAGTTGATCCTCCTTGAACTGGTTTCTTTAGTTTTAAATCTACTAAGATAGAACGTATAATTCCTTTAATATCAATACCGCGATGTTGATAAAATTGCGAGTCTTCTGTTGCAATAACGGCTTTTTGTAGAAAAGGAGATATCTCGCTTAATGAAACGATCTCTCTCTTTTCTTCACCATGAATAGTGTATAATAAAACTTTACCTGTTCGATCGTAAATTTCAGTAGATTGATAAATCTTTTTTTCGAGAAAATCTTCTGGGCGAGGGAGGTCTTTGATATAGTAAACAAAAATTGCTAAAATACCAAACAACCCCAAAAGAAACAGCGTTCCTAGAAATTTAAGGAATAAAAAAACAGTTTTTTTCCATCTTGATGTTTGATATACTTTCAGATGTCTTTTTCTTTTTGCCATATTTTTTTATTGTAATTTAATTTAGAAAGATTGGCAATTTATTTGTTTTTTTGTATGATGAAAAAACATTAAAAATATTATGAGGATAAATACTAACAAAACAGCAATTAGGAAAATTCTTAACAATTCTTCTTTTATCCAAAATATTTACCCTTCTAAAGAAGAACTATTTAAGGTTTTAATTTCTGGAAAAAGACTTGTTGTCTATCACGGTGTAGATCCTACAGCTCCTTCTTTGCATTTAGGGCACACCACTAACTATTTTTTATTAGAAGAATTTAGAAAACTAGGTCATAAAGTTATTTTGCTTATTGGAGATTTTACTGCTCAGATTGGCGATCCAACAGGAAAAGATAAAACGAGGAAATCTTTGACACGAAAAGAGGTTTTAGAGAATTGTCACAATTATAAAAAACAAATTGGAAAGATTTTAGATTTTTCAACTAAGAATAACCCCGCACTTTTAGAGTTTAACAGCAAATGGCTTAGCAAGATGACTTTGAAAGATGTAATAGATTTAACGTCAAAAATTACTGTTCAAAGAATGATAGAAAGAGATATGTTTCAAAAAAGAATAAAAATGGGGAGACCTATCTGGATACACGAATTTCTTTATCCTCTACTTCAAGGATACGATTCCGTTGCAATGAATGTAGATATTGAAATAGGAGGAAATGATCAAACCTTTAATATGCTTATCGGAAGAGAATTAATGAAGATTTACCGGAAGAAAGAAAAATTTGTGATTACTACTCCTTTATTAATTGATCAAAAAACTAACAAGAAGTTGATGTCGAAAAGCGAAGGAAATTTCATTGGGTTAGATCTTTCTCCCGAAGAAATGTATGGTAAGATAATGTCTTTATCCGATGAAACGATTGTACCTATTTTAGAGCATTGTACTCCACTTTCTCAGAAAGAAATTCAAGAGATAAAAAAACAATTTCCTCGAGATCAAAAAGCCAGGTTGGCTAAAGAGATAGTAACGATTTATCATGGTAAAACAGCAGCTCAGAAAGCACAAGAGAATTTTGATAGAGTTTTTAGAAGAAAAGAATTGCCATCAAAGATAAAGAAGGTTTCTGTTAAAGAAAAGAAGATGTTTCTTCTTGATCTTTTAGTGAGTACAGGATTAGCTTCTTCTAAATCAGAAGCAAAGAGACTTGTTTTACAGAAAGGTGTTAAGATAAACAGTCAAGTTGAGGAAGATTGGAAAAAAGAAATAGAAATAAAAAAAGGAATGATAATTCAGGTAGGAAAGAGAAAGTTTGTTCAACTAAGAAAAAGATTTAAAAAGAATGGTTCTTGAGAGCGCTACATACAGCAATTGCTAGGGCATCTGCTACATCATCCGGTTTTAGGTCTTCTTTGATTTTTAGAATACGTTTTATTTTTCTTTGAACTTCTTCTTTTTTTGCCCATCCGTTCTTTGTGATAATTGATTTAACTTGAAGAGGGGTAAAGAATTCAACAGGAATTTTTTTCTTTGCAGCAGTTAACAAAATCACTCCTTCGGCTTGAGAGACAGGGATGGCGGTTTTGAGGTTTTTAAAAAAATAAAGGCTTTCTATTGCTAGTATTGAAGGTTGATGTCTTTTAATGATTTTATTCAAATCATTGTTGATTTTTTTTAATCTCTCTGGAGTAGAAAGAGAAGGGCTTGTTTGAATAAAACCATATTCTATGCACTCGAAAATATTTTTCTTGCGGCGTTTAGATTTTAATCTATTTTTTATTTTGATTAATCCATAACCTGTTGTTGCAGTACCTGGATCAATGCCTAAAATAATCATATTATTTTAGATTAGAATATATTTCTTGGACCGAATCATTATCTTCTAATTTTTCGAAAAGTTTTTCGCAAGACTTTTTTGTTTCTTGATCTACTTCAATTTTATCCTTGGCTACCCAGTCAAGAGAAACATTCTCTATTTTAATTCCTGTTTTTTCTAAAGACTTTTTAACTTCTTCTAATAACCCTGGTTTTGTGTATATATCCATTGAATCATTGTGCCAATAAATATCTTCTGCTCCAGCCTCAATTGCTTTTAGTTCTAATTCGTTTTTGTCTTTAAGCGGTTCTTCTTGAGATTGTAGACTTACAGTAATGCACCCCTTTCTTTCAAAAAGCCATTTCACAGAACCTTCATTGGCAAGTTTTCCATTGTTTTGATTTAAGATTTGTTTGATTTCAGAAAGAGTACGGTTTTTATTGTCAGTAATTCCTTCAATAATTAGAGCTATTCCGCCTGGTCCGTAAGCTTCAAATAAAATTGATTCAAGTTGTCCTCCGGAAAGCTCTCCTGTTCCTCTTTTGATTGCCCGTTCAATGTTTTCCTTCGGCATATTAAATCGTTTAGCTTTTTCAATAGCAAGACGGAGATTAGGATTTATTTCTGGATCTCCTCCTTTTTCTTTTGCTGCTATTGTGATTTCACGAGAAAGCTTAGAGAAAAGCTTTCCTCTTTTTTGGTCAGCAGCAGTTTTTTGATATTTTATAGAATGCCAATGAGAGTGTCCGCTCATATTTCTAATTTTAGTAAGTTATTTTAAATAAATCAAACTAAAACCAAATTCTTTTTAAGGATATAAAAAGAATTCCCCACCCAAGAGCAAAACAAAAAGCTTCAATTATTAAAATAAAAAAAGAATTCGGTCCTTCTTTTAAGAAAATACTATCTAATAAACCCAAAGGAGATCTTTTTATAGCATTATTTAAGGAAATTTTGGCTGAGAGAGGATTTTCTTTTTTAAGAAGAGAATTTTTCTTTTCTTTTTTTGATTGAAGCAAATTTTCTTTTCCCGGAGTAGGTATAGAGCTCCATCGCCATTCATTCTTGAATCTGGAAAAAGATTTTCCTAAAGGCGCTTCCTTATAAAAAACCTCATCTTTCTTTTTATAATCAGGAGAATAAAGTATAATACTATCTTCTTTATTATTTAGGGTTATTTTTGTCTCCGGACGGTAGATCACTAAGAAGCTTCTACTCTTTATAATAGTATTGTCTGGAAACGTATAGATTGTTGTTTTTCCTTTAGTGTCAGTTATTTTCCAATTTTCAATATTAACGTCAAAATTGTTTTTGTTTGCGATCTCTATCCATTCATTTTTTGAATCAGGCCCTTCTGGTGACGGCATGATTTCGTTGATAAATATATTACAGGGATAGTTAGAAATTTGACTTCTGTTTCTATTTGGATATTGAGATGTTTCTTGTTTGGAAGTGTTTTTTCTCTTAGGCGTTCCTTGAGGAATTTTACTACATTGCCAATTGTTTGGATTATTCCCTTCCTGAAATGGATTTTTTCTTTCCATTGTTTGTTTTGTAGTATTGTTTCCAGCAAACCAGCCAGAAACGCAGTTTATTTCATCTTCTATTTCTCCTTTATTATTATAAAGAATCAAATGGTTCCCCTTATTACTTAAAGATCCTTTATATATTAAATCTGCCTTAATTTCGGGTACTGTTGAGTCGTCACTTCTTTCTAAAAGAAAAAACCCTTTGTGAGGGACTAATCCTTTAAGAGTTATATTTAAAGATTTGTCTTTTGAGACGATTTTCCAATCTTTTAAATTAATATCAAAGTTTGTGTTATTGTATAGTTCGATCCATTCGTTATTATAAGAATCTTTCGTTCCCATCCAGGCAATTTCGTTTATTACTACGCTAGAAGCTTTTGCTTCAGATATAAGCAGAGAAAAAAAGAAAAATAATCCTACAACTGCGGATAATATCCTATACATCTTGACAAATTAAAATTTTTATATATAATTATAGACGAAAGTAGCTCCTAGGCTGGGGGCAGGGATTTTTCTTGATGGGTAATCTGGAGTCATCTCGAGATTATGCCTCGGAAAAATCCTGTCTTTAGGTCGAAGCACCCTAAGTATCCCCCAGCCTAGGGGCTATTTTTTAGGAAGTTGTTACTCTTTCTACTTCTTCGATAGTGGTTTGTTTATTTAAAACTTTTATTAGTCCGTCTTGATACATGGTAATCATTCCTTTCTGGAGAATCTTTTTTCTGAGTTCTGTTATGGAAGGAGATTTTAGAATAAAATTTTCAAGTTCAGAATCTACTACAAATCCTTCAAAAATACCTGTTCTTCCTTTGTAACCAGTAAAGTTGCATTCTGGACAGCCTTTCGGTTTAGGAATTTTCACTCCCTTCTTTAATGTAGGGATTTTGACTTTTTTTGATAATCCTTTGAGTTGCTTCTTTAATTTAGAAAGCTCTTGGTCTGAGGCGGTTTTCAGTTGAACACAATGAGGACACACTTTTCTTACCAAACGTTGAGCAATAGCAAGATTTAGAGCAGGAGCAATATTAGCTGGTTTAGCCCCCAAGGTTATAAGACGAGGAACTACCCCTGCAGCATCATTGGTATGTAAAGTTGTTAAAACAAGATGTCCAGTTAAAGCGGCTTGGAGAGCAATTTGAGCTGTTTCGAGGTCTCTAATCTCTCCTACCAGGATTACATCAGGATCTTGACGGACAATAGAACGTAGACCAGAAGCAAAGCTATATCCTTTTTTGGGTGCTACCTGTGTTTGAGATACACCTTTTATATGATATTCTATTGGGTCTTCAATTGTGATAATTTTTATCTCTGGTGTTTGAATTTCTTTAAGGAAAGCATACAAAGTAGTTGTTTTTCCGGCACCAGTGGGACCGGTAACGATAATCATTCGATTTGGTTTTTTAATCTCTTTGCGAAAAAGTTCTAAAAGATCCTTTCGGAGACCCAATGCTTCTATATCTATGAGGTTTTTAGGATTAAGAATACGTAGAACCGTTGATTCTCCATACTCTGAAGGAAGAGTAGAAGCTCTTATTTCTATAATATTTTCGTTAAGAACAACAGAAAAACGACCGTCTTGAGGTCGTTGAGTAATATTAAGTTTAATACCTGACAGAAGTTTTATTCGGCTTAAAATTCTGAGATAGAGATTAAGATCAATAGTAAGAACGTCATGTAGTATACCGTCTACTCGGGTTCTTATAACTGTTTCTTCTTTTTGAGGTTCAAAATGGATATCTGAACTTTCAAGAAAAATTGCTCCACCGAGAATTGTTTCTAGTAGAATAGTAATGTTAGAGTTTAGGTTTTTTTGGATACTTTCTTTAAATTTAGGAATATTTGTTATTATTCTTAATTCTTCTAGTTTCTCTGAAGGAATCTTTAGTTGTTTAGTTATTTCTTCTTTCATTGTAGAATAAATTCAGAATTATATTAATTTATCTCAAATTTGTAAATCAGTCAAATTTCAAATATGTACTATATTAGTAATAGTCCTTATTCTACAAAAAAAATAGGAAGAGCTATTGCAGAAAAAGTTCTAAAGGAAAAGAAGGGAGATAAAGCTTTTATTATTGCTTTAAGTGGAGAGTTAGGAGGAGGAAAGACTACATTTGTTCAAGGGTTTGCTTCGTTTTTTGATATTAAAGAAAAAATTGTTAGTCCTACTTTTGTGATTATTAAGAGATATAAAATTAAGAAAGGAAGGTATAGAAATTTGTACCATATAGACTGTTACCGTCTTAGCAAAAAGAAAGATTTGATAGATTTAGGAATATCAGAGATTCTTAACAATCCTTTTAATATTTTGGTAGTAGAATGGGCCGATAGACTGAAGGATATTTTTAAAGATGCCTTGTGGCTTAAATTTTTTGTTATTGGTAAACAAAAGAGAAAAATTGTTGTAGAATGAAAGTATGAATGTCTTTAGTTCTGATAAAATTAAAAATCAAATTAAAAAGACTGCTTTAGATATAGCTGGTAATAGCAAAAATGATTCTAGAGAAATTATAGATAAACTTTGGAATTTTGCGAAAGAAGAAGTAAAGTATAAAGTTACCATTGTTGGGAAACCAGAAGAGATTCTTAAACTTAGGTATGGTTCTTGTATTGATAAAACAATTCTGTTTGTTTGTTTTGCTCGTTCCTTAGGTATAAAAGCGAGGTATCATGTAATTTTGTTTCACTTAGCTCCGGTAATAGAAATATTTATTAATAAAGCACCTAAATTAATGAAAGAATTGGGTATAAACAAATCTTCAATTAAGATTCTTTCAATGTTTGGCAAAATTCCTTCCCTACCTCATCTCCGTCCTGACGTTTTTGTTAATAAAAAATGGATTTCTATCAAAAAACCATCTATAGACAAAGAATTAGAAGATTGTTTTCATGGGGAAATTCTTCCTTCTCCTCGTTACCAGAAGGATTTTGGTAGTTTTGAAAGTATAAAAGATATTCTTGAGACATCTCATATGCAGAAAGTTATAAAAGTAGCTCTTAAACATAAAAGAATTGCTTCTTCTTTTGTCAATATTATTAATGAGTTTCTTTACTCTTTGCGTCATCAAGAAAACAAAGTGCTTTCAGAAGACGAAGATATAGAGGAAATATTCCAAAGAGTTATTGATTTTTCTAAAAAAGAATCAAGTTACTATTGAAATACATGAAAAGAATTCTTACTCCTGAAATAACTAAACGTATAATCAGTACTGAGGCCATGGTAAGAGGGTGGGATCTTAAATGGTTAGTAGAGTTTATTGTAAAGGAAAAAGGACAGAAAGGTTTAGAAGAGGTTAGAAAAAGAATGGAGGAGCTAGGATATCCTTTGCCTGAGAAATATCTTAAAAAGGTTGAGTTCTCTCCTTTGGGATTAAGAATTCTTATAATTGCTGTGGCAAAAGAAGTTTTTGGTTGGGATACAGATAAATTACAAGAATGGGGGAAAAGTATTCCTAAAAGACTTATGATCATGAAAATTTTTTCTCGCTTGTTTGGAATAAACAAGAAATTTTTATTTTATGATCTTCCTAAAATTTCTTCACGTTATCTTAAAGGATTGAGAATTATACCAGTAAAAGCAGATATTGGTCAAAAGTATGTGATTGTTCGTTCAGATAGACCAGACATTCGTGGCGTTCCTGAAGAGATAGAAAAAATTGGTTTAGCTTTTTATAAAGGGTTTATTATTGGCTGGGCGCAGATGGTTCTAGGTTCTGAGAAAGTGAAATGTAAAGTTTATAGGAAAGATAAATATTATGAATTTGTGATCCAATGGGATTAAAACAGTCCCACTGGAGGTTGTTTGTGCTGACTAAAAAAGATGGCCAACAAATTTTAAGTATAAAAGGAGAAATTAGAGGAATTATGAATCATATGGCTGATGCAGTAAGAAAAAAGGCAAGAGAAGAAGAGGTGAAAAAGGTGGAAGGGGTATTAGAAAAAGTGGGATGTTCTATGCTTTACAACAAGCTAAAACAGGTGAGGTTTTGCAAAATTAGAGAAATACTTTTGTACCTCATGAGTATATTAAGGAAATACTTGACTGGAATGAAAAGGAATTTAAGGAAATGGGAGGATTTGTGGGTAAAAACCTTATTATTTTTAAATTACTTTCTCCTTTTTTGAGAATTAGTAAAGATTTTGTTTTCGAAGATATGCCTCGTATATTTCGAAAATATTGTCAGAAATATTGAAATCGTTCCTTTGAAGGCAGATATGGAAGAGAAAGACGTTATTTTCTAGGTTTAAAAAAAACATACAGACAGAAAAAGAGAATGGAATAGTCAGAGAAGCAAAAATATAGCGTTTTATTTAGAAGGTCTATAACAGCAAGTTGGGCGCAGATGGTGTTTGATTCAGGAAATATTCAGTGCAAAATTGAACCGGAGAGTGATTGTATATTTAAATTTAACATAACATATAACATGGTAGTTTTAAGCCTACTTTTACTATTACATCTTTATTATGGGTAAGAAAAAAAACATACCCACACAGATGGAAGATTTAGAAGAAAGGGAAATTTTAGAAGACGTGATTGTTTTGGAGAAATATGTTAGAGATCTTTTTAATTTCTTGCCCCTCCCTACTCTTTTATCTTCTCCTCTCTCTGTGATCTTGGAATTTAACCCTAGTTTTGAAGATATTTCTGGATTTAGATTAGATGAAGTGGTAGGAAAACATATTG
>JAGGXC010000030.1 GCA_021163265.1 bacterium | reverse complement strand
CTGTAGAAGGATATATGTTATTTTCCCAATGTCAATGGTATGCTCAATAATTACCAAAAAAAGCAAGGTCAGTCTTTAATAGAATTGCTTGTGGCAATGGGAATTTTTGTGTTGTTTGCTTCGGCTGGATGTACTTCCTATACTCAGGAAAGATGTTGGTCATGCGATAAGTTCACTGATGCAGATTCATGTGGACCGCAAACAACTGATCCTCAATATGGATGTTCTTGGGAAGAAGCTGCTTGGTGGTGGAACTTAGGGAATTCTGCTGATGGGTACCTTTCTTTTACTCCTTGTGAATGGTATGTACAATAAAGAAATAGAAGAAAAACAAAAGAGTAATGGATATATTGCTTTAATCTCTGTTTTAATTATCAGTGCAGTAGTTTTATTGGTAGCAATTAACGCAAGTTTGTTTGGTATTTCTGAATCAGATGTTGCTGCAAGAGAATATCAGTCGAGCAAAGCATTCTATTTGGCTATGCTGTGTGCAGAGGATGGTTTGATGAAATTAAAAGAAGATATAAATTATGGAGGAAATGAAACTCTAAATATAGGAGACGGACAATGTTCCATATTACCCATCGAAGGTAGTGGAAATTTTAACAGGATAGTAAAGAGTATAGGAGTATTTTCCAACCAAATAAGAAAGATAAAGATAGAGATTAATCGCGTCAATCCAAAGATGGAGATTAGATCATGGGAGGAAGTGGGTGATTTCTAAATTTTTTTCTCCTTTATTATTGATGTTATTATGTTCAATTTTTTTCAAAAATCAGCCTTTGCGTTGGATATAAGCGATTTTTCAATCGAGGTCCTTGAATTAGACCGGAATAAGAAAGTGAAAAAATTTAGTCGAGTTTTGCTTAAGAAAGGAATTATAGAAGACGGGTTTATTTTAAATAAAGAAAAACTTGCCCGAGAGATAAAAGAACTTCTAAGAAAATCAAGAATAAGATCAAAACAGGCTATTCTTTCTCTTCCTGAATCAAAAACTTTTATCTATGTCTTTGAAGTTCCTAAAGAGGTTGCGGAAGAGCAGATTGATAGAGTGGTAAGAAGCGAAGTAGAAAAGACTCTCCCTTTGGAGTTTCAAAAGATTTATTGGGATTATAAAGTGATAGAAGATGGCAATAAGAATAAATTAACTGTTCTTTTCGTGGGTACTCTTAAAGAAGTGATTGATGATTACAAGGAAGTATTAGGTAGTCTTGGAATAAAAATAGCAGTCTTTGAACCAGAGTCATTAGCTCTTGGGAGAGCTTTGTTTTATGAATCTGAATTCAAAGGTAATATCTTGATAGTAGATATCGGTGCAAGAACAACTATTATCAGCTTCTTTGATAGATACGGACATTTAAGAGATTCAACAATGCTGAAAGTGGCAGGGGAGTATTTTTCTCGTTCTATTTCAATAAAGAGGAAAATCTCTTTAAAAGAGGCAGAAAAGATCAAAAGAAAAGTGGGTTTTGATGAAAAAAAAGATCCAAAAATTGCTTCTGTTCTTAAGAAAGCCTCAGAACCTATTCTAAAAGAGATCCAAAAAATTATAGATTACCATAAACAGAAAATAGAGAAAATACTGCTTGTAGGAGGGTCAGCAAAGCTTCCCAAAATTAAGAATTATTTTAGTAATTCTTTAAATTTAGATGCTGAAATAGGGATTTCTCCTTTGGTAAAGCAGCTTAAAACAAAATCTGTTCTGTTTAATACAGTAGCTGGGCTTGCTTTGAGAGGAATAGAAAGGGACTTTGCGAGAAAAGATATAAACCTTATTCCTTGGGAAAAAGAAAAGAAGAAAAATATCTTTTACCAGAAATCGTTTTTTAAGAAAAAAAAGAAATATCGATTTATTGAAATTTTAATGATACTTATTGTAGGAGTTTTAATCTGGCTTGTTTATATTTTGTTCTTAAGATCTTCTTTGGTTAATTTTCAAGAAATCCCAACATCGCCTTATCAAGAAGCTTCATCTTCTGAAACAGTTCCTATTCCAAGTTCTACTTTTTCTGGTACAAATCAAACAAGTTCTTTTCAAATACTTCCTCACAAACCTACTACTACTCAGTCTACTACTACTCAAGAAAAAAAGGAATCTGATTGGGTTATTATTCAGGAGACAGAGACAGGATGGCTTAATGTAAGAATGGGTCCAGGTACTAATTACCCTATTATTCAAAAGGTATATCCTGGAGAAAGTTATCCACTATTGGATGAAAATGGAAAATGGTTTAAAATAGAATTAGAAGAAGAAAAAAGCGGATGGATTTCTGTTCGTTACGCAACAAAAACAAAAAAATAAAATTACTCTAAAAAAGATAAAAGGTCTTTTGTTCTAAATTATAATCATTTATAAAATATATATGCAGAAATCAGCTCGAGGTTTTACATTAATAGAAGTCTTGTTGGTTATTGGTCTTATTGCTATCCTTGCGGCGATTGTAATTATTGCTATCAATCCTACCAGACAATTTGCGCAGGCAAGAAATACTCAGCGTCACAGCAATGTGACTACGATTTTAAATGCTGTGCATCAGAATATGATTGATCATAATGGGAATTGGACCTGTGCGGCAGGAGATATTCCTACCACAAGCCCTAAAAAGATGGCGAGTAGCGGTGGGTATGATATTTGTAGTTGTCTGGTGCCAACTTATATCGCAGAAATGCCATATGATCCCGTCAGTGGATCTTACACCGATTGTTCGAATTATGATACAGGATATTACATAGTTCAAAGTTCTACCACTGGTAGAATAACTGTTTCAGCACCGGGAGCAGAATTAGGCCAGACAATTAGTGTGACTCGATAATTTTTAAGTTAGATAATTTAATGGAATTCTTACGCCCAAAATTTTAACTTTTGGGCGTTTTATGATAGAATAAAAATTATAAAGTTCAAGAATATATAAGATAATGGATCGGAAGCAAACAAAAAGAAAAAAAGCAAAATTTTCAGATGTAATATCAATTGTAGCTCACCAGCTTAAAACCCCTATTTCAGTTCTTTATGGATATCTTGAAGTTCTGGCTTCGGAAGAATTGGGGAAGTTAAACAAAAAGCAAAAAGAATATTTGTTGGATGCGCGGAAAAATGTTGAGGTAATATCTAATATAGTGAAGGATCTTCTGGATGTTTCTAAGATTGAGGAAGGAAAATACAAGTTAAATCCTCAGCAGGTTAATCTAGTAAAGATATGTGAAGAAGTGATAGCCAGTTTTGCTTCGTGGGCAAGGGCTTCCAATTGTGAAATCGTTTTTAAAAAACCCTCTGTTGATGTAAAAGCTTATGTGGACCCTTCAAAAATTCGATATGTAATTGAGAATTTGATTTCTAATGCTATTACATATAAATCTTTAGGTCCAGCAAGAGTTGAGATAGGAATTACAAAAAAAGGAAACAACATTTTATTTTCTTGTAAAGATAACGGAATTGGAATTTCGAAAACTGATGCGGCAAAAATATTTTCTAAATTTTATAGATCCGAAGAAGCGGTTATACTTAATCCATCAGGGACAGGACTTGGATTATATATAAGCAAAGCTATTGTGGAGCTAAGCGGAGGTAAAATATGGTTTAGAAGAAATAGAGACAAAGGAACCACTTTTTATTTTACTGTACCTGCTACCCATTATGTCAGAAAAAAGAAAGCGAAGACCAAAAATATTGATGATAGAGGATAATATCTTCTTGAGGAAGCTCTACCGTGATAAATTAACACGAGCAGGTTTTGATTTTATTGAAGCAACAAACGGAATAGAAGGATTGAATAAAGCCTTTAGCGAAAATCCAGATCTCGTCATTCTTGACTTGATATTGCCAAGAAAAAACGGATTCGATGTTTTAGATGAAATAAGAAAAAACAAAAAGACTAAGAATATTCCTGTGATTATACTTTCTAATTTGGGACAAGAGATGGACATTAAAGAAGGTTTGGCACGCGGTGCTCAAGAATATCTGGTAAAGACAGACATTCGTTTGAGTGATGCAGTGGAAAAGGTTAAGAAATGGCTTAAGAAATAGTTTGAATATATTTTAGGAATTTTTTATAATATTTAAAAATAACAGATCCCCAATTATGGAAAAGCAAAAAAAGATCTTAATGGTGGAAGATGATCCGTTTTTTAGGAAATTATGTGTTCGGCTTCTAAAAGACCAAGGTTTTTTGGTTGTAATTGCTGACAATGGAGAAGAAGGGTTGGAAAAAATTAAGAAAGAAAAACCAGATCTTATTCTTTTGGATGTGATTCTTCCTAAAATGACAGGCTTTGAAGTATTAGAAGCAGTAAGGAAAATTCCTGATCCAGAAATAGCCAATACTCCTACAATGTTTCTTTCTAATTTATATTCTGAAGAAGAGTTACAAAAAGCTAAAGATCTTAAAGCAAAAGCTTATTTAGTGAAGGCAAATACTGGATCGGATGAACTTTTGGAGAAAATAGAACGAATCTTGAAAGGAGAAGAGGGATTCATTACCTGAGTTTATTAGAGTGGAGTAACAAAAAGGTCTTTTATTATTCGAATTATTATTCAATATTTTTATTATTTTTATGGCAGAAGCATATTGCGTTAAATGTAAAAAGAAAAAGGAAATAAAAAACGCTAAGGAAATTACAGTAAAGGGAAAAGGAGGGACAGAACGAAAAGCAATAACAGGTGTTTGTCCTGATTGTGGAACAAAAATGTTTAAATTTTTGCCGAGTAAGTAGTTTTTAGAGACCTTAATAATCTCTTTTTTATTATCTAAGACTAAAATGACTCAACAAAAGGAAAGTGTTGTTCCTGTTTC
The DNA here is from genome assembly GCA_021163265.1 of bacterium. Taxonomy (GTDB): domain Bacteria; phylum Patescibacteriota; class Minisyncoccia; order Minisyncoccales; family JAGGXC01; genus JAGGXC01. The sequence continues at coordinate 25,562 of JAGGXC010000030.1, read as the reverse complement.
GATGTTTGAAAAGAAACAGGCAATAGAAAAACTTATAGAAGAAAGCGTTCTTACTCATGAATTTTATTTTCTTTTATGTTCCTCTACCATCCTTATTACTCTTGGGCTTGTTTTGAATAATCCGGCTGTTATTATAGGAGGAATGCTGCTTGCACCCTTGCTTTCTCCTCTTTTGATAATCGGTTTAGGAATAGTGGTCTGCAGAAAAGATATTATTATTGGCAATTCTTTGGATTTTGCAAAAATTGTCGGGGTTATTGTTGTGGTTTCCTTTGCTATTTCTTTTATATTTAATATTAGAGAAGAAACTCCTGAAATTCTTTTAAGGACAGCTTCAAATTTTGAGTATTTCTTGATTGCTTTTGTGGCCGGTGTGGTTGGGACATATTTCTGGGTTAAGCCTCATCTTCAAAATCTTATTTCAGGAATAGTGATTGCGGTGGCTTTAGTGCCGCCTTTGTGTACGTTAGGAATAGGGATGAATATGCTTGATAGAGATGTAATTGCGGGATCCATTATGTTTTTTTTGATTAATTTTATTGGAGTGATTTTAGGAAGCGTTTTAATGTTTAGTTTATTTGGATTTGGAAAGGTAGAAAAGGGAGTAGAGAAAACGATTAAGAAAAAACTTAAAGAAGTTAACAAATTATCCTCCAATAATTCTAAATCAAAAAGAAAAAGACCTTAATTGTGCTAGAAAAAAAGATAGAAAGACACTTTTGTTTGTTAATTTCTGTGCTTGTTTTGATTAATATCTTAGTCTGGATTAGTGTTTATGATTTAAGTCAGCCTCAATATCTCGAGGTTTCTTTTTTTGATGTGGGACAAGGAGATAGTATTTTTATTGAAACACCGCTGGGGCATCAAATATTAATTGATGGAGGACCTGATTCTACTGTTTTAGAAAAGCTCGCAAATGAAATGCCTTTTTGGGATAAAGAGATAGATTTAGTTATCTTAACTCATCCTGAGCATGATCATATATCAGGATTGATTGATGTTTTGGAGAGTTTTGAAGTAAAAAACATTTTATGGACTGGTGTCAAAAGAAATAATTATGAATACAACGAATGGAAAAAGCGTGTTAGAGAAGAAAATAGTAATGTTGTTATTGCTCAATCAGATCAATGTATAAGATCAGGAGATGTTTTTCTTTTCGTTTTGTGGCCAGATGAAAATTTAGAGAATAAAGAAGTAAAGAATATAAACAATAGTTCAATTGTGATGAGATTAGTTTTTGGAAGAGTATCTTTTTTGTTTGAAGGAGATGCTTTTAAAAGTGTAGAGAAAAAGCTCATTGAGAAAAATAAAGAATTAAAATCGAATGTTTTGAAAGTTGCTCATCATGGAAGTAAGACTTCTACAGGAGAGGAGTTTCTCAAAGAAGTTTTTCCAGAGGTTGCTGTGATTGAGGTAGGAAAAAATAATAGGTATGGTCATCCTCACCAAGAGATATTGGATGAATTAGAAAAATATGGTATAAAGATCTTAAGAACCGATCGAGATGGCGATATTAAAATAATCTCCGACGGTTTAAATTACATAATAAAGTAATTTTTTAATTTCAAAAGTTATGGATTTTCCGATATTCAAAACAAAAAGAGAGGGTATTAAAAAACATTTTGATTTAACAGATCCTATTCAGAGAAAAGAATATTTTCAGTTGAAAGCTGGCGAAGATATAGAAAAAATTAAGAGATACCTTGAGAAGAACAGTTTTATTGTTTATCTGCTCGGCAAGAAAAATTCTGGAAAGGGAACTTACTCCAAAATGTTTGCTGAAATTGTTGGTTCAGATAAAACTGCGCACATTTCTGTGGGAGATGTTGTTCGTCGAGTTCATGAAGAAATTCTGGAGAGTAGCGAGAAAAAAGCAGAGCTAATTAATTGGCTACGTGAAAATTACAGAGGGTATATTTCAATAGATGAGAGTATCACAGCCTTACTTAACAGAGATACCAAAACTCTTTTACCAACAGAATTTATTTTATCTTTAATAGAAAGAGAAATAAGTAAGATGCCAAAGAAATCTCTTTTTATTGATGGTTTTCCACGGGATCTTGATCAGGTATCTTATTCGTTATTTTTTCGTCATCTTATCGATTATCGTCAAGATCCAGATATTTTTGTATTAATTGATGTACCCGAGGCAGTGATTAATGAAAGGATAAAATGGAGAAGGATTTGTCCTTTATGTCATACTTCAAGAAACCTTAAATTGCTTCCTACCTCAAAAGTAGGATATGACAAAGAGAAGGGTGAATTTTATCTAATCTGTGATAATCCTGAATGTAAGGGAGCTCGAATGATACAGAAAGAGGGAGATGAAGCAGGAATTGAGCTTATAAGAGACAGACTTAACAAAGACCAGGAGCTTATTAATAAAGCTTTTTCTTTGCATGGTGTTCCCAAAATACTTTTAAGAAATTCTGTGCCTGTTGATAAAGCAGAAGAATTTATAGACGATTACGAGATTACTCCGGAATACAGCTATGAATTAGATGGAGAAAAAGTAAAAATCATTGAAAAGCCTTGGAAGTTCTATGATGATAATGGTACTCTTTCCTATAGTTTGATGCCTCCTCCAGTGGTGCTTTCTCTGTTAAGTCAGATGGTAGAGGTTCTTAATTTATAATCACAGACTCTTTGTTGTTTTTGTTATTTTGTGGTAAAATAAACAAAAGTACTTCTTATAAGGTTGTTACATCTGTGAAACAATTCTAAAACGATGTTTCTGTCATCTTCCAAAAAACGTAAAGCCTTTACCATTCCAGAACTCTTAGTAGTTATTGCTATCATTGGAATACTAGCTTTTTTATTTGTTATACACTTCTCTTATGGTAAAGCTAAAGCCAGAGATTCCAGAAGAATATCTGAGATAAACGATTTAAGGAAAGCACTTCAGATGTATTACCTTGAACATGGACATTATCCCACTTCAACTGATTCAGAAGATTGGTGTTCCCTTGAGATAACAGATCCTACAGATCCTCATTATTGTAAATACCTCAGACAAGAACTTGTTCCCAACTATATTAAAGATCTTCCTCAAGATCCTAGAGCACTCCAGACAGAAGGAACAAAATACTATTCCTATCAATACATTTCCACTTCCTCTGCTTCTGAATACAAACTCCACTCTGATCTTGAAACCCTTCCTCCCTATGAGGTCTACTCTATGGGAGGAGGAGCCATTGTATATAATCCACCAGGATCACCATCTCCTAACAATCCACCCACAGCTTCAGATGATTCATACTCCACTTCTCAAGACACTCCCTTAAATGTTCCTGCTCCTGGAGTTCTTAGCAATGATAATGATCCAGATGGTGATCCATTAACTGCCATCAAAGATTCAGATCCTTCCCATGGTTCTCTAACCCTCAATTCAGATGGAAGCTTTACCTACACTCCCAATGTAGGATACACAGGCCCAGATTCCTTCACTTATCATGCCAATGATGGAACAGATGATTCAAATGTAGCTACAGTGAATATTACGGTTAATCCTCCTGCGGGAGCAAATCAGTTTATAAAAGCGATAGGAGGATCAAGTAGTGACTTAGCTTTCTCTGTTCAACAGACTTCAGACGGAGGTTATATATTAGGAGGTCATACTCGTAGTTTCGGAGCAGGAAATGCGGATCTTTTCCTAGTTAAATTCGATTCCAGTGGAAATCTCTCGTGGGCAAGAACAATAGGAGGAGTGAATGATGATGATGGTTGCTCTGTTCAACAGACTTCAGATGGAGGTTATATAGTGTTAGGAAATACTGGTAGTTTTGGAGTACCGCTTTCGGCCCTTTTCTTAGTCAAACTTGATTCCAGTGGAAATCTCTCGTGGGCAAAAACAATAGGAGGTTCAAACGCCGAGGATTATTTCTCTGTTCAACAGACTTCAGATGGAGGTTATATAGTAGCAGCCCATACCTATAGTTTCGGAGCAGGAAGTGCAGACCTTTTCTTAGTCAAACTTGATTCCAGTGGAAATCTCTCGTGGGCAAAAACAATAGGAGGAGTGGATGAAGAAATGATTCATTCTGTTGATTCTGTTCAACAGACTTCAGATGGAGGTTATATAGTAGGAGGGCGAACTCGTAGCTTCGGAGCAGGAGATTATGATCTTTTCTTAGTCAAACTTGATTCCAGTGGAAATCTCTCGTGGGCAAAAACAATAGGAGGTTCAAACAGAGAGGGTTATTGCTCTGTTCAACAGACTTCAGATGGAGGTTATATAGTAGGAGGAGAGACTTCTGGTTTTGGAGCAGGGGGATGGGATTTTCTTTTAGTCAAACTTGATTCCAGTGGAAATCTCTCGTGGGCAAGAACAATAGGAGGTTCAAGTAATGAATTTTATGAATCTATTCAACAGACTTCAGATGGAGGTTATATAGCAATAGGAGATACCTATAGTTTCGGAGCAGGAAGTGCAGACCTTTTCTTAGTCAAACTTGATTCCAGTGGAAATCTCTCGTGGGCAAAAACAATAGGAGGAGGAGGTTCTGAGAATGGTCTTTCTGTTCAACAGACTTCAGACGGAGGTTATATAATGCCAGGATATACTAGTAGTTTCGGAGCAGGAGGAGATTCCTTATTAGTCAAGCTTGATTCTAGCGGTGATACTTGTGGTTTTGAAAATTCAGTATCACCCACAGTAACAATACCTTCACTAACAGTAACAACACCTTCACCTACAGTAACAACACCTTCGCCTAAAGTAACTACTATCTCGCCTACAGTGACAACTCCTTTACCAACTGTGACAAATGTTTGTCCGTAATAAGAAACTGTGCTTGACATTATTTCTTGAGAGAGTATACAATGAAAAAGAGCCCTGTTGAGCCTTCTAGTAAGATTCTGGGACAAACCTTTTCAAAGGAAGCTCAACGTTCTCTTAATCCGTGGATTAAGAGACGAGCGTCCACTTACCATATTTTTCCAGAGAATTCACTAGAAGAAGAAAACAGGGCTCTTTTTATTTCAATGATTTGATTTCTTCTATGATTTTATCCCAGTTAACTTCCTGAGAATTTATTCTGTTCCAAAGAGTATATCTTTCCGGTCTAACTGCTGATAATTCTTTTAACCATTCTGTCTTAAATCTTTCATCTTTTAAAGGAAGGAGGGCAAAATCAAGGACGTTATTTTTTTTCATTTCTTCTACTACGAAATTAAATAGTTTCTTAGGATCAAATCTGAGGTTGGAGAATCTATCCTTAAATTCTGCATAAACTCGAGATGCAATAAGTGTTCCTGTGCCTGCTAATTGACCATGGAGATATGTATTTGTGAGTTTTGATTCTATCAATCGTTCTACTTCATGCTCTGAACCAGAGCAATACCGGGAAGTTTCTTCCATTGCCAGGCCAGAAAAGATAAGGGCGTACGCGAGATGTTTTTCTTTTGAGGAATTAATTAGTTTTGTTGCCTCGAAACTTAGAAATTTGTAAAGAGATTTAAACTTTTCTCCTTTTCTTTCTGCTAAACTTATATCCTGAAGAGCTACGTAATTAGAGATAAGATCGCAGATTCCTGCTTTTCTAAGATTGCCAGAGTTTCTCCAGAGATTCAAAGGAATAAATAACTTTTTAGGATAAACTGCAGGAATTGTTTTTCTTTTATTTCCTATATATAAAGAACAGTTCCTTGAAATCAGACCATCATGGGAAGGAGCAGTTGGGAAGGAAATCAAATCTATTCCTAAATCAGCTGCTATTTTTTTGCCTACATCAATTGCTTTTCCTCCTCCTATAGCCACAATTTCCTTTGTCTGTAGCGATTGCATCTCTTCCTTAATTATTTCTACAGTTTGAAGGCTGGCGCGGTCTACTACATGGAAGAAGTGGAAACCTGCTTCTTGAAGCAGGTTAACAGTGAATTCGCTATCATTTGTAATAATTTCTTTACCTTTTATTATTTTAAGGGCTTTCTTTTCGTTTTCAAAGAATCTTATTTTTATTCCTCGTTCTTTCAATATGGTATGGACTTTGAAAAAAAGTCCTTTCATAAAATGAAATTATATGATGTTATGATAAGTTTTCTGTTTTTCCTGGTCGGGCTGCCCGGAGTTGAACCGGGATCTTACCCACCCCAAGGGCAAATACTAACCGTTGTACTACAGCCCGCACTGTTATTGGTTTTTATGCAGGGTTCTTATACATTTAGTACAAGCCAAAACCCGTTTTCCATTAGGAAGCCGAACCCATTGAAGATTTGGATATTTTTTCTTCTTTGTAGTAGGGTTGTATTTACCTCTGAGTTTCTTTCGTTTTTTTGTGGTTATTCCTGTTTTTTTGCAAATCGCGCATTGTCTAGCCATATAAGATAATATATATCTTTTTAAAATATTTGGCAAGAGTTTTAGTTTCTGTTATTATTTATGTAATATATATGACATACATATTTTTGTTAATCGTTTTAGTATTCTCCGTAATAATTCATGAAATAGCTCATGGGGCTGTTGCGTATTATTTAGGTGATCCTACAGCGAAGTATGCGGGTAGACTTACTTTAAATCCTATTCCTCATATCGATCCTTTTGGTTCTATACTGATTCCTCTTTTGTTAGTTTTAGCTAGAAGTCCAATTGTTTTCGGCTGGGCAAAACCGGTTCCTATCAATCCCTATAATTTCCGTGACCAAAAATATGGACAGGCAAAAGTTGCTTTGGCAGGACCAGCTGCTAATTTAGCAATAGCTTTGGTGTTTGGTCTGATTCTTCGTTTTCTGCCTCTTTCTTCTCAGTTTTCATTTTTTGCCTTTGCTTTAAGCTATATCGTTTTCATTAATATTTTATTGGCGGTATTCAATCTTATACCGATTCCTCCTCTTGATGGCTCTCATATATTATTTACATTTTTACCTGATTCTTTTATAAAGCTAAAAATGTTTCTTGGACAGTATGGATTCTTTATTCTATTGATAGTTATTTTTTTCTTTTTGCAATGGTTGTATCCTTTAATTGAGGCAATTTATACTTTAATTGTAGGAAGTCCTTTGTAAAGGGTTGACAACTATTTATTTATTTGTTAACTTAACAACAAGCGCAAAGCGCTTAATTAATTTTAAGTTATATGGCTACAATCAACCAACTAATTAAAAAGCCAAGAAAGAAGAAAAAGACCTTAGAAAAGAGTCGAGCTTTGAAATTTGGGTTTAATGTTTTAAAGAATAGACCAGTTAGATATCTTTCTCCTTTCAAAAGAGGTGTTTGTATAAAAGTTTCTACAATGACTCCTAAGAAACCAAATTCGGCATTAAGAAAAGTAGCACGAGTAAGGCTGAGCAACGGAAGAGAAGTGACTGCTTATATTCCTGGAGAAGGTCATAATCTTCAAGAGCACTCAGTAGTGTTAGTTAGAGGAGGAAGAGTGAAAGATTTGCCAGGGGTGAGATATCATATAGTTAGAGGAGTTCTTGATGCTGCAGGGGTTGAAGGAAGAAAGAAACAAAGATCAAAATACGGAACAAAGAAACCAAAAGAATAGTCTATGTCAGCCAAAAAAAAGAAAAAAAGACCAATTGTTCCAGATCCTGTTTATAACAGTGCTATGGTGGCTAAGTTTATTAATCATGTGATGAGAAAAGGCAAAAAAACAATTGCCGAAAAAATTGTCTACGGCGCCTTTGATGAAATAAAGAAAAAAACAAAAAGAGAACCTTTAGAAGTTTTTGAAGAAGCAATCAAGAATGCCGGTCCATTGCTGGAAGTAAGATCAAGAAGAATAGGAGGTGCTACTTATCAAGTGCCCGTTCCTGTGGAAAAAAACAGACGGATAACATTGGCAATGAGATGGATTATTCAGGCAGCTAAATCAAAAAAGGGGAAACCAATGAAGGATAAGTTAGCAGAAGAATTGATAGCTGCTTCTCAAAATACGGGTGCTGCTATAAAAAAGAAAGAAAATACCCATAAGATGGCTGAGGCTAATCGAGCTTTTGCTCATTTTTTACGCTAAGGTCCGAAGCTAGAAAAATAACAGCTTTTTTATTTTCTAAATTAACAATCTTATGCCAAGAGAATATCCTATAGAAAAATACAGAGATATTGGTATTATTGCTCATATTGATGCAGGTAAAACTACTGTTACTGAACGCATTCTTTTTTATACTGGTATTTCTCATAAAATTGGAGAAGTTCATGAGGGACAAGCTATTATGGATTGGATGGCTCAGGAGAAAGAGAGAGGAATTACTATTACTTCTGCTGCTACCACTTGTTTTTGGACTCCTGGAGAAACGAAAAGAATAAAAGGACAAGAATATAGGATTAATATTATTGATACTCCTGGTCATATTGATTTTACAGTAGAAGTTCAGAGATCTTTGAGAGTGTTGGATGGGGCAGTGGTTGTGTTTGATGGAGTAGCAGGTGTGGAACCACAATCGGAGACTGTTTGGAGACAGGCAGATAAATTTGCTGTTCCCAGAATTTGTTTCATTAATAAAATGGATAGAATGGGAGCTGATTTTGAAAGAAGTTTTAATTCCATTTTACAAAAACTTTCTCCTAATGCTGTAGCTCTTCAAATTCCAATTGGAGCAGAAGATAAATTCGAAGGGGTGATCGATCTTTTTAAGATGAAGGCAATTAGGTTTGAAGGAGAATTTGGTCAAACTCCAATTGAGGGTGAAATACCATCGGAGCTTATGGAAGAGGCAAAGAAATGGAGAGAAAAACTAATAGAAAAAATTGTTGCTGAAGATGAAGAGCTTTTAAATAAATATTTAGGCGATGAAGAAATATCTATAGAAGAACTCAAGAAGGTTTTAAGAAAAGCAACTTGTAATTATAAATTAATTCCTGTACTTGTAGGTTCAGCTTTAAAAAACAAAGGAATTCAGCCACTTCTTGATGCTATTTGTGATTATCTTCCTTCGCCAGCAGATCTCCCTCCAGTAAAAGGGACAGATCCTAAAACAGGTCAGGAAATTGAAAGAAAACTTGTTGATTCCGAACCTTTTACAGCTTTGGCTTTTAAAATTGCTACCGATCCATATGTGGGAACTTTAACTTATTTCCGTGTTTATTCAGGAACGCTTAGTAAAGGTTCTTATGTCTTGAATGCTAATACAGGGAATAAAGAAAGGATTGGTAGAATTCTTAGAATGCATGCTCAAGAAAGAGAAGAGGTAGATGAGCTTTATTCTGGGGATATTGCTGCTACCGTTGGTTTAAAGAATACTTCTACCGGTCATACTCTTTGCGATGAGAATCATCCAATTGTATTAGAACAGATCACTTTTCCTGAACCAGTTATTTCTATTAGGGTGGAACCTAAAAGTAAAGCTGATCAAGAAAAACTGGGTTTGGCTTTGAAAAAGTTAGCTGAGGAAGATCCTACATTTCGTGTTAAGACAGACGAAGAGACAGGAGAGACGATTATTTCTGGAATGGGGGAGCTTCACTTAGAGATTATTACTGACAGAATGAAAAGAGAATTTAATGTTGAAGCAAATGTAGGTAGACCTCAAGTGGCATACAGAGAGACTATTACTTTAGAATCCGAAGCAGAGGGAAAATACATTAGACAGTCAGGAGGAAGAGGTCAGTACGGACATGTATGGTTGAGAATAAAACCAAAAGAAAGAGGTGAAGGTTTTGAATTTGTAGATCAAATCAAAGGAGGAATTATTCCAAAGGAATTTATACCAGCAGTGGAGAAAGGAGTAAAGGAAGCTATGGCGAAAGGAATTGTGGCAGGATATCCAATGGTAGATATGGAGGTCACTCTATATGATGGATCTTTTCATGAGGTTGATTCTTCTGAAGTGGCTTTTAAGATTGCGGGTTCTATTGCTTTGCAGGAAGCAGCTAAGAAAGCTAAGCCTATTTTACTTGAACCTATTATGAAACTGGAAGTGGTAGTGCCTTCTGAGTTTTTTGGTGATGTTATTGGTGATTTAAATTCAAGACGGGGAAAGATTGAGCAAACAGGAGATAGATTGAATCTAAAAGTAATTGATGCTAAAGTTCCTTTGGCAGAAATGTTTGGCTATGCCACAGATCTGAGGTCTTTAACTGAAGGGAGAGGGACATTTACCATGGAATTTAGTCATTATGAAAAAGTTCCTGAAAACATTGCTCAAGAGATTATTGAAGGCAAAAGGAAATAAGATGTTGACAAATTGCTTGAAAAAAATAAAATAATTAAATATAATTAAAAATATAATTATAATTAAGAAAAAATAAAAACAATAAATAAATTAACGGACAATACAAGAGGAGTAATAAGCAGTCGATGCTGTTTATTACTCTCTGTAATTGTTCTAAAAAACTATGGCAGAAAAAGAAAAATTTGAGAGAACAAAGCCTCATTTAAATATAGGTACCATTGGTCATGTTGATCATGGTAAAACTACACTTACAGCCGCCATCTTACACGTTCTTAATCTGAAAGGGATGAAAGCTTCCCAAAAAAATGTAGAGGATATTGACTCTGCACCTGAAGAAAAAGCCAGAGGATTGACTATTAATATTTGTCATGTGGAGTACGAGACAGAAAAGCGTCATTATGCTCATATTGATTGTCCGGGACATGCTGATTACATTAAGAATATGATAACGGGTGCTGCTCAGATGGATGGAGCAATTTTGGTGGTTTCCGCTCCGGATGGTCCTATGCCTCAAACTCGTGAACATATTTTGTTAGCTCGTCAAGTAGGGTTACCATCTTTAGTAGTATTTCTTAACAAATGCGATGCTGTAGATGATCCTGAAATTATTGACTTAGTTGAATCAGAAGTACGTGAACTTCTTAAGAAATATGAATTTCCAGGAGATGAAGTACCAATTATTAGAGGTTCAGCTCTTAAGGCATTAGAGGCAAAATCTGCTGATGATGAGGCAGCAAAGCCAATTTTAGATTTGATAAAAGCATGCGATGATTATTTTCCTGAACCAAAGAGAGAAATAGATAAGCCGTTTTTAATGGCAATAGAAGATGTATTTTCTATTGCTGGTCGTGGAACCGTGCCTACTGGGAGGATTGAGAGAGGAGTAGTAAAACCAGGAGATGAGGTGGAGATAGTAGGTCTTCGTCCTACTCAAAAAACAGTAGTAGTTAGTGTAGAAATGTTTAATAAAACTTTAGATGAAGGTAGAGCAGGAGATAATGTTGGAATTTTGCTTCGAGGAATTAAGAAAGAAGATATTGAAAGAGGACAAGTTCTTGCCAAACCTGGTTCTATTACACCTCATACTGAGTTTGAAGCAGAAGTTTATGTATTAACTAAAGAAGAAGGAGGTCGTCATACCCCATTCTTTTCTGGATATAAACCTCAATTCTATATTCGAACTACTGATGTAACAGGAGAGGTTACTTTGCCTGAAGGAACAGAGATGGTGATGCCTGGAGATACAGTTAATTTAAAAATAAAATTGATTGCTCCTGTTGCGTTAGAAGAAAAACAAAGATTTGCTATTCGAGAAGGAGGAAAAACAGTAGGTGCTGGTGTAGTGACCAAAATAATAAAATAAGAGTAATCAAGGAAGATAAATTCTTTAGATTGAGATGACTCCTAAGAAAGAAGAAAACTCCAAGGAAGAAAAACTGAAACCAAAACTCCGAGTAAAGCTTCGAGCCTATGACCATAAGATTATTGATAATAGTGCTCGGCAAATAGTGGAGAGTGTTTTGCGCTGTGGAGCAAAGGTAGTTGGACCTATTCCTTTGCCTACAGAAATTCATAAATACACTGTAAATCGTTCAACTTTCGTCCACAAAGATTCGAGAGAACAATTTGAGATGAGAGTGCATAAAAGATTAATTGAAATTCCTAATCCTAACTCGAAGATTATCGATACGCTAAGAGATCTTAATTTACCAGCAGGAGTGGATATTGAGATAAAGACGTAGTTTTTCCAAGTGAATATTTTTTTATGGTAACTTCTTTCCAAGAAAGTTAATTTTGTAAAGAAAGAAGCTAGTCTGAGGACTGGGCTAGTTGCCCAGTTTTTCATTGAGATAGGTATTATGAAAAAGTTTATCCTGGGAAAAAAAATAGGAATGTCTCAAATATTCAATGAAAACGGAGAAGTAATTCCGGTGACTTTAGTTGAGGCGGGGCCTTGTACAGTAGTTCAAGTAAAGACAGAAGAGAAAGATGGATATAAGGCAGTACAGATTGGTTTTGAGAGGATTGAGAAACCCAAAAAAATTAAAAAGACAATGAAAGGTAAAGAGTTTAGGTATCTTAGAGAATTTAGTCCAGATGATGACTTGAAAGTAGGAGATCAGATTGATGTTTCTATTTTTCAAGAAGGAGATAAGGTAAAGGTTTCAGGTATCTCAAAAGGTAAGGGTTTCCAAGGTGCAGTAAAAAGGTGGGGGTTTTCGGGTAGAGGAGCTTCTCATGGAGTGAAACATGAGGCGCGAACTTTGGGATCTGTAGGATCAGCCTTTCCTCAGCGAGTAATAAAAGGGAGAAAAATGCCGGGAAGAACCGGGTTTAGAAGAGTAACTGTAAAGAATTTAGAAATAGTGAAAATTGATAAGGAGAATAATATTTTAGCGATAAAAGGAGCAGTTCCAGGAGCTAAAGGATCGTTATTGGAAATTAAATCTGTAAATTAATTTTATTATGAAGATACCTGTATATAATCAAGAAGGAAAGAAAGTAGATGAGATTTCGCTTCCGAAAGAAATTTTTGAAGTTCCTTTAAATAAGGATTTAGTTCATCAAGTGGCTGTTTGTCAAATGGCAAACAGAAGAAAACCAATTGCTCATACAAAAGATAGAGGAGAAGTATCTGGAGGAGGTAGAAAACCCTGGCGTCAAAAAGGAACAGGACGAGCTCGTCACGGATCTATAAGATCTCCTATATGGCGTGGCGGAGGGATAACATTTGGTCCGAGAAAGGAAAGAGTTTTTGAGAAAAAAATCCCAAAAAAGATGAGAAGAAAGGCTTTATTTATGGTTCTTTCCGCTAAAGCAAAAGACAATCTTTTGATAATATTGGATAATCTTAAATTAGATCAAATTAAGACTAAATTAATTTCTAATATATTGGATAAGCTTCCTTTAAAAACAAAAAATTGTTTGATTGCCCTGCCGGATGTAGAGAAAAACGTTATCCTTTCAGCAAGGAATCTACCCAAAGTGAGCACCATAGAGGCACGTAATTTGAATCTACTAGATCTTCTTTCTTTCAAATATCTATTAATGCCCCAAGAGTGTATTGATATAATAGAGAAAACGTTTTTAAAACAATCTCATCAGAAGAAGATCGAAGAAGAAGGGTCGAAAAAATCAAAACAAGAAAAAAAGGAGAGAAAAGACAGAAAGTAGAGAAAGAAGAAAAGAAAAATAAATAAATACTATGGCAATTTTAGATAAAATTTTAAAACAAAAAAAAGAGAAGAAAGGAAAAGAAGGGGAAGAAAAAAAGGAAGAGAAGAAAGAAAAACCTTCAGAGGAAATGGTTGCTTCAAAAAAGGAAAAGGTTGATCTTCGGAAGGAAAAGAAGAAAAAATATTTATTTGCTTATAGAATTCTAAAAGAACCCCATATTACTGAGAAATCTACGATGTTGAATGAACGCAATGAATATGTATTTAAGGTTTATCCTAAGGCTAATAAAGCTGAGATTAAAAAAGCGATAGAGAGTTTATATAATATTGATGTATTAGATGTGAGAGTTATTAATGTCCACCAAAAAAGTAGAAGGTTAGGAAGAACAACTGGTTTTAGAAAAGGTTATAAAAAAGCAATTGTGAAAATAAAAGAAGGACAGAAGATAGAAATTTTACCGCGGTAATATAATAAATCGACATAGTTTATTATGAAAAAAGTCAAACCTACAACTCCCGCAAGGAGACATATGACAGTGAAAGATTTTTCTGTTTTGACAAAGAAAGAGCCCGAAAAGAAGCTTTTAGTACCGTTAAAAAAGAAAGCCGGCAGGAATGCTTCTGGTCGTATAACTGTGAGACATAAAGGAGGAGGACATAAAAGACTATATAGGATTATAGAGTTTGGACAAGAAAGGTTAGATACACCCGCAAAAGTGATAGCTTTGGAATATGATCCAAATAGAACTGCTTTTATTGCTCTTTTGGAATATCCTGATAAGGAAAGAAAATATATTATTGCTCCTCATAATCTAAAAGTAGGTACAGAGATTATATTTTCCGAAAAAGCACCAATAAAAATAGGAAATAGGATGAAACTGAAAAATATTCCTGTAGGGACGGTAGTTCATAACATTGAATTAGTGCCGAATCAAGGAGGGAAATTAGTGCGGAGTGCGGGGTCAGGGGCAGTGGTATTAGCTCATGAAGGAAAATATTGTCATCTTAAAATGCCTTCTACTGAGGTAAGAAAGGTTTCAGAAGAATGTTTTGCTTCGATTGGAAGTGTATCTTGTCCTGAGCATAGATTTGTAAATATAGGAAAAGCAGGGAGATCGCGTCATATGGGTATTAGGCCAACAGTAAGAGGATCAGCTATGGGAGCAGATGACCATCCTCATGGAGGGGGAGAGGGAAGATCTCCTATTGGATTAAAGCATCCAAAAACCCCTTGGGGTAAACCAGCTTTAGGAGTAAAAACAAGAAAAAAGAGAAAGCCGTCTGATAAACTTATAATTTCGCGTAGAAAGAAAAAGAAATAAAAAGAAGTAAAAAGAAAAAGAGATAAAATATATGCCAAGATCAATTAAAAAAGGTCCATTTGTTGACCCAAAACTTCTAAAGAAGATAGAGAAATTTCGGGCAGAAAAAGATAAAGTTGTGATTAAAACATGGTCGCGAGACTCTACAATTATTCCAGAGATGATTGGTTTTACTTTTGGAGTTCATAACGGAAAAGAACATATTCCTGTGAAGATAACCGAAGAAATGGTAGGACACAAACTGGGAGAATTCGCTCCTACTACGAAATTCTTCAGACACGGAGGGAAGATGCAGAGAGAACTTGAGGCGAAAGCAAAAGCAGCAGAAAGGAACAAACAGTAAAATAGATTTGAAAATATGAGTATTAGAGCAAAATTAAAATATTTAAGAATAGCACCAAGAAAAGTAAGATTAGTGGCAGATATGATAAGAGGAAAAACAGCAAGCGAAGCTCGTGTCTTGTTGAGTTTTTGTAATAAAAAAGCTGCTTTACCTCTTCTTAAGCTTCTTAATTCTGCTTTGGCTAATGCGAAAAGCCAACAGAATAAAGAGGAAGATATATTATTTATTTCTAAAATTACTGTAGATGAAGGACCAAAACTTAAAAGATGGAGAGCTAGATCAAGAGGTCAGGCTTTTGAGATTCAGAAGAAAACTTCTCATATTAGCTTAGTGCTTGATGAAATAACAGAGAAATCGAGAGAGAAACTGAAGAAAGTGACAAAAAAACAGGAAGCTGTTTCTGAAAAAAAAGAAGTTCCAAAAGTAGAGTCAAAAGAAAAAGAAGCAAAAGAAAAAGAAGCAAAAGAAGAATTAATAGCAAAACAAAAACCTAAGTTTAAACCAGAGAAAGAAACAAAAAAGCCGACTACCAAGAAAATTATTCCAAAGATGTTTAGGAGAAAAGCTTTCTAAAATTTCTAAAATGTATATATGGCTCATAAAGTTCACCCAAAAGTATTTAGAATAAAAGAAATTAACCACTGGGATTCTCGCTGGATCGCAGAAAAAGAATTTGCTAAGTACCTGGAGGAAGATTTTAAAATTCGTGAGTTTTTCACAGAAAAACTAAAAGATGCAGGGATAGATAAGATTGAAATAGAAAGATTTCCTGGTAGAATTGATGTTATTATTCATTGTGCTCGGCCTGGTTTGGCAATAGGAAGAGGGGGTGAAGGAATTGAGAAATTAAAAGAAGTTTTAGCACGGAAGATTCTTAAGATAGAAAAGAAAAAAGATCTAAAGATAGAAATTCAAGGTATAAGAAATCCGTGGATTAATGCAAATCTTGTAGCTCAATGGGTTGCTCAGCAATTAGAGAAAAGAACTCCTTATAGACGTGTTCTTAAGAGAGCATTGGCTAAAGTGATGAGCAATAAAGAAGTAAAAGGAATAAAGATAGAGGTAGCAGGTAGACTTAATGGGGCAGAAATAGCAAGGAAAGAATGGCTGAAAGAAGGGAAGTTACCTCGTCAAACACTAAGAGCAATTATTGATTACGGAGAGGCACGAGCTTATTGCACTTATGGTGTTATTGGAGTTAAGGTATGGATGTATAAGGGAGAAGAAACACATTAATTTTTGATTTATTATTATGTTGTTGGCGCCAAAGAAAACAAAACATAGAAAATGGCAAAAAGGAAGATCAAAAGGGATAGAGACACGTGGAACTGATTTGAGGTTTGGGACATACGGTCTTAAAAGTTTGGATACCAAATGGATTACTGCACGTCAAATTGAGGCAGCGCGGCGGGTAATTATTAAGTATATTAGGAAAGGAGGTAAGATGTGGATTAGAATTTTTCCTGACAAACCCATTACACGCAAAGGTACAGAGGTTCCTATGGGGGGAGGAAAAGGCACTGTTGAATTCTATGTTTTTCCGGCAAAAAAAGGTCGTATCCTTTTTGAATTAGAAGGGATTCCGGAAGAAAAAGCAAGAGAGGCTTTAAAAAAAGCCGGCGATAAACTTCCTGTAAAAACTAAATTTATTAAGAAAGAATCATAATGGAAGCAAAAGAATTAGTGAAAAAATCAAGATCAGAACTTCAGAAACTTCTTTTTGAAACTCGAGAGAAACTTCGAGAAATGAGATTTAATTTGGCATCCGGAAAGGTAAAAAATATAAAGGAAATTAGAGCTTTAAAGAAAGATATTGCTCGGATTCTCACCGTATTAAATCAAAAAAAAGATTAAGTTTTCAAAAATATGCCTAAGCGTCAGTTAAAAGGTGTTGTGGTTTCAACAAAAATGCAAAAGACGGTAGTGGTGAAGGTAGGAAGAATGAAGTTACATTCAAAGTATAAAAAGAGATACATGGTTCATAAGAAATATAAAGCTCATTGCGAGATGAAAGATATTAATGAAGGTGACGTTGTATTGATTGAAGAAAGCCGTCCTATAAGCAAAGAAAAGAAGTGGAGGGTAATTAAGAAAATAGATTAAATTAAAATTTTTGATAATCATATGATTCAAGAAGGTACAATGTTAAATGTAGCAGATAATAGTGGAGCAAAATTGATCAAGTGTATTAAAGTGCTTGGGGGTACTCGCCGGAGGTATGCTCAAATTGGAGATATTATTGTGGCAGCAGTTAAAAAAGCAGAACCTCGCAAAGAAATAAAAAAGCATCAAGTAGTAAGAGCTGTAGTTGTTCGTCAAAGAAGAAATTATCGTCGGAAAGATGGGACCTATATTCGTTTTAGTGATAATGCTGCTGTGATTTTAGGACCAAAAGGAGAACCTAAAGGAGGAAGAATTTTTGGCCCAATTCCGAGAGAAATAAAAGCAAAAGGTTTTCAAACGATAGCTAATTTAGCCTCAGAATTAGTTTAAAAAAACTATGAAGATTAAAAAAGGCGATCAAGTGGTAGTAATTTCAGGAAAATACCGAGGAAAAAAAGGTAAAGTAATTCGTGCTTTTCCTAAAGAAGACAAAGTGATGGTTGAGGGAGTGAATATAGTAAAGAAACATGTTCGTCCTCGTAAAAGTGGAGAAAAAGGACAGATAGCAGAGATGTTTGCTCCTTTGCATGTTTCTAATGTAAAATTAATATGTCCCAAATGTCGAAAGGCAACAAGAGTAGGTTATAAGATTGAAGGAGATAAGAAATATAGAATTTGTAAAAAATGCGGTAAAGAAATATGAATATTCATCTAAGAGAAAAATACAAAAAAGAAGTAATTCCTCAGATGAGAGAAAGATTTGGATACAAAAATGATTTGGCAGTTCCACGAATTGAGAAAGTAGTGGTGAATATGGGTTTTGGTAAACATATTACTGGAAAGAGCACAGAGGAAAAGAAAAAAATTATTGATTCTTTTCTTCAAGACCTCGCCCTTATTACTGGACAGAAACCTGTTTTAAGAAACGCAAAAAAATCAATTTCCAGTTTTAAAGTAAGAAAAGGAATGCCTATTGGCGCTGTCTGTACTTTGAGAGGTCAAAAGATGTATGATCTTTTAGAGAAGTTGATTCATATTGCTCTTCCACGGTCTAGAGATTTTAAGGGTATTGATCCAAAATCAATAGATGAAAGTGGAAACTTGACAATTGGAATAAAAGAGCATATTGTCTTTCCAGAAGTTTCGCCAGAAAAAGCAAAACAGATATTTGGTTTTGAGATAACAATAGTGACTACTGCCAAGAGTAAAGAAGAAGGTAAGGTTCTTCTTCAATTGCTTGGTTTTCCAATTAAGAAATAAAATGCCCAAAAAATCACAAATTGTAAAATCTAAGAAACCTCCAAAATTTAGTACCCGGATTGTTCGGAGATGTTTTAGATGTGGAAGAAAAAGAGGTTATATGCGCAAATTTGGATTATGCAGGATTTGTTTTAGAGAGATGGCAAATAGAGGTTTAATTCCGGGAGTTAAAAAATCGTCTTGGTAAACTAATTTAGTTAATAATATGACTGATCCAATTGCCGATATGTTAACAAGGATAAGAAATGCTCAATTAGCCGCCAAAGAGGAGGTAAGGATTCCTTTTTCTAAATTAAAATACAATATCGCTAAGATTTTAGAAGAAAACAAATTTATAGAGCGAGCTGACAGAACAGGGAGACAGGCAAGAAAGTCTATTAAAATTTATCTCAAATATACTCACGGTAAACCGGCAATTTCAGGGCTTCGCAGAGTATCTAAGCCTGGAAGGAGAGTATATCTTCCTGTCAAGAAGATTAAAAGAGTAAAAGAAGGTTATGGTATTGCTATCATTTCTACTCCTAAAGGTCTAATGACTGATAAAGAAGCAAGACGCCAGAAAGTGGGAGGAGAGATTCTTTGTGAAATTTGGTAAATATTTTTTATAGTAATTGAAATCACAAAATTATATGTCTCGGATAGGAAAAAAGCCAATTGAAATACCAGAAAATGTTAATGTAGAAATATCAGATAGAACGATAAAAATAAAAGGGCCCAAAGGAGAGCTTGTATATACTTGTAGAGAGGAGATTGGAATAGAAATAAGAGATAAGAAAATTTACGTTGTTCCCAGCAAACATACTAAGAAAACAAAAGCTTTTTGGGGTCTTACTAGAGCTCTTATTGCTAATATGGTTAAAGGTGTAACTGAAGGATTTGAAAAAAAATTAGAGATTAGAGGGGTAGGATATAGAGCATCTTTAGAAGGGGATAATTTAGTTTTAAACTTAGGTTTTTCTCATCCAATTAGGATTTCGAAACCTGAAGGAATAGATTTTAGAGTAGAAAAAAACATTATAATAGTTTCAGGAATAGATAAGCAAAAAGTAGGTCAAATAGCAGCCAAGATAAGAAAGTTGCGTCCACCAGACCCTTATAAGGGAAAAGGAATAAGATATGTGGGAGAGATTATAATTAAGAAAGAAGGGAAAAAAGCTGTTGGTGCTTCTCAATAAAATATTTGTTGCTTATGATTTCTGTTAAAGAGAAAAAAGAAAAAAGAAAAAAAAGACACAAAAAAATTAGGTCTAGAATTTCAGGAACAGCTCAAATTCCTCGGCTTTGTGTTTTCAGGTCGAATCGCCATATTTATTGTCAACTGATTGATGATCAAAAAGGTCATACAATTGCGAGCGCAAGTGATTTTGAAGTGAAAAAAGCTTCTTTGAAGGGATTAAATAAGAAAGTAGCTGTGGCTTATCAGGTAGGAAAGCTTATAGCCAGAAAGGCAAAAGAGAAAAATATCAAAAAAATAGTTTTCGATAGAGGAGGGTTTGCTTACCATGGAAGAGTAAAAGCAGTTGCCGATGGAGCTAGAGAAGGGGGACTTGAATTTTAATTAAGATATTTGTTTTATTTATGGAAAAGGCGATTTTACAAAAAACATTATCGGATAAAAAAGAAAAAACTTCTTTATCTGGCGGTATTAAAAAAGAGGATGAATTTGAATCAAGACTTTTAGATTTGACAAGAACAGAAAGAATGACAGGCGGAGGAAGGAGACTACGTTTCCGTGCGGTTATTGTAGTAGGAGATAGAAAAGGCAGGGTAGGAGTTGGTGTAGGAAAGGGCATGGATGTAGCTCAGGCGGTAGAAAAAGCTACAAGAATGGCAAAGAAAAATATTATTGAAGTTCCGATTATTGATGGCACAATTCCTTTTGAGGTAAAAGCAAAATATGGAGCAGCTAAAGTTCTGCTCCGCCCTCAAAAGAAAGGAAGAGGGTTAATTGCCGGAGGTACGGTGAGAATAATTTGTGATCTTGCAGGAATTGAGGATATTTCTTCAAAAGTTTTATCTAAGTCAAGAAATAAAATAAATAATGCTCGAGCAGTACTTTTGGCATTTGAGAAATTAAAAGTGCGAGCAAAATAAAGACATATGCAGCTTCATCAATTACAACCAGAAAATAAAAAGAAACAGAAAAAAAGAGTAGGTAGAGGAGGTAAGAAAGGCACTTATTCAGGAAGAGGAATAAAAGGACAAAAAGCAAGAGCTGGTCATAAATTACAGCCTATTATTAGAGAATTAATAAAGAAATACCCAAAACTTAGAGGCTATAAGTTTAAGCCTGTATCAGCAAAACCAGTAGCGGTAAATCTTTCAATTATTGAGAAGTATTTTCAAGAGGGTGAAAAAGTTACTCCTCGGAGTTTGGTAGAGAAAGGAATAATAAAACGGATTAAAGGAAGAATCCCTCAAGTGAAAATTCTGGGAAATGGAGAAATTAGTAAGGCTATTGTGGTAGAAGGGTGTCAGCTTTCTAAAGCTGCTCAGGAGAAAATAAAGAAAGCAAAGGGAAAGATTAAAGAAAAATAAATTTTTAATATGTGGCTTCAAAAATTTATTCAGATTTTTAAAATACCTGACCTTAGAAAGAAAATCTTATTTATACTAGGAGTTTTTGTTGTTTTTCGAATAATGGCAAATATTCCTATACCAGGGATTGATACTTCGCGCTTGAGAGATCTTTTTGAGGCAAATCAGATGCTTGGTCTTTTAAATATTTTCACAGGAGGGGCTTTAAGTCGTCTTTCGATTGTAATGTTAGGATTGGGACCATATATTACTGCTGTTATTATCTTGCAGCTTTTGACGATGATCTTTCCTCAATTAGAAAAGATGTACAAGGAAGAAGGAGAAGCCGGTCGTCAAAAAATTAATCAATACGGAAGGATCCTTACAGTGCCATTGGCTGCAATTCAGTCGTTTGCTATGCTGACCTTATTTCAGCATCAAGGCTTGATTAGCAGTATGTCTCCTATTGTACTTGCTACTTCCGTTACTACTGTAGTTGCAGGTAGTATTTTTTTGATGTGGTTAGGTGAGCTTATTACTGAGAAGGGAATCGGAAATGGAATTTCTCTTTTGATTTTTGCTGGTATTGTTGCACGAACTCCTATGTCTATATATCAGAGCTATATAGATATAGAAGGAAATCCTGCTCGGATTCCCGATTATTTCTTTTTCTTTATTATTGCTATTGTTATTATTGCAGGAGTAGTAATGGTGACGGAAGCAAGACGCAACATACCCGTTTCTTATGCTAAACGAGTGAGAGGAATGAAAATGTACGGAGGTGTTTCTACTTATCTGCCAATGAATATTAACCCTGCGGGAGTGATTCCTATAATTTTCGCTCTCTCTTTAATGTTGCTTCCCGGTATGGTAGCCACTCTTTTTTCTTCTCTTGGTATCGAAATTCTTGCTAGTGTGGCAGAAGGAATTAATAATATTTTCAAAAATCCATGGATCTATGGAATTTTCTATTTTGTTTTGGTATTTGCTTTTACTTATTTTTATACAGCAATAACTTTTGATCCTAAAGCAATAGCAGAAAATCTTCAAAAGATGGGTGGTTTTGTTCCTGGTATCAGACCTGGAGAAAGTACAGCAAAATTTATTAAGTATATTTTAAACAGAATTTTGTTTATTGGAGCTACTTTTCTAGGAACTATAGCAATTCTTCCTTCGATAATTCAGGGTCTTACAGGCATATCAGCTTTCCGATTTTTAATTGGAGGTACAGCCCTTTTAATTGTGGTTAGTGTAGTGCTTGAAACTATGAAACAAATCAAGGCTCAGTTACGAATGAGAGAATATGAAACATTTTAATTATTGTTTTAATTATTATTAAAATCTAAAGATCTTATGCAGAGAAAAGTAATAATCCTAATTGGTCCACCTGGGTCGGGTAAAGGCACTCAGGCTCAACTTCTTTCCGAGAAATTAAATCTTTTCTATTTAGAAACTTCAAGAATTATTGAACAGAAATTCAAGGAAGCCAAAGAAGGAGAGTATATTGAAGTAGATGGAGAAAAGTTTTACATTTCCAAAGAAAAAGAATTGTTTGAAAAAGGTATTTTATGCAGTCCTCCTTTTGTTACATATTTGATAAAGGAGAAAATAAAGAAGCTATTTGAGGAAGATAAAAATTTAGTAATGGCTGGTTCTCCTCGCACCCTTTATGAGGGGAAATCTATTATCCCTTTGCTTAAAGAACTCTATGGAACAGAAAATATTAAAGTGATACTTATTAATCTTTCGGATGAAGAATCTATTTTTAGAAATTCTCATCGCCGATTATGTTCATTAATGAGACATCCTATTTTATATAATGAAGAAACAAAGAATCTTACTAAATGTCCGTTAGATGGTTCTAAGCTGATAGTGAGAGTGCTTGATAATGTAGAAGTGATGAAGGTGAGGATTAAAGAATACAAAGAGAGGACACTTCCATTAATTAATTACTTTAGAGAAGAAAATTTGGAAATCAAAGAAGTTGAAGGAAAACAAACCCCTGCTGAACTCCATTTTGATATTCTAAAGACTCTCGGAATATCATCAAATGATTCAAATTAAGACCAAAGAGGAAATTCAGATAATGGAGGAAGGGGCAAGAAGATTGGCTCAAATTCTTGAAGAATTGAAAGAAAAAGTAAGAGCGGGTATCAGCACAGGAGAATTGAATGAGCTAGCTGAAAAACTTATTTTAAAATCAGGAGCAAAACCTTCTTTTAAGAATTACAACGGCTTTCCTGCCGCTCTTTGTGTTTCAATAAATGAAGAGATAGTGCATGGAGTTCCTTCCTTTGAGCGAATAATTCAAGAGGGTGATATTGTCTCTCTGGATTTAGGTCTTTTTTATAAGGGTTTTCATTCTGATATGGCAATAACAGTGGGTGTGGGGAGAATTTCTTTTGAGAAACAAAGACTGATAAGAGTAACAAAAGATGCTTTGAGAATGGCAATAAGGAAAGTTAGACCTGGAAATACTACAGGAGATATTGGTAATACAATCCAGAGATATGTAGAATCGCAAGGATTTAATGTAGTTCGTGATCTCTGTGGCCATGGTATCGGGAGAGAACTTCATGAAGATCCTCAGATTCTTAATTATGGAAAAAGACATACAGGAGTAATTCTTAGAGAAGGAATGGTCTTCTGTATTGAGCCAATGGTGACTATGGGGAGTTGGCGTATCAAAAAAGCCCCAGATGGATACGGTTTTACAACACAAGATGGATCTTTTTCGGCTCACTTTGAACACGAAGTAGCAGTAACCAAAAAAGGATGTAGAGTATTGACAAAATGGTAGTTATAAAGAGAGTTAAGATAGATCTTGCAGTAATAGAGGTGTAAAGAGCGTCTATTTTTTTTCTGTCAAAGTGTTATAATAAATAAATATTCTTTCTGTTAATATTAATCTACTTATTATTTATGCGTCTTTCGGTGATTATTCCTGCATACAACGAAGAAAAAAGAATAGTTCATACTTTAGAAGATATAGATAAATATCTTTCTACTCAAGATTATGATTACGAGATTATAGTAGTAAATGATGGATCTCAAGATAGGACTTCTGATGTAGTACGAGGAGCAACAGAGAGAATAAGAAATCTTCGATTAATCGATAATAAACAAAATAGAGGAAAAGGTTTTGTAGTACGGCAAGGGATGCTTGAGGCAAAAGGAGAATTTCGTTTATTTACAGATGCAGATAATTCTACTACTATCGATCATATAGAGAAGTTTTGGCCATATTTTAAGAAAGGATTTGATATTGTAATTGGCTCTCGAGTAGTTAAAGGAGCAATACTTGATCCTCCTCAATCTTGGTTTCGGAGGCAGACGGGTAGAACTTTTAGATTGCTTACAAATATATTTACTGGTTTGTGGGAGATAAAAGATACCCAATGCGGGTTTAAATGTTTTACAAAAAAAGCAGTTGAAGATATTTTTCCTTGCTGTCAAATTGATCGTTTTTCTTTTGATGTAGAGATGTTAGTTATTGCTAAGCTTTTTGGATATAAGATTAAAGAAGTGCCGATAAGGTGGGTTAATGACCCTCATTCAAAAGTAAAGTTTAAGAATATGGTGAAAATGGGTTTGGACCTGTTAAGAATAAGATTAAATTTAATTAAAGGGTTATATGCCAAAGAAAGACAAAGAAGAGCTCAAAATTAAATTTCCTTCAGAACTTCGTTTCGATGCTGTATCACGTGATTGGGTCGTGATTGCTACAGGTCGAGCAAGAAGACCAGAAACCTTCAAGGAAGAAGGAGAGAAAATAAAAGAAGATACTACAAAAGATTGTCCATTTTGTGATTTATCTGATCAAGAGATTCCGGTGTTGATTTTTTCTCATGGTAAGAGAGTTGGTCTTACAAAAGAAGGAAAAATTCCTCGGAACTGGACTACAATTGTTCTTCCGAATAAATATCCTGCATTTTTCCCTTCCTCGCGTTTAGATGAAGAAATAGAAGGCGGAATATATCACAAAATTAACGCTGCTGGTTTTCATGAGGTAGTTGTTCTTCGTAATCATCATCGCCAAATTGCTCAGCTCTCAGTTAAGCGGATAAAGGAATTAATAGATGTTTATCAATCGCGCTATTTATCTTTGATGAAAGAAAAATTTGTTAGCTACATTTCTATCTTTCATAATCACGGGCGCAGGGCGGGAGCTTCTATTGCTCATCCTCATTCTCAGATTATTACTACTCCTCTTGTTGATGTTGATTTAAAAAATGCTCTTGAGAATTCTTCAAGGTATTTTAAAAAACACAAAAAATGTATTTATTGTGTAATGGGAAAATGGGAACAGAAGGTGAAGAAAAGGATCGTTTTTGAAAATAAGGATTTTATAGTTGTTTGTCCTTTTGCATCAAAATCTGCTTTTGAGATGATTGTTTCTCCCAAAAAACACCGGCCCTATTTTGAAAGAATAACAGAGAAAGAAAAGTGGAGCTTGAGTGAAGCTTTTAAGGTTGCTTTCTATAAACTCTACAAAGGCTTGGGTGCACCTTCTTATAATTTTTATTTACATACCGCTCCTTGTGATGGTAGAAATTACAATTACTATCATTGGCATTTTACTATTCTTCCAAAAACTTCTACGTGGGCTGGTTTTGAGTTAGGAGCAAGAATCGAAATTTCTACAGTTGAGCCGGAAAAAGCAGCTCAATATCTGAGAAAGCAATAATTTTAGAGATAATTAAGAATATTTATTATGATATATAT
>JAGGXC010000005.1 GCA_021163265.1 bacterium | reverse complement strand
CCTGAACTGCACCCATAGGACCAGGAGTACATCGATCTGTATGACTTCCTGAAGCATCAGTACATGTTGTCTGTTGAGTAATATCATTTCCGTCAGGATCGTTACATGAAGGTGCTACACAAGCACCACCACTGCACACCTTTCCTCCAGAACAAGTTTTGTTTTTGGTCTTGCAGGTTCCAGATTTGCAATAATATTCCGTTAAAGTCCCAGAAGGAGTGCATTGATCAGAGTGAGAACCAGAAGCGTCCTGGCAAGTTCCAAATTCATCATAATCTTTCCCATCATAATGATTTACATCGCTATCAGTATCTGTACACCCACTATCTGTAGCTGTAAAAGTAGCGCTCGCTGTTCGTGTAAGAGGAGAATTTTTGCTTTTTACAGTAACCGTCGCAGTATAAACACCTGGTGTAGGATAATGACATATACAAATATCTACTATACTCCTCTGACCAGGAAGATCGTGAACACATCCCTGTCCATCCCCGGTTCCACAATCATAAGTGACTTTATATCCATTTGGAGGAGGATGATTTGATTGAACCTGCAAACTCAATTGAGCATTACAAGGAGCTGGAGCTGTAGAAGGCTGAATAAAAAACTGAGTAATATTAAAAGCTCCAAATACTATTTGAGGGAAATAAAACAAAGTAATCAGCAGAATTAGAACAAAGATCAAAAAATTAATCTTTCTCATACTTCTTACCTTGAAACATTGTTATATTTTATCATATATTTTGCCAGAAAAACATAAAAATAATCCACAGAAAAACTCTGTGGATTGTTTGCAAAAAATCTTAAGAATTACTTATTCAACAGTAACTGATTTTGCCAAATTACGAGGTTTATCAATATCTAATCCCAATTCTAGTCCAAGATAGGCGGCAAATAAATGTAGAGGAATGACAGAAAGAATTGGAGTAAGCATTTCTAGGGTTTTAGGAATATAAACAACATCATCTGCCAACTCTTTTATTTCCCTATTTCCTTCTGTTACTATAGCCAAAACCTTACCATTTCTTGATTTTACTTCTTCGATAGCATTTCTCATTTTTTCATAAACCGAATCAGAGGGAGCAATACATACAACAGGAAAGTCTTCATCAAGCAAAGCGATGGGGCCATGCTTTATTTCTCCCCCACAAATACCTTCTGCATGAATTTTCCATGCAATTTCTTTAAGTTTTAAAGATCCCTCAAGAGCAATTGGAAAATTATATTTTCTTCCCAAATAGATAAAATTTCTATATTCTGAATATTTTTCAGCTAGCTCTTTGATAAAATCGGACTGTTTAAGAATTCTTTCTGCAAGTTGAGGTAGCTTATTAATTTCTTCAAGAATTCTTCTTCCCATTACTAAACTCATTTCTCTTTTTCTTCCCAGGAATACAGTAAGCAAAGCAAGGATTGTAAGTTGAGAAACAAATGATTTCGTGGCAGCCACTCCTATCTCTAACCCTGCTCTATTATAGACTCCTGCATCTGTTTCACGGGCAATAGAAGACCCAACTCTATTCACTAGCCCTAAAGTGAGACTTCCTCTTCTTTTTGCTTCTCTTATAGCTTCCAAAGTATCTGCAGTCTCTCCTGATTGAGAAATAGCTAAAAGAACTGTTTTCTCGTCCAAAAGAGGATTGCGGTAACGAAATTCTGAAGCTACTTCTACTTTCGTAGGAACCTTTGCATATTCTTCAAACATATATTCTCCCACCATTCCTGCATATCTTGCTGTTCCACAGCCTGTTATAATAACTCTTTCTATCTTACTTAATTTTTCTGATGCCTGTTCAAGACCTCCTAACCTTGCTAAACCTCTTTCAAAATCTATTCTCCCTTTTATTGCTTCAGTTATCACTTCTGGCTCTTCAAATATTTCTTTAAGCATAAAATGAGAAAAACCATTTTTTTGAGCTTCTTTAATCTCCCAGTCAATTCGTTCTATAGGTTTTTCTTTTAAAACAAAATGGTTTTGAGGAGTAAGAACAGCTATTTCATTATCATCTAAATTAATAACTTGACGAGTATAAGAAATCATTGCTGCAGGATCCGATGCTATAAAATATTCCCCATCTGAAAGACCTATAAGAAGAGGAGCACCTAATCGTGCAACCACAAGTTTTCCAGGATCTCTTTTCGATACCACCGCAATAGCATAATTCCCTTTTATTTTTTTAAGAGCTTCCCTTACAGCTTCCTCTAATTTATTTTGATTTTTTAAATACTCCTCAATAAGATGAGAAAAAACTTCTGTGTCAGTATCTGAAACAAAGCAATGACCTTCTCTAACAAGATCTTTTTTAAGTTCTTGATAATTTTCTATAATCCCGTTATGAACCAAATAAATCTCTCTATTACAATCCCAATGAGGATGAGCATTCTTCTCTGTCACTTCTCCAGTAGTTGCCCAACGCGTATGACCAATCCCTAAATTTCCCTTAAAATCTGTCTCTAAAATCTTCTCTTCCCATTCAGAAATCTTACCTACTTTTTTAAGTAGAAAATGTGATACATCATTAAGAGCAAAAAAACCAAAGCTATCATATCCTCGATATTCTAATCTTTTCAATCCTGCCACAAGAATTGGTAGAGCAGGTCTTTTTCCAATATATCCTACGATTCCGCACATAATTAAACTACTATATTAATAAGTTTTTTGGGCACAAATATAACTTTCTTAATTTCTTTATTGCCTATCCAATTTTGTACTTTTTCTTGTTTTAATGCAAGCTTCTTAGCTTCTTCTTGAGAGATATCAGCTGATACTTCTATTTTATCTCGCACCTTCCCATTAACTTGAATTACAAGTAAAATTGTCTCTTCTTTTACTAGCTCTGGATTATACTCTGGCCATTTCTCTTCAAAGATACTTCTTTGATGTCCAGTAACTTTCCATAACTCTTCCGATATATGAGGAGCAAAAGGAGCAAGCAATAAAAGCATTCTTTCTAAAACTTTCTTTCCTATTTTCTCTTTATTTGCTTGAGCAAAATTAACAAACTCCATAAAAGCAGCTATCGCTGTATTAAACTTTGCTTGTTCTATATCCTCACTAATCTTTTTGTTTAATTGATGAACTTTTTTTAAAACTTCTAGATTGTTCTCTTGATTATTCTTACATTCAATAACTAAGTTCCAAACCTTTCTGAGAAACTTAAAAACCCCATTAACGCTTTCTGGATTCCAAGCAATAGCTTGATCGAAAGGACCCATAAACATTTCGTAAACTCTCAATGTATCTGCTCCATATTTTCCTATCACATCATCAGGATTCACTACATTTCCCAATGATTTCGACATTTTTCTTCCGTCTTGGGCTAATACTATTCCGTGAAGAGTTCTTTTGTGATAAGGCTCAGAAGTAGGAGTCACTCCAATATCGTAAAGAAACTTATAAATAAACCGAGAATAAAGAAGGTGAAGAGTAATATGTTCAGGCCCGCCGTCATACCAATCAACAGGAAGCCAGTATTTCAACTTATCAAAATCAGCCAGCCGATCATCATTTTGGGGATCACAATATCTCATAAAATACCAGTTCGATCCTGCCCAGTTAGGCATAGTATCTGTTTCTCTTCGTGCCGGGCCGCCACATTTTGGACATCGAACATTAACCCATTCTTCAATCGTTGCTAAAGGAGATTCCCCTGTAGTGGTGGGTTGATATTTTTCAACATAAGGAAGTTGTACCGGCAATTCTTCTTCAGGAACAGGCACAGGACCACATTTAGAACAATGTACAATAGGAATAGGTTCTCCCCAATAATGCTGTCTTGAGAAAATCCAATCTCTTAGTTTGTAATGTACCGTCTTTTTTCCTAAACCTTTCTTTTCTAACCATTGTGTAATTTTTTCAATAGCCTCTTGAGAAGTCATTCCAGAAAATTCACCAGAATTGATTAATCTTCCATACTCTACAAAGGCCTCTCTGGAAATATCTCCACCTTTGATAACTTCTTTTATCTCAAGACCGTATTTTTTAGCAAACTGATAATCTCTTTTATCATGAGCAGGAACTACCATCACAGCCCCTCCTCCATAAGTGGCGATAACATAATCACCAATCCATACAGCCACTTCTTCATTGTTTACTGGATTAATACAATAAGAACCTGTAAAAACCCCTGTCTTTTCTTTCTCTAATTTCGTTCTTTCAAATTCTGTTTTATGTTTTGATCTCTCAATATAATCTTTCGCCTCTTTAAGATAAGGAGGTTTAATTAATTCATCTACAAGAGGATGTTCGGGAGCTATCACAACTGCTGTCACTCCAAAGAGAGTATCAGGACGAGTAGTAAATACCTTAATTATCTTATCAGAATCCTTCACTCGAAAATCTATCTCAGTCCCATAACTTCTTCCAATCCATTCTATCTGCTGAGTTTTAATTTCATCCAAGAAATCTAAACTTTTAAGATCATCAATTAATCTATCAGCATATTTAGTAATACGAAGCATCCATTGCTTCTTCTTCTTCTGAACCACTGGTGTACCACATCTCTCACATTTTCCTCCAACTACTTCCTCGTGAGCAAGACCTATCTTGCAAGAAGGACACCAATTAATAGGAATTTCTGCTTGATAAGCCAGACCTTTCTTAAAGAGCTGAACAAAAATCCACTGAGTCCATTTATAATACTTTGGGTTAGTAGTATTGATTTCTCGCGACCAATCAAAGGAAAGACCTAAACTTTTAATCTGACGTCTGTAATTCTCAATATTCTTTTCTACAGTCTTTGATGGATGAATACCCTTCTTAATAGCATAATTTTCGGCAGGCAACCCAAAAGCATCCCACCCTATAGGAAATAAAACATTATATCCTTCCATTCGTCTTTTTCTTGCAATAATATCCATTGCTGTATAACCTCTTACATGTCCCACATGAAGACCTTCTCCCGAAGGATAAGGAAACTCTACCAAAATATACTGTTTGGGTTTATCTGAAAAATCCTGAGCTCGCCAAAAATTATTTCTCTCCCAAAAATCCTGCCATTTTTTCTCTATTTCTTGAGGGTTGTATTTCATATCTTTAATTTTTTAATTCTTACAAAAAAAATTCTATTTTTCAAGTTCTAATTTGAAACAAAAAAAACACACCAAAAAATAAAAAGAAGGTGTGTTATCTAAGATAAAATGTTGATCTTGCTTATAAGGTATTCTTCTGTCAATTCAATATTTACTTTTGTGCCTGGTCTAAGAGCTAGAATCTTCTCAATCTCTGAAGATGACAAGTATTCAACGTAACCCCAACAATTTACCCTTGTATCGTTGTTAAGAACAAGAACAACAATCCATCGTGTGCTTCCGTTTTCTACAAAACTATAAACATCTTCAACACTCCCAACGATGCTCTGATTACGACTAAAAACAGATAATTGACTTCCGCCTGCTAAGAAATTTTTGATTTCGCTATCTTCCCGAAAACTCCGTACTTCACCCGTCTGAGGATCTACAAAAGCTACATAAGATACACCGCTTCCGTCCTCAGGAACTATTCTTACTTCCCATAGCAATTTACCTCCCGGGGTAATTGGAATAGGTTCAACTACATCAAACAAAGACCAGTCTACTAAAGGATTTGACTTTCTTACATAATCACAAGCTTTAACAGGACCTATCTCTGCTCCTTTAGGGTAATATTTTACCTCTATTGAAGCATCTGGATCTCGCGCATCAATCAAATATATCCGATAAATTCCATGCGCCTCTCCCCAAGGCTCTACACACACAACCCACTTAAGACCTTCTTCTGTGTTTAGAAGGAAAGGCTGTTTGTTGCCTTGTTCAGATACATCTGTCACTTCTATGTCTTGCTCATGCGAAAACCATACATTCATTGCTGCATCCCACCATGAATTTTTAGCTTTCCAATATCTTTGACTGTCTATATACTCCAAGATCAATTTTTCAGGAAATATCTTTTGTCCTTGAAGAATTGACAAATCTCTTGCTTCCAAAGGGGTCAAATCTTGAATTTCTCCATCTGAAGAAACCAGAAAAACTCCACCCCATTTTGGTACTCTATACCAAATAGGAAAAGTAAAGTGCGTTTCGTAAGAAATATAAGGTACTGCCAAGTAATACTCCCAGGATCCATTGTTAAAGTACGGGACTACCATTGCTCTTTCTGGATCAACCCAATAGTTCCTCTGAAAAATCTGCCAATAAATATCATCTTCTATTCCTTGATCAGGAGCATACTTAAAGGGAATTTTATGAACCATCGTTTCTTTCTGAACAGTTGTCATATCCACAAGAATCGCTCCCGCCGACTTTATAGCAAAATAGTTCACCCAACCATCAGGCACAAGAATATATCCCCAGCAAGGACTTCCGTTAACCATAACTATATCGGAAGGTTTTTTAGGTCGATGTTGAGGAAACTGACAAGCATCTATCGCATACCTATCTGCTACTTTCATCGGAATTGTTCGTGTAAAGTTTTCATCAAGCACTGGCAGATCAGAAAT
This sequence comes from bacterium, assembly GCA_021163265.1. Lineage (GTDB taxonomy): Bacteria > Patescibacteriota > Minisyncoccia > Minisyncoccales > JAGGXC01 > JAGGXC01. Next base: position 18,578 of record JAGGXC010000005.1, on the reverse strand, counting down.
TTCTTCTATCGGAAGCGTCTCAGCCAAATAACATTTAGTATATGTGGCCGAAAGAAGACCAAACACAGGTATAAAGATAATCAACAAAATTATAGCTAAACCAAAAGCAAGAGTTCCTGCCTTATTAACACTGAACGATGTCGCCTTGTAAACCACATATCCTATTCCTAGAGCAATCACAACAGCCCAGAAAATTGCCTGGATTATCCAGATGTTTATATAGAAAAACATTGCAACGGAATGAAACCATGATTTTGCTACCTCAACAAAAATAATTACCTCGGAAATCGTTAGCATCCATAAGAATATCACTTCTTTGCCAGACATCTCTAAGAATACAGGAATTCCTATAAACATCGCTATCCACACAATCACAAGCAAAACTGCCAGCAATAATGCGAGAAACTCAATCATTCCTTCTCCTAAGATCAACGAACCAAGAAACGCAAAAAGAACCAACCAGCCAGGTATACTTACACGCAAGGGAAGTCTCAACTCTCTCCATATTTTTTTACCTCTCCCTTTCTTATCATTTTCTTCATTTTCCATTCCTTTTCTACCTCCTTTTTAATTATCAATGAACTCCAGAAACGAAAGAAAACTCTTTCGTTTCTGTGTATATTATGCGTAAAATAAATTTATTTGTCAAGAAATAACGGAGAAAAGAAAATAGCCCGCCAGGGCTAAATATTAAAGAGAGTATTAAAAGTCACATCCATTTCTGATTCAACTTGTTCTTTTTTACTTTGAGAGGCTTTCTTAAAAGAAGCAAATGAATCGCAGGAGAAATAATTTCTTTTTCTTCAGGAGTAAGAGATGTAAACACACCCTTTATTTTTTGTTTTCTTCTCATCTTTCTCCCTTCCTAAGGTACTACTTTAGGATAACCTGTATGACAGCCATCGTCAAGCCAGCCCAAAAAATAATCTAGCATTTTCTGTAGTCAACTCAGTAAATTTATCAAAAGGTATTTTCTTAATATTCGATATTTCTTTTGCTACATAAATTACATTAAGAGGGGTATTTCTTTCATTACCAAGAAAAGGAGGAGTAAGATAAGGAGCATCGGTTTCTATAAGAATTCTTTCTAAGGGAACATAATCAATCACTTCTTTAAAATTTATGCCCGGGATATCTTTGAAAATAATACCATTAAAACCTATGTAAAAACCGAATTCAAGATATTTTTTAAGCTCTTCTTTTGTGCCCACAAAACTATGAGCTACGGCTTTCTGAGGAAGAAGGTCAGAATTTTCTAAAAGAATTTCTATTAGATCATAATGCGCCATCCGACAATGCAAAATAACAGGTAGCTTCAACTCTTTTGCCAACTTCAATTGCTCCAAAAACAAAGAGCGTTGTTTTTCTTTAAACAATTCTTTTTTCTTCTTGGTTTTAGGTCTCCAATAATAATCAAGACCTATTTCGCCAATAGCTATGACTCTATTTGAAGATTGAGCTAATTCTTTGTACTTCTGATAATCAAAACTCTCCTCTCTGCTCTTAAATTCAATTTCTTCTTGATCTATTTTCATCTTTACCAAGCCCGTATCAAGATGGATCGGATGCAATCCTATTGCTGCAAAAACACCTTCGCTATATTTATCGGCAATTTCTATCGCTTTCTTGGAAGTTTCGTATTTAGTACCCACATTTACTATCCATATTTTTTTCTCAAGACATTTTTCTATAACTGCATCATAATCATCTCTAAAAGCTCTGAAATTAAGATGACAATGAGTATCAAACAGCATATTTGAAAAACATTTGAAAAACCCAGCCTTAAGGCCAGGTAGATTAATGATTTCCTCTATAATTTTCCCAAGAATTCTTCCATGTTTTGGCAAGCCAGAAGAATATATATCCAAGCCAGGGAAAAACTCCTAATCTTGATTGTTTTTTCTTTCTTAATAATTTATTCACTATGATCCTTGTATCGTTTTCTTTACTTCCCGAAAATTCTATTGAAACATTGCTCTTAACCCACTTTAGAAACTTGTTTAATTCTTGCGGAGCAATCTGTCCTGATCTTAATACAACAGACGTTATTAGTTCATCAAAATTATTGCTATCATCATCAAGAAATTTTTCCAGAATTTCTATTTCTTTCCACTGCCAACGCCTCCTTTCAATTAACTCTTTCTTGGGAAATATAATCTTTATCTTTTTTCTCTTTAGTGTAATCTTGACCCCTCCTTTCTTAAGGATAGCAGAATTTTACTTCTACTGCAAGAAAAAAGAAGCAGCTCTTTGGCTGCCATATGTATGATATAAAATAAAAAAGGGTTTTAGGGTTTCTCGAGTTTCTCTATGATCTTTACATCACGCACCATCGGAATCTCCTGAATTTTCTTGACAATCCACTTTACTAGATTATCGTATTTGCAGATCAGTCGCGATATCTCTGGATGCGCTCTCCCTTCCTGCACTACAGTATCCACAATTTCATCAACATTCTCATTATAGATCTCTACTATATCCTCGGGTATTTCTGTTATGTGAACCACTATTCTCTCTAGATCTTTATATCTAGTAACGCTGTATATGCCTTTTACCCCCGGTATCGTTTGCAACTGTTTGTACAACATTTCTGGTCTGATTCTACGATTGGTTGCTGAAACCCATAGGATGCATTCACACATGCACCCATCCCTCCTTCTCATCTTTCCTTTCTTTTTTCATATTTTTCCTCCTTTTCTTCTTTTTTTTCTTATGAAGAGCTATTTTTATTATAGCTATTTTTTATAATTTGTCAAGATAATCAGAGGGGTTCTTCTTCTGATTTATAAGAAGAAAATATCTCTTCTCTTTTTTCAGACAAAAAATCCTTTAAAAACTCAAATAAAATAGCAACCAAAGGCACAAGCAGAATTGCTCCCATTACTCCCCAAAGTTTTCCGCCGATAAAAAGAGCGACCAAAACAAGCACTGGTGGAATCTTAATCATCTTTCTTGCCAAAACTGGCAATACTATTGTATTCTCAATTACCTGAATAAGCCCGAAAACAGCAAGAACAAAAGAAGCTTTTAATAAACTATCTAAAGAGACAACAGCAAAAATAAGGATTCCTGCCACACTGGGTCCGATAATTGGAACAAAATCAAAGATTCCTCCTATTGCTGCCAAAGAAACGGGATACTCTACATCTAAAACCTGAAAGGAAATATAGGAAGCAATCCCAACAAATATTACTCCAATAATACGCATTAAAAACCAACCGGTAACTTTTTGCTTAGATCTTCTCCATAGATTAAACAAATATTCTTCATACTTTTTGGGAAACACAACTGCCAATCCCTTTTCCATAAGATCTTTCTCAAGTGAGAGAAACACAGAAAGACTGATTGTAAAGAAAGCAGCAAGAACTCCTCCAAAAAGAGAAATAATGCTGGAGAAGACGTTTCTTCCCATCTCCTGAAATGGCTTTTTGACATTTTGCAAAAAAGCATCAAGATTTTCAAAAGCTTCTATCCCAAATTTGCTAAATAAAGGAGAAACTCTTTGGAAATATCCTTTAAGCTGCTGCGGAAAAACCTCAGAGAAATGTTGAATTTCGGATATAAAAAAGGGGAGGACCAAATAAAGAAAATATCCTATTAAACCAAAGATAAGCGCATAAACAGTTACAACAGCTACTACTCGAGGAACTTTTCTTCTAGAAAGTAAGCCAACGGCCGGCTCCATCAAAATAGAAATCACTAACGCAAAAATAAACCATATAATGATTTCTCTAATCAAATACAGAAAATAAAGAAAAATAACAGTGACAGATATTTTAAATATCGTTCCCCACGAAATATCTAAAATAGATTTGTTTTCCATTCTTCTATATTTTTAACAAATTATTAAATCTTTGTTTTTCTCTAAAAGGACCTATCAACACCAAATTAAGATTTTCTGGTTTGAAGATTGCTCGAGCTACTTTCTGAATATCTTTCGGTGTGACCTTCTCAAGTTGATCAATTTTTTCTTCGGGTGTAAGAACTTTTCCTGTTAAAATCTCTTGAGTAGCATAGAAAGATGCTTGAACATCAGACGATTCCAAAGAAAGCAAAATTGATCCCCTTAGATTATCTTTTGCTTTTTTGAGCTCACTATTGCTTATTCTTTTTCTTTTTAAATCATTATATTCTTTTAAAATAATTTTAATAGCCTCTCCTACATTCCTATTATCTATTCCGGCAAAGGTCACAAGATAACCGGTATCAGTAGTGCTCTCAGAAACAGTTCTGATATAATATGCTAAACCCCTTTTTTCACGAACAGAAATAAAAAGGCGAGAACTCATGAAGCCTCCCAAAATTTTAGCAAGAAGTATCTGAGCAAATCGTTCTTTGTGGAATAAACTATACCCTCTTACACCTAATGCAATATGAGTCTGATCAGTCTCTTTAAAATAAACTAGACTATTTGGAACCGTTTGTTTTTCTACAACGGATGGCTTTGAAGAAGGTTGTATATCTTGAATTTTGCTAAAATATTTTCTTACTTTTTTCTCAACATCTGCTGAATCTAAATTTCCAGCAACACATATGACAGTATTCTTTGAGGAATAGTGTGTCTTAAGATATCTTATAAAATCCTTTCTTCTAAACCTTAAAATATTCTCTTTCCTGCCCAAGGTCATCCATCCTGCTGGCTGATCTCCGTAAAGTAGTTTCTCCCACAAATCGCCAATTAAGGCTATGGGAGTATCTAAATACATATTAAATTCTTCAATAATAACTCCTTTTTCTTTCTCTATTTCTTTTTCCTTGAACTGAGAATTCAAAAGTATATCCGATACCCAATCTAGAGCTAAATCTAAATGTGAACACTCTACTTTTGCCCAGTATCCTGTAAATTCTTTGGAAGTAAACGCATTATATTCTCCTCCTATTCTATCAAGCGTCTCAGCAACCTTTAAAGTGTTAGGTCTCTTTTTGGTACCTTTAAAAAACATATGTTCCAAAAAATGAGAAATACCGTTTGTATCTTTTGTTTCGTATTTCGTTCCTGCTCCAACCATAACCAAAACTGTTACCGCTCTTGTGTTTTGCATAGGAACACTTATAACTCTCAGTCCGTTCTTAAAGATGTTTTTTTTGTATTTTTTTTGCATAAAAATATTTTTCTAAAATTTCTTTATGAAAAAAAGCAAGAGATAAATTTTTAATTTCTTTCTCGGAAAACCACTTAATTTCCTTTACTTCGCTTTTTTGAGGAATTATTTTACCCCTAAAACTACCCTCAAAAACTAAAACAACTGCATGCCATTCAATTGAAGGAATAATTTCGTCCCAGTATCCGACAAATTTAGGAGAAAAATCCAAACCTGTTTCTTCTTTTACTTCTCTTTTAATAGCCTGTTTTACTGTTTCTCCTTTTTCTATATGTCCTCCCGGAAGACACCAGTGATTCTCAAAAGGAGGAACATTTCTTTTGGTAAGCAGGATCTTATTATTTCTTCTGAGAATTGCGCCGCAGGTAATAATTGGCCGATCCATAGAACTAATCTTCTAATTTTTGTTTTATAAAATCGAGAAGTTCAACAATTGGCACTCTTACTTGCTTCATCGTATCTCTGTCCCGAACTGTAACATCATTTTTCTCAAGTGTCTCAAAATCAACAGTAACTGCAAAGAGCGTACCAATTTCATCCTGCCGGCGATATCTTCTACCAATAGAGCCTACTTCGTCATATTGGCATCTTAAATGTCTTTTTAAATCTTGATATATTTCTTTTGCTTTTTGAGTAAGTTCCTTTTTGTTTCTCACCAAAGGCAAAACTGCTACTTTGATTGGGGCTAATCTTTTATGAAGAGAAAGAAGAATTTCTATTTCTTTGGTGGACTTTGTAGTCTGAGTTCTTCCTCCTTTTACTTCTGAATAAGCTTCTGAGAGAAAAGCTAAAACCGATCTATCTACACCTGCTGATGTTTCTACAATATAGGGATAGTATTTCTTTCCGGTATCGGGATCTAAATAACCCAAATCTTGGCCTGAATGTTTTGAATGATTGGATAAATCCCAATCTCCTCGATTATGAATTGCTTCCAGTTCCCCCCAACCAAAAGGAAATTTGTATTCAAGGTCAGCTCCTTGTTTAGCATAATGAGGAAGATCTTCTTTTGGAATTTCTTTTATTCTCAAATTCTCTTTTTTAATACCTAAATTTTGATACCATTTCATCCTTTCTTCTTTCCAGAATTCAAAATATCGCGGAGCCTCTTTAGGATGACAGAACCATTCCATTTCCATCTGTTCAAACTCTCTTGTCCTATAGATGAAATTCTTTGGATTAATTTCATTACGAAACGCTTTTCCTATCTGAGCTATACCAAAAGGAATCTTTAACCTCATTGAATTCAAAACGTTTTTAAAGTTCACATAGATTCCTTGAGTAGTTTCGGCTCTCAGATAAACAAGAGAGCTTTCTTCTTCTACTGGACCAGCAAAAGTTTTCATCATTAAATTAAACTTTTTGGGAGAAGTTAAAGAACCACCACACTCAGGACATTTGTCTTTTATTTCGTCACCTTTGAATCTTTTGTGGCATTTTTTACATTCTACTAAGAAATCAGCAAATCCAGCTGTCAGATGACCCGAAGCTTCCCATACTTTGGGATTCATTAAAATAGATGAGTCTAACCCTACAATATTATCATGAATTTGAATCATTTCTCTCCACCATTCTTTTTTAATATTATTTTTGAGCTCCACTCCTAACGGACCATAATCATAACCCGAACCAAATCCTCCATATATTTCCGAAGAAGGAAAAATAAATCCTCTTCTTTTAGCAAGAGAGACAATTTTTTCCATTAAATCTGTGTTATTTTTATTTGAAATCATTTTTTTATTTTACCTTTTTTACCAAAAAAGAAAAGCCCTCAAAAGAGGGACTCTTTTGCATCTTCTAAATAACTACTATTGAACTTTTCCCGTTTCTTCCGAAATCGTAGGATCGTCTGGAAGGGTAGTATCAATTTCTGGAGAAGTGCTATCTATGATTTGACTAGTCCATTCATCTTCCCCGATAATTCTTGCTTCTTTTATTAGCAAGGCAGGAGAACCTTTCTGATCAGAGGTCGGCCTAAGTGAAACCTGAAAAGCAATATTTAGCGGATCATTGATCACACCTGTTCCTGGCTCTAATTCTCCAATATTCCAAATAATCTCATGAGACTGAGAATCAAAAGCAAATTTCTGAGATTGATCTTCGGGAAAGATTTTTCCAGTAAGCTCAACATTTTGAGGAAGAGTTGCTTTTACCTTTATATCTTTGACTTTATTAAAATAATTTCTAACCTGCCAAATAATTGTAAAAGTAGTCTTTTCTCCCACTCTCGGAGGCATAGGGCCGGAATTACCGAAAACCTCATCCTGGAAATATCCTTTTTGAACAATCTCTAATCGAGAATTAACCTTCGTCTCAAATTCTTTTCTTGTGCCCAAAACAGAAATCTCATCTTTTATTGTAGGATTCTTCTCTTCCTCTATATTAGAAACATCCCATTCTTTCTTTAGTTCAACCCAAAACTCTATTTTTGCTTCTTCTTGAGGATTTAAGAACTCCAGCTGATGATTCTTACGCCAATCAAACAATACTGAATTATCGCCTGCTTGAAAATTTCCAGTTAAAGTATTTACTGTATCAAGATCATAAGCTTCTCCTTTTAGTCTAATTACTACAAATAGATTCTCTAATGGTTCTTTCCCTAAATTCCTAAGAAAAATCTCATAGTGCAAAAGATCACCAGGACTTGCTACATATTCAGGGTTTCCATTTATCTGCTGGATGATATAAAGGTTGGGTTCTACAATTTCAACTCCCTTATAAATCTCTTTTAAAATTACAAATTCTCCTCCCTGCCAAATACCAAGCATTGCTTTAAAAATTTTATTTTCTCCTACTTCTCCTTGGAGATCTCCGGTAATTTCTATTCTTCCACCTTCGGCTTTATTTAAAATAGGTATCTCCCACTCTTTATCTCCTAAAGATTTTGGGGTAGCGCTTTTGAATTCAAAACCATCTGGATATTCTATTTTTATTCCCAAGTCAGAAAGAGGAAAATCTGTATTTGAGAAATAATTTAATCTAAAATCAAACTCTCTTCCGGATTCAATTTTAGAAGGTAAGTCAAATTGGAAAGTTATAGGAACATGCTCAATAAGAGTATTACAAGTAGTCACTGATTCGTAACGTGCACTCAGATTTCTTGGACGGAAACTCAACCAAGCTTTAGCTACTTTTACTTCATTTTCTTTCCCGAGAAGACGCGCCCTAAATTTAATAGTTCTCTCCTGACCCGGATAAATAGGTCCTCCTAATTTTTTGGAATTAATTTCCTCACGTATATGTGCTCCTTTCTCTAAAATAGAATGAGTTGGATATTCAAAAATTAATTTAGGTTCTTCTAATCTTACATCTCCATTATTTCTGTACTTCACTATGTATTCCACTTCGTCTCCTAAGTTCACCTTTTCCGGACCAATAATTTCTAATTTCAATATTTCTTTGGAATAGGTATTTTTTTGATAATACCACCAGCCAATAATCCCTAAAATTAAAGTCGAGATTGTAATAAAAAAGATGATCTTTCTCATAGTCCTCAGTTTTTATTCCAATTTTTTCATTCTAACAAAAAAACGATGGAAATTCAATCATTGCTAGTATAGACTCTTAAGGTAGTTGAGATAAGCTTGGGTAAATTCTTTCAGTTGTTTCTTTCTCTGAAGAGGTATTTCTAATTTAAGCACCAAATCTATAGGTTTTTTCAACATAAAACTTACAAGCCCTACAAGCTGAGAATCAATTTCTTTCTTCTTTTCCGATTTTCTAGCACAGCTGGCACAGAAAATATCTCCTGTTTGGTAATCAAAATAAAAATTTTGATTAATTCTTTTTGCGCAAGAACTACATTCTCCAAAGTTTATTTCATATCCCAGAATTGAGAAAAAATTCCAAAGAAAATAATAATAAACCAAAAAACAAGAAGATGATGACGATTTTTCTCTTAAAGCATTGAAACTCTCTAAAAGAAGTTTCCAGATTTTCAAATCCGGTTCTTGTCCTCTTACAAAAAAATCAAAAACTTCAGCAATCTTCTTAGCTGTCTTTAGTGCATAAATATTTTTTCTTAACGCCAGAAAAGAATCCAGAACAATAGCTTCAGTAAGAGTTTTGTAGGTTTTCCCCTGAATAAACTCAATATAGGAAAGAGAAAATATTAAAGTACCTCCTCTTAACTTAGATTTAATTTTTCTTATTGCTCTTCCTAATATTTTTAGCTTACCAAATTTTTTTGTAAAAACCACAAAAAGCCTATCTGCTTCTGCAATATCATCTGAGCCTAAAAAAATAGCAGGAGTTTTGTATTGAATAAACATAAATATATAAAAACATCTATATCTTCTTAATAGCTATCCATAATTCCTTACCGTCTATCTTAAAAACTTTTTCTATATCAAACACCTCTTTGGGTCTTTTTCCCGATTCAAATCTATCAGCCCGTGTTTCTTCAAGAATATAATCTGCTTTCTTGTTAAGAATCTTATCTAAATCACCCTCTCCAGAATAACGCACAACAACTTTATGCCAGGGTTTGCACCCAGCTTTTTTGCGCATTTCCTGAATTTGACGAACAACCTCCCTCGCAATCCCTTCTTCTTTTAAGCGGGGGGTGATGTGAAAATCCAATTCTATTCTTTCTTGTAGTTTTTTGTCAAAAGTTATTTTTTTAACATTAACCTCTTCTTTCACCAGCTCAAGCAAATCTTTCTCTTTTTGGAGAAAAGCATCTTTAATCTTCAATTCTCTTAATGGTTGACGAACTTTTATTCTTTTCTCTGCTCTTTTAGCAAGAGCAAGCGAGACAATTTGTCTTACTTCTTTCATCTTCTTGTCTAATTCCTCATCAATTTCCTCTTTTTTGAAAAATGGCCAGTCACACAAATGAACAGAAAGAGGCATTTTTTTAGTCCTTAATTCCTGATAAATAGATTCGGCAAAGAAAGGAACCATTGGAGCAATCAGCTTTGTCAAAGTCAACATAACTTTATAAAGGGTTATAGCTGCTTCCAATTTTTCTTTTTTGCTAGCAGGCTTTTGAAATCTTCTGCGAGATCTTCTGATATACCACAAAGAAAGATCGTCTATAAAAAACTTCTCTATCGCCAAAGAAGCCTGAGCTGGATTGTATCTTTCTAGAGCATCTGTTACATTTCTTATTAAACTATTAACTCGAGAAATAATCCACCTATCTAACAGATTATCAGAAGAATATCTTTCAATATCAATATCAGAAATCTCACCTAAAGAAACGTAAGTCTTAAGAAAGCTAAAACTATTCCAAAGAGTAAAAAGTTTTCTTTGTGTTTCTTGAGCCGCTCTATATCCAAAAAGTAAATTATTGGCAGGATTCTGTCGCACATACATCCACCGCATCGGATCTGCTCCTATTTTTTCAACCGCCTCATCAAACCAAATAGCATTTCCTTTCGATTTATGCATTTCTTCTCCTTTTTCATCTCGAACAGAAGCATATCCAAAGATTGTTTTGGTGGGAGGAACTCCTTCTAAAACAGTACTCATTACAATAATAGCGTAAAACCAATTCTTGAATTGCCCAGGAAAGGATTCGCAAACAATCTCTGCAGGAAACCACTTTTTCCAATACTCTCTGTCAGAAAAATATTTAAGAGTAGAGAAAGGAACAATACCCGCATCAAGCCAAGGATTCCCGACATCAGGAATACGAGAAATCACTTGGCCACAACGAGAACATCTAATCTTTACATTATCCACCCACGGCCGATGAGGAGAATGCCCTTCGAAATCTTTCCATCCAGAAATTGCTCTTTTTTTAAGCTCTTCTTTTGATCCTATAACTTCGAAATATCCACATTTCCTACATTCATAAATAGGTAGAGCAAGCCCCCAATAGCGTTTCTTGGAAATCAACCAGTCTTGCATATTCCTCAACCAATCCAGCTCTCTCTCAAGACCAAAAGAGGGAATCCATTTTATTTTCTTGGCAACTTCGATCACCTGATTTCTCAACTTATCCATAGAAATATACCACTCATCAACTAGTCGAAAAATAAGTTCAGATTTACATCTCCAGCAAGTAGGATAGCGGTGCTTGTAATCTTCTATTTTGAAAACAACTCCTTTTTTCTTTAGATTTCTAAAAATTAATTCATTTACTTGAGTAACAGATTTTGAACTTAATCTGCCAAAACCCTTTTTATATCTACTTTCTTCATCGGTAGGATCAATAACAGGAAGATTAAGTTCTTTAGCTAATTTAAAATCTTCTTGTCCACACCCAGGTGCGATGTGCACAATACCTGTTCCTTCTTCAGAAGTAACTTCTTTCCATAAAACTACTTTATGAATATAGCCCTTAAGAGACTTTTTTACCGCCGCAAGTTCATCAAAGATACCTTTGTATCTTAATTTGCTTAATGCTTTTCCTTTTTTTGTTTTTATTATTTTTCCTTCAGGAACAAGGTCTGCTTTTTCTTTCAACAAAATAAATGTTTCTCCTTCCCTGTTTTTTATCTCAACATAATCAAAATCAGGATGCACAGCTAAAGCCACATTTGCTGGTAGAGTCCAAGGAGTAGTGGTCCAAACAAGGAAAAATGTATTTTTTCTTTCTACAACAGGAAATTTAATAAAAACAGACTTATGAATAATTTCTTTATATTCTTCAGTAAGAATCTCGTGTTGAGAAATAGCTGTACCGCAACGGGGACACCAAGGAACAACATCTCTCCCTTTATACAAAAGTCCATCTCGCCAGCATTTTTTAAGAAAATACCAAATAGCATAATTATTCTCTTCCGACATTGTATAATAGGAATTTTTCCAATCCATCCACTGCCCAAGCCGGATAGACTGATCTGTTTGAATCTTTGAATATTTTTTAACCCTTTCCTTGCAAAGATTAACAAATTTCTCAATACCGAACTTTTCAATATCTTTTTTTGATTTAAATCCAAGCTCCTTTTCAACCTCTACCTCTACCCAAAGCCCCTGACAATCAAACCCATTCTGGTAACGTTGATCATATCCCTGCATTGCTTTAAATCTCTGGAAAAGGTCTTTATAAGTTCTTCCCCAGGCATGGTGGACTCCCATCGGATTATTAGCAGTAATAGGCCCATCTAAGAATGACCAGTGTTTTTTTGAAGAATTTTTTTGTCTTAATTTCTCAAAGATTTTATTTTTCTGCCAAAATCTTAAAATCTTTCTTTCAATTTTGGGAAAATCAGGTTGCATATTATTTTGTTTTGTTAATTTCAAGTTTTCTAAATTGACCTGTTGCCAGACCTCTTTTTTTCATTTCCAAAATCTCCTCTTCCGATAATCCTCTTACCTTTGCTTCCAAAATCCACAAAGGACCTTTGTGCCCAACTATAAGGATTTTTTTGTTTTTATATTTTTTATCTATCTCTCTTAAAAAATCAAGCATTCTCTTAGCAACATCGTTCCAATTCTCGCCCCCTGGTGGTCGCTTTGTTAATCTTTCTTTTAGAGGAATAAATTTCAAAAACTCTTCTGCTTTTCTGCCATGAAACACTCCTGCATTTACATCTCTAAGTCTTTTATCAAGCTTGACTTCTAATCCTAATTCTTTAGCTACAATCTCAGCTGTTTCTTTTGCTCGAGGAATGTCGGAAGAATAAATAACATCTATCCCAATTTCTTTTAATTCTTTAGCTGCTTTTTTTACTTCTCTCCGACCTTTTTGAGTTAGTAAAATAGGAAAAGGTTCAGGCCAAGGATAAACTACTCCGCTATTTTCTACTTGATGAGTATTTTCTCCGTGTCTTAAAAGAAAATAAGTATTTCTCATAAATTGACTGTAATCTACATTTTTTCTGGAGACGAAATTCCCATTATATCTAAAACATTCTTTAAAACAAATCTTGTTGCAACCACTAAAGCAACACGGGCAACTTTTTGTTTCTCATCGTCTGAGATAATCCGGCATTTCTGATAAAAACTGTGGAAGTGCTCAGCAAGATCAAGTGCATAATGAGCAATTCTATGAACTTGATAATCTTTGCAAATATCCTCTATTATCTCAGGAAATCTAATTAATTTTTTAATTAGCCATAACTCTTCTTTTTCCTTAAGCTTCTCAAAACTTCTATCAACCATCTTCTTTTCTAAACAATCGGTTTCTACTTTCTTTAAAAGAGTAGATATTCTTGCATAAGCATACTGAATATAGTAAACAGGATTTTTCTGAGACTGCTCTCTTGCTAAATCTAAATCAAAGATAAGATGCTTATCATAACTTCTTTGCAAGAAGAAGAATCTTGCCACATCTAATCCTACCTCTTCAATAAGTTCATCTACCGTAATATAAACACCTGTTCTTTTAGACATCTTCACCTCTTTTCCTTTTTCTACAAGCTTCACCAACTGAACAATAAGAGGAATCACTCTATCTTTTGAGTATCCTAAAGCTTCTGCTCCTGCTTTTACTCTTGAAATATAACCATGATGTTCTGCTCCCCAAAAAAATATAAGATAATCAAAACCTCTCTGAAATTTATTTTCCAAGTAAGCTATGTCGGAAAGAAAATAAGTTGCCTGACCATTACTTTTTATTAACACTCTATCTTTATCGTCTCCAAACTGAGAACTTTTAAACCAAAGAGCGTTTTCTTTTTTATATACGAGATGTTTTTCTTTAAGAAGAGCTAAGACTTTATTTACTTCTTTGTGCTTATATAATTCATCTTCAAAAAAATATCGATCAAACTTAATACCCATTCTCTCAATAGTAGGCTTAATATATTCTTTAAAAATTATCTCAGCTGCTTCTTTAGGATCTTTAATATTACTCCTTCTGAGCTTCTGAATATATTCTCCTTTATATCCTCCTTCTTTCCCCTCAAGAGAAAGTTTTAATTTTTCTGTTATTTGAGATCCCCTATTGTTCACATAATACTCTCTATAAACTTCGTATCCTGCCTTTTCTAACACATTTGCTAGAACGTCTCCGCAAAAACCTCCTCGACAATTCCCTATATGAAGAGGACCGGTAGGATTTGCTGAGATGAACTCAACATTTATTTTCTTTCCTCTACCCAAATTTACATTCCCGAATGTATCTTTCTCTTCAAGGATTTGCTTAAGTTGATTATATAAACATTCTTCAGAAAGAACAAAGTTTATAAAACCTGGTTTTGCCACATTTACCTCTTTAAATATTTCTAACTTATCCATTCTTTCCGCTATCATCCTTGCTATTTCTAATGGATTTTTACCTATAATCCTTGCAATACTTAAAGCAATATTGCTAGAATAATCACCGTATCCTCTCTGCTTCGGTTCTTCTACAGAGATTTCAGATACTTCAAATGATGGCATTTTTTTCTCTTTCTTAATAAGATGAAATAAAGTTTCCTTTATTGAATTTGTAATGGTATCCCTTAACATTATATTTTTAGTCTATCTTATAATTCAAAAGAGAGCAAGAATGTCTACCATCTTTCTTTTTGAGTTAAAAAAAACCTTCTTTAATGCTAATATAAACTAAATATGACAATTTTTGCTAAAAATAAAAAAGCGTATTTCGATTATGAAATTTTGGAGAAGTTTGAAGCAGGAATTTCTCTTTTGGGACAAGAGGTAAAATCAATAAAAACCGGGAGAATTAATTTAAAAGGATCATATATAGTGCTCAAGCAATCCTCAAATAAACAAAGACCAGAAGTTTTTTTAATTGGAGCAAATATCCCTCCCTACCAGCCCCAAAATATCCATTTTAACTATGATCCTCAAAGATCAAGAAAATTACTTCTAAAAAAAGACGAAATTAATTATCTAATTGGAAAAGCAAAACAAAAAGGGTTGACAATGATACCCTTAAGAGTTTATACTAAGAGAGGTAAAATAAAAGTGGAGTTCGCGATAGCAAAAGGTAAAAAAAAGAAAGATAAAAGAGAAATTATCAAAAAAAGAGAGATTGAAAAAGAAATCCAAAGAGTTCTTAAAAAAGGGGGGTGATAGGATTCGACAGAAATCCAATTTTGAACAAGCAAGCCGAGTATTCTGGAATCTCGTAAAACTTCCAGAATAAAAATAAGTGCCAACTTATTTAAGAAACCAGCTTTAGCATTTGCCTAAAGCCATCCGTTTTAGTGATCCTCGATAGCTAAAACGGGTGTTATACATCGAGGAAAACAATTGCTCTTGTCTCGGAGTAATTGTTTAAACTAAAGAGACTTAGGAATCAAGAATTTTGCTTGTTTTTAATCTTGATTCCGAACTAAAAAACAAGCTAAGCTTGTAGAATTGTTCAAAATTGATTTCTGGACCCGAGTTCAATTCTCGGCACCTCCACAAAATTGTTTTGAAGGTTAATTGAAAAAATTCTGATTAAAAAAGCTTTAGTGAACAATCAAATAAGGGCAAGAAAAGTAAGAGTAATAGATACTGACGGTAAACAATTAGGAATCCTTGATTTGTCGGAGGCGCTCCGGATAAGCCAGGAGCGTAATTTAGATTTAGTTCAGGTGACTGAAAAGGTAGATCCTCCTGTTTGCAAGATCATGGATTACGGTAAATATCTCTATCTGCAAGAAAAGAAAAAGAAAAAAGAAAAAAAAGGAGGGGTTCTTAAGGGTATACGAATAAGCTACAATATTTCTCCTCATGACCTTGAAACAAAAGTCAAGATGACCGAAAAATTTATCAAAAAAGGAGATAAAGTAAAAATTGAACTTCACCTAAAAGGAAGAGAAAGAGCACTAAAAGAACATGCAGAAGAAAAAATCCAAGAATTCCTCAATTTACTGAAAGAAAAGATAGAGTTCAAAGTTGAAAGAGATTTAAAGAAAAAGGGTACAAACCTTACTATAATTATCTCAAAACCATAGCTAATCATATTCATATGAAAACAAGAAAGTCTCTTACAAAAAGATTCAAGATAACAAAAACTGGAAAGATTTTAAGGAGACCCAGTGGTCAAAATCATTTCCGGGCAAAGAAATCTGGTAAACAAATCAGAAAAACTAGAAAATGGATAAAGGTTTCTGATCCTTTAGCAAAGAAACTTAAAAAATTATTGAATAAATAACTATGGTAAGGGTAAAAAGAGGAAAAGCAGCGCATAAAAGAAGAAAAAACGTCCTAAAACAAACAAAAGGTTTTAGATGGGGAAGAAAATCAAAATATAGGGCAGCAAAAGAAGCTTTGCTTCATGCAGGAAATTATGCTTTTCGAGATAGAAAGGTAAAAAAAAGAGAATTTAGAAAACTGTGGCAAACACAGATTTCGGCTGCTTGCAAAAAGTATAATATATCCTACAGTAAGTTTATTCATCTCCTGAAAGAAAAAAAGATTGAAATAGATCGAAAAATATTGGCTGAATTAGCAAAAAACCAACCACAGATTTTTGAAAAAGTTGTAGAGACAGTAAAACAGTAAAGAAAGAAAAGTAAAACAGCTTCAGAGAACTAATTTCTTATTTTTTACAACCATCCCTTCTCTCTTAAGGAGGGAAATCTTTTTTATTGTTCCATCTCTATATCCTCCAACTTTCTTATCAGAACGCACTACTCGATGACAAGGAATCATTGGATCCCTGTTTTTATTTAAAATATTACCTACTGCTCTCCACGCAAACGGCTTCCCGGCTCTCTTGGCTACTTCTTTGTAAGTCAACGTTTTTCCTTTAGGAATTCTCTTTACTATTTCATACACTTTCTTAGAAAAATCACTTCTTTTTCTTTCTCTTTTGTTCATAATTCATCAAAAAATCATTAGCTTTTTTCAAAACTTCTTTTGAATTGTCGTAAGTCAATCTCTCTAAGGCCTCGTTATAATCTAACCAAGCCCAATCCTGATGTTCGAAAGATAACTTTATTTCTTTTGTTTTGGTTTCTGCTAATAAAAAAGTTGCTATCTTCATTATATTTTTTCCTTTCAACTTAAAAAAGAACTTTATCCATTCTTTAAAACCAGGAATAAATTCTATATCTTCTATCCCTGTTTCTTCTTTGATTTCTCTTCTAGCTGTCTCTTCTAAGGACTCTCCTTTTTCAATTAAACCACGGGGGAATTCCCAATGCCCCCAGCCGTATTTTATAAGAAGGTATTTTATTTTATTATTTTCTCTTCTAAAAACAACTGCTCCTGCTGATCTTTCTATTGCCATAAGATACTATAACTAAATAAATAGGAGGGCGTTCCATTTTTGAAATACGAACACATAAAATAAGACCAATATTAATGACTTTTATGGTCCAACAGCGATCCCTCGAGGATACCAAGGTGATATATTATGGCTTGATACATGGTGCCATCCAGCATCATACTCATGCACTTTTCGAGGAGAACCATTCTGATCAGGAATGTACCAATGTCCTCCTTTATTCCACAATCCTCTGGGATTTCTAAACCAGCCAGGCCAATGATTTCCAACAAAATTCCAGCTTGAGTCATATTCACATACCTTATCAGGAGAATTATTCACAGCGAACCAGTGATTATTATATTTATATAATCCATAAACATCCCCGCAGTTTGTCAAACTCCACCAATGACCTGTATAGTTCCAATTGGAATCGTATTGGAATACTCTATCAGGAGAAAATCCTCCACAAGCAAGATACCAGTAATTTCCGTCTTTAAATAGACTCCGTGGATACCCACATTGAGTACCTACCCAATGAGAAGCAACAGGTTTCCAATTTGAATCACGTTCATACACATAATCAGGAGAATTACATGCAACATACCAATGACCATTACTAGTGTCATAAAAAAGATCCCATACATCTCCGCATGGAGCTCCCCATGAAGAATCATAACTCCAATCTGAATTGTATCTATATATCCGATCCGGAGAGTTTCCTCCTAAATACCATTTCAATGATTGAACCAAAGGAAGATGATCACAATTATGAGTATCAGAACAATCAGAATCTTCATGTTCTACATCATAGGGCTGATCACAAAAGCCGTTACTATCACTATCAGAACAAGTGTCAGAATATCCCGTCGCCGACGGATTACTCCAATAATTACCTCCAAAATACGGACCCCCTACAATATTAGGACCGGGAGAAGTTGAAGTATTCCAAAAATTAGAAGCACCAGGTGATGAATGCAAATCTACATTGTCGTTATTAGAAAAATAGTTATCAAAATAGTAATTATTTACTTCCGACTGACCAATTCCGGAACTCTTAGAGTTTGTTATAGTCGAACCTTTTAGTATGTTACCACTTCCGGAAAATACACGGTATCCCTCACCGTTACTATCAAGATGAAGAGTATCAAAAGTATTTTGAGAAGAATACAACAATGAAACACCAGTGTGATTATTATTAAAGGTTGAGTTAGAAATTCTATTATTTTGTATCCTATAGCCATAAATTCCCTCCTGATTACCGGAAGAATTAATGTTATCAAAAACACTATTGTCTACATATTCAAGATACAACGCATTATTATCTAACGTATTTGAACCGTCTATAGTGATATTATTCAAAGTAGCTCCATCGGTGTTGCATAAAACCAGCTCTGAGTAGGTCTGATTAGAAAGGTTTACAGGAGTATCAT
>JAGGXC010000025.1 GCA_021163265.1 bacterium | reverse complement strand
TTTCTTCATAGCTTTTGTTATATAATAGAAATATCAAAATTAATTTAATTTTATGCCTGTAGAAATTAGTAGAGAAGAGTTTGAGAAAATCACAGAAGAAGCAATCGCAAGTATTCCAAAAAAATTTTTATCCAAGCTTGAAAATGTGGAAATTGTTATAGAAGATTATCCTTCTCAATATCAAATTGACAAATTGCTCGGTTCTCGTAGAAAAAATGGATTTTATAAAAAGAATAAGTTTTTAATTCTAGGACTTTACGAAGGAGTGCCTCAAACAAAAAGATATCATTATGGGGGAGTGGTACCTGATAAAATTACTATCTTTAAAAAACCAATAGAGAAAAAGGCTTCTTCTTTACAAGATTTGAGAGAAATTGTCAAAAATACTGTTTGGCATGAAATTGCTCATCATTTTGGAATGTCAGAAGAAGAAGTAAAAAGATCAGAAATTCAAAGAAAGAAAAGAGTAGAGAACTAGCTTATCTGTTCTTTTCAATTCTTCTTACATATTTGCCAGTTTCTGTGTTGATTTCAACAATATCTCCTTCTTGAACAAATAAAGGTACATCAATTTTAGCACCCGTTTCTAAGGTGACACTTTTAGTGCCGGGTTGTGAGCGTGATCCCTTCACTCCTGGCGGTGCTTCAACAACTTCTAAATGGATTTTAATAGGTAAAGAAATATTAATAATTTTTCCTTCAAATATAAGTCCCTCAACTTCTTGATTTGGTTTTAAAAATTTGGCACTTTCACCAATTTCTTTTTCTCCTAATTCAAATCTCTTAGAGGGATCATCTTGATAAGAAAACCAATATTTTCCTCTATGAGAGTAAAGAAATTTTGCTTTGATTTTTTCTAAATCTGCTTCTTCAAAATTATCAGAAGGATGGAAAGTTTGAGAAATTATATTGCCGTTTATTAAATTTTTAAGTTTTACTTGCAGAACCGAATGTCCTCTTCCTTTGAAAATAGGAAAACTCTCAATGATTTCATGAGGTTGAGCATTAAAAATAATTCTTATGCCTTTTTTTAGGTCTGAATAATCAACCATTTTATTTTAGAATAGTACCCACAAAACCAACATTACCTTTTAGAAAATCTTGGACTTTTACTTTTCTTTTTCCTTCTAACTGAAGCTCTTCGATTACAAGAAAATCTTTTTTGCATTTTACCGCAATTTTATTATTTGGTGCAAGAAAAGTTTTTCCTATTGGCCCTTTTGGGGATTTCTCATTATCTTTTAGAATAGAGGCTTGCCAGATTTTTAAAATTTTCTTTCCTGCATAACAAAAAGCGCTGGGCCAGGGATTAAAAGCTCTTACTTTTCGTTCAATTTCCTCCGCAGATTTCGACCAGTCAATTTTTCCGTCTTCTTTCTTGATAATTCTTGTATAACTAGCCTTGCTTTCATCTTGTTCAACAGGTTTTATATCTCCATTTATCCATTTCTCTAAAATATCTAAAAATAATTTCACTCCCATACGAGCGAGTTCTCTTTCCAGTTCTTGTCCTGTAAATTTCTTATCATTAATTTTGAATTTTCTTGAGGCAACAATAGGACCTGTATCAAGCTTTTCCGTCATAAGATTTATTGTTACGCCTGTTTCTTTTTCACCATTTAACAGAGCAAATCTTATTGGTGCTGGTCCTCTGTATTTTGGCAAAAGAGATGGATGAATATTTAAGCATCCATATTTAGGAATCTTTAATATTTTTTTGGGAATTATATGTCCGAAAGCAGCTACTAATATTAGATCTGGTTTCAGTTTAGATATTTCTTTTTCCTTTGTACCTATTTCTTCTGTTTGGATTACATCAATATTATATTTTTCTGCCACAATCTTGACTATTGGAGGAACCACTATCTGTTTTCTTCCTACAGGTTTGTCTGGTCTTGTGATTACAAGTATCGGCTTTAGATGGCTCAAAATTAATTCTCTCAGGATAATTGCTGCGAATTCTGGTGTGCCTATAAAAATAATTTTAAGATCTTTGGGTTTTATCCTCTTTTTTTTATTTTTTTTCTTAGAAATAGCTTTTTTTCTCATAAAATTTATTATTTAATAATTCTCCATTCTATATCAGAAGTTTTGCCCGCAAATTCCAACCAATTCCCCTCTTTATCAATAACATACCATTTCTTTTTAGTTTCAGACCACACCATAGGATTCCCTTTATAAAAAGGTTTTTTTACAATCTCTTTAGGTTTTAATCTATCTAATTCCAACCACTTTTTAAAAACAGTCTCAATTGCATAATCAAGATTTCTTGACTGTGCCCATTCTGCCACTTTATCAATGGCTTTTTTCGCTTTTTCTAATGAACCTGCTAATTCTAATAATTGTTTTGCTGGTTTTGTAAATCGCGAATAAATTATTTTTCTTTTTCTGGCATTTTTCTTTAGCTCTTCTAGAGACAAGCCTTTGGTCTTGAAATAATGAGTGACTATTTGTCTTATTTTTGTTTCTTCTTTCAACTCTAGATAATATTTGATTTTGTTGGTTTTAAGATATTCTTCTATTTTTTGAGCTATGCTTTTACCTACCCCTGGAATTTTCTTTATTCCATCAAGCCCTGATTCTTTGTATATGTCTGAAACATCTTTATCAAGAACCCTAAGAATTCTGGCTGCTTTCTTGTAAGCCTTAGGTTTATAAGAGACTCCTTTAATTTCAAGCAATTCAGCTATTTCTTCAAAAATTCTTGCTAGCTTTTTATTGTTCACCATATTTTTCGGTGGTGAATCGATAGATTATAATCTTTTCTTTTTTAGGGTCAATTCCTGCTTTTTGGCAAGCAATAAAAATTTGCTGATCAGCTGTATCAATTCCTTTCAAACCAGGCAAAAGGAGTCCTGTTTTTACTGGACTTCTGCCATTAAAGACTACATCTTTTCCATTAAGCGAGGCATATGGCGCAGATTTTACTATTATTCCGTATTTTTGAGGATTGAGTTCCGATTTGTCTTCAACTAATTGAGGTTCGTGGAGAATATATACAGTATAGGATAAAAAAGGTAACTCTTCTTTTTCTACTGGACCAAATCGATAATCCTGAGTAGCTGCAGAGATAGCATTTCTAATGACTTCTTCGGCAATATTTTCTTGTGTGGGCAAATAAGTACCAATACATCCTCTTAATTTACCATCTTTCTTTATGGTAACAAAAACTCCAGATTTTTTTGAAAGATAATCTTCATCTAAATCAAGAGGAGGCAATATGATTCTGCCTTCTTTGATATAAGTTTCTACGGCATTTTTAGCAAGCTCAACCAAAGGATGCATTGTTTTATTTTATATTAAAAATATTTTTTTTCAAAATCAAATTAAAGATTAAAATGCAGAAGGAAAGAAAAGATAAAAAAATGATAATATTCCTAAACTTATAAAAGGAATAGAAATATTATCGTCTATTAAGTTAGATTTTTCTGCTAGAGTGGCTGCTAAGGCTGCTACTATACCCGCAACACCAAATTTTGCTCCTCCGATGATTGCAGAAACGATAAACATTGCAACACTTCCTTCCCAGTATTTTTCTTGCTTGCCATACTTTAAATTTCTTACGATTCCTGTAACTCCATCTCCTATAGCCATAAAAAGCACAGGTATTATTCCCAACCACATTGATCTGCTTATTAACCATCCAATAGCTATTGTGATTCCTGCACTAAAACAAAATATTATTTCGCTTTTCCTTTCTTTTTCCTGAAACCAAAAAAACCTTTCTTTTCTTAAATGTTTTAAATAAAGCAGAATTCCTACAGCAAAAGAAAATAAAACGGGTATGATAATTTCCTGAAAAACAATTGGAAAAACAATGAAAATTCCTCCTCCGAAGATGTGGATTATTTTTCTTGCAAGATAAGAAGAGGATTCGTTCGAACGTCCTCTTTCCCGTACTAATTTATATATTTCTTTAGATAAAAAGCCAATAACAAATAATATCCATAAGAAAAAAATGGCACCAATAAGGAAATCAGATAAGATTAAGTAATAACTAATCATTCAAGTAAAAAATGAACTACTAAATATCCTACACCAAAAGGATATTCGTAAGAAAGGACCTGAGCTTCCCAATTTTTGTCATAAGCTTCGAGTATACCTAACAGAAAACAAAAAGACCGTAATCCACATTCAGCTGCTTCGGGATAACATTTATCTAATTCTAATATTTTATTTATATCTTTTTTCTCAAGTGCTTCAATAAAATCTTTATCGAATTTTGGTCCGTCGGGATGAAAACCGTAGGGTCCATCAGTTTTTAACACATGCGACATATCTCCTGAAGCAATCAAAGCATATTTTTTATCTTGATCTAATTCTTTATATAAATCTTTTCCTTTTTGGAAATAGAAAGACGGATCTTCTGATCCGATAAGATATTTTTTAATTTCTCCACTAAACTCAGGAGCTAAGAAAAATAAAGGAACATTAAATCCCCAATCAGGATGAGGAGAAGAAATAATAATTGAATGTGGTTCAAGTGTTTTTAGTTTTTCTCCTAATTTATGAAGATTCTGGATTGTCTTTTGAACTTTTTCTCTATCTTCTTTTGATCCTACAGTAGGCAAAATTATAGGTGGATGTGGAGAAATAGCTGCAAAAACAATATTTTGCATAATTATTATTTTATTTAAGAATTAAATCTAAGTCTTGACCGCATTTAGGGCATTTCCCATTATGGTCATGCCGATGAATTACATATCCTGTTCTATCAATTACTAATGCGTTGCATTTTGGACAGAAGGTGTCTTCTGTTGGCAGGCCCGGGATATTTCCGGTGTAGACATATTTTAATCTTAATTGTTTTCCAATCTCATAGGCTTTCTTTAGAGTCTCAATTGGAGTATCCTTGATATCTTGAAGTTTCCAGGAAATTGCTCCTGAGAATCGGGTTACATGCCAAGGAGTCCATTCTCCCAATTTTTCTTTGATAAACAAAGCTATCTGTTTTAAATTCTCTGTACTATCGGATAAAGTAGGAATTATTAGCGTGGTGACCTCTATCCAGATATTATTTTTCCTTAACCTTATAAGATTATCTAATACAGGTTTTAGTTTTCCTCCGCAATATTTTTGATAAAAATTTTCTGAAAAACTTTTTAAATCTATATTTGCTGCATCTAGATACGGAGAAATTTTCTCCAGTGTTTCTTTTGACATAAAACCATTACTAACCCAGATATTTTTGATGCCTTTTTGTTTGGCCAGTTTCATTACATCTAAAGCGAATTCTAAAAAGATTGTCGGTTCGGTATAAGTATAAGAAATACTTGGAGTTTTATTTCTTTGGGCAAGCTTAACAATTTCCTTGGGAGAAAAATCTTTACCTACAATTCTGCCATTTTCTTTAGGCATTTGAGAAATGTCAAAGTTTTGACAGTTTGCGCATCTAAAATTACATCCTACTGTAGCAATAGAAAGTGTTTGTGTTCCTGGCAAAAAATGAAAAAGAGGTTTTTTTTCAATGGGATCTATATTTAAAGCAACGATCTTTCCATAATTTAAACAATAGAGTTTTCCATCCTTGTTTTCTCTTACTCCGCAAATGCCCCGTTGTCCTTTTGGAATAATACAATAATGAGAACAAGTTTTGCATTGTACTTTATCTCTTTCCAATTTTTTGTAAAGAAGACATTCTTTCATATTTAAAATTATTTTACCACTTTATTGAAAGAATAAAAGAAAAATTTCAAGAACTTTTTCAACCTCCTTCTTAATTTATTATTATTTAAAAGAAATAAAGGGGGTTTTTATTTCCCCCTTCTAGAAGGTGCAATAATAGAATAAAGTTTTCTCTGAAATTCTTTGGCTTTCTCGATCAGGTTTTCTGAGTCAATTAGAAAACCGTTAATACAGATATTCTGGCCTTTCTGGAATTCTTCCATGCTTTGCTGAAGTGTGCGGAAAGCGTTTTCTAGTTCTATCCATTCGTTCTCAAGCTTCTCGGCTAAATCAATTAGGGTGGCGTAATCTATTTTTCCTCACCTCAATTATAAAAATAAAGAAATTCAGTAGATTTGTCAATAAAAATCTTGAAAAATCTTGACCAGAGATATTTTGCTATTATACTAAGTTTATTAGTACATTTACAAAAGGAGATAAGAGTATGTTGTCGAAGAAAAGTGTAGAAAAAATATTGATAGAAGCAAAAGCAAAGCAGATAGAATTTGTTAATTTTCAATTTTCAGATATCTTTGGAAAAGTAAAGAATGTAAGGATTCCTTCAGAGAGATTAAAAACGGCATTAGAAAATGGTGTCTGGTTTGACGGTTCGTCTATTCAAGGTTTCACAAGGATTTATGAAAGTGATGCTCTGTTGATTGCTGATAAAAGTACCTTCATCATAGACAAAGAAAAAAAAGAAGCAAGCTTTATTTGCGATGTATGGATTCCTACCAAAAATAATACCGTTATACCTTTTGAAGGAGACCCTCGTTTTATTTTGAAGAATCAAATAAGGAAAGCAGAAGAGCTTGGTTATGTATATAATGTAGGACCAGAAATAGAATTTTTTGTATTTAAAAAAACTCAAGAAGGAGACCTTATTCCTCAAGATGAAGCCAGTTATTTTGATCTCTCCGGAGATAAAGGAACAGAAATAAGAAAAGAAATAGTAAGAGCTGCTAAAAAGGCAGGGATTGAAGTATCTGCAGAGCATCATGAAGTAGCAAATGGTCAGAGTGAAATAGATATTTGCTATGGTCCCGCTATTGAGATAGCTGATAAAATTATCCGCTTAAAAACTATAATTCAAGAAGTAGTTGCTAGATTTGATTGTATTGCAACTTTTATGCCTAAACCAATGACTGGACTGAACGGTTCAGGAATGCATATTCATCAAAGCATATTTGACAAACAAGGTAATAATCTTTTTTACAACAAAAAGGATCGATATAATCTTTCTGATATCGCGTACCAGTTTATGGCAGGTCAAATTTATCATGCGAGATCTCTTTCGGCAATAGTGGCCCCTACAGTAAATTCTTATAAAAGATTGGTTAAAGGATATGAAGCTCCAGTATATATTTGTTGGGGACAAAATAACAGATCTGCGTTTATAAGAATACCGCGATTTGCTCCACATAGAACAAATGCTTGTCGAATTGAACTTCGTTGTCCCGATCCTTCTTCAAATCCATATCTTGCTTTTGCTGGAATGTTAGCTGCTGGATTGGATGGAATTAAAAATAAGATAGAATGTCCTCAACCGATAGAAGAGAATGTTTATTTATTGAACAATAGCGAATATCGTCAAAGAAACATCAAGACTCTCCCTACATCTCTTAGAGAAGCTGTAAACGAACTAGAAAAAGATGAAGTCTTGATGAATGCTTTAGGTTCGCATCTATCTAGAGAATTCATCAAAGCTAAAATTCAAGAGTGCGAAGAATTCAGATTAGAAGTAACACCCTTAGAAATTGAAAAATATCTATAAGTAAAATAAATATGCCTGGTGAAAGATCATCAGGCTTTTTTTATATTTGGTTTTTTTGTATGATATAATAAAAATTATATTAACTAATTTCTAAATGAAGAAAAGAATATTCATTGCTATAAACCTTCCCGATGAAGTCAAGCAAAAACTGCTAGATTTTCAAAAAAAGTGGTCTGAATTGCCTGTAAGATGGGTTAAGAAAGAAAATCTCCATCTTACTCTTAATTTTTTAGGTTATATATTTGAGAAGGATTTAAATGCAATTACAAAATCGGTAGAAGAAATAAGTCAAAGACATCAGCCGTTTTTTATTGAATTGGACAAAATAGATTTCGGAGCGAGATATAAAAATATCCCAAGGTTAATCTGGGTGGAAGGAAAACGTTCTCAGGAACTTATTTCGTTGAAGAAAGATTTGGATCAGGCTCTACATAAGTCTATTAATTTTATTCCTGAAACTAGAGACTTTTTGCCTCATATTACACTGGCTCGATTAAGAAAATGGGACTGGCAGAGAATAGAACCTGATGAAAGACCTGAAATATGTGAATATATATCAGAAAAATTCGAAGTTAAATCAATAGAAATAATGGAAAGTCGGCTAAAAAGAGGAGGAGCTCAATATTCAATATTGAAAAGTTTTCAATTGAAAAGCTTTTAATATGCAAAAAATTCATTTTATTGGTATAGGAGGTATTGGAGTTTCAGCTCTGGCAAGATTTTACCTTAAGAAAGGTTACCAGGTATCAGGATCAGATCTAGTTTCTTCGGAAATTACTGATGAGCTTAAAAGAAATGGAGCTAAAATATTTATCGGAAGACATTCTCAGAAAAATCTACCAAGCAATGTTTGGAAGGTTGTATATAGTCCCGCTGTTTCTTTTGATAATCCTGAGTTACAGAAAGCAAAAAAGTTAAAAATTAAAATTCAAAGTTATCCCGAGGCTCTTGGAGAGTTAACCAAGCAATATTTCACTATTGCAGTATCAGGCACTCATGGAAAAAGTACAACTTCAGCTATGATTGGCTTGATGTTAACTAAAGCAAAATTAGATCCTACAGTAATCATAGGCACCAAGTTGAAGGAATTTCACAATTCCAACTGCAGAGTAGGAAAATCAAAATATTTAGTCATTGAAGCTGATGAATATAAAGCTTCTTTTCTTTGTTATTGGCCTTCTGTTATTGTTTTAACTAGTATTGAAAGGGAACATCTGGATTATTATAAAAATCTCCGTCATATTCTAAAAACATATCTTGATTATGTTAATCACTTAAAAGAAAGAAAAGGTGTCTTGGTAGCGAACCAAGATGATAAGAACATTAGAAAACTTTTAAAATTGATAAAAAAGGATATTAGAATCAAGAAATATTCTCTCACACAAAAAGAAGCAAAGGAGATAAAACAAATAATGGCAATACCAGGAATTCATAATGTCTCTAATGCTTTAGCAGCTTTAGAGGTAGGAAAGCTATTAAATATAAAAAAAGAAGTTGTTCTAAAATCTTTATCTTCTTTTAAAGGTTCATGGCGACGTTTTGAAATAGAAAAAGTAAAAATTCCAGAAACTAAAAAGAAAATCATATTGATAAATGATTATGCTCACCATCCAACTGAGCTTCAAGTTACCCTAAAAGCTGCGCGAGAAAAATTTCCTCAAAAAAACATCTGGGTAATTTTCCAACCCCATCAGTATCAGAGAACGTTTTATTTCTTTAAAGATTTTGTCAAGAAGTTATCACTTGCAGAAATCAACCATCTTATTATTATAGATATCTATGATGTTGCGGGTAGAGAAAACCAGCTTCTCAAAGAAAAAGTCTCTGCTAAAAAATTAGTTGAGGCCATTAAGAAAAAAAGAAATAAAAGAGTTGCAAAGGTTTCTTATATTCCTAATATTGAGGAAGCATTTGACTTTCTGAAAAATAATCTACCTTCCGGATCTGTTCTTATGATTGTGGGAGCGGGTGATATCTATAACATTAATCAGTATTTTCACTTGACACAAAAACAAAAAAAAGAGACAATAAAAAAATAAGGTCGTTTATTGAATAGAGTAACCTTAAATAAAATAATATGTTATATTCTTGGAGTTTTACAATAGTTCTTACATGTATCATACTTGCAATAATTTATTTCATTCTGGGTAAGGGAAAAGGAGGAGTTTTGATGACAAAAGAAGAAACTGCTCCTACTGTATCTGAAGAAAAAGAAAGCAAAGAAAGTGAAGAAATTTCTCAAGAAACTCAATCAGAAACACAAGAAACTCAATCAGAAACACCAGAGGAAGTTTCAAAAGAAAGTACTTCTGAAGAAACAGAATCCGAAGAAAAAAAAGAAGAAATAAAGGAAGAGTAAATTCGAAATATACTCTTGAAATATATTCGTTAAAATACCCCAAATAAAGGGGTATTTTCATTTTTTAATCTTATATGTTATAATTTTATAACAATTTTATTAAAATTATGAAAAAGACCAAAAAAATTCTTATTATAGAAGACGAAAAGATTCTTCGTGAAATGTATGAGGAAAGATTTAAACAGGCAGGATTTAAGGTAATTAGTGCCGAAGACGGAATAGAAGCTTTGAAGGTCATCAAAGAAAAAAAACCAGATCTTATTCTTTTAGATATCTTGCTTCCAAAAGAGAATGGTATCGATTTCTTAAAAAAATATAGAAAAACGGCTGAATTCTCTTCTATTCCTGTAATAGCTTTTAGTAATTTTGATGATCCGGACACTAAAGAAGAAGCAAAAAGTTTGGGAGTTAAAGATTATTTGATAAAATCGAATCACACACCAAAAGAGATTTTAATGAAATTGCAGAAATATCTAAAATAGTTGCACGATGAAAAGAATATTATCTTCTCAGGCAGAAAAATATTTAGATCAAACAATTAAAGTGGAAGGATGGATCTGTTCAAAAAGAAGCCACGGAAAGTTGGTTTTTATTGATTTAAGAGATATGGAAGGATTAATTCAAGTAGTTTTTAATCCTAGCGAAAGTAAAGCTTATGAGATTGCTAAAAAAGTTAAACCAGAATGGGTAGTAGAAATTAAAGGGAGAGTATCAAAACGACCTGAAGGAATGGAAAATCCAAAAATCGCCAGCGGGAACATAGAGCTAAGAGCAGAAGAGATAAAAATCTATTCTGAGGCTAAAACATTGCCTTTTGCAATAGATACTGATGGATACGAAATATCTGAAGAAAAAAGACTACGGTATCGTTATATTGATCTTAGACGTCAAAGAATGAAGAGGAACTTAGAAATTCGTCAAAGGGTTATTTATTTTATGAGAAAATTTCTAATAGAAAGAGGTTTTGTAGAAGTAGAAACTCCTATTCTTACTAAATCTACTCCTGAAGGTGCAAGAGATTTTTTAGTTCCTTCACGACTTCATCCAGGCAAATTTTATGCTCTTCCTCAGAGCCCCCAGCAATATAAACAATTACTGATGATCTCAGGAATTGAGAAATATTTTCAGATTGCTCGTGCTCTTCGCGATGAGGATCCAAGGGCAGATAGACAAGTTGAACATACTCAATTGGATATAGAAATGGCTTTTACTTCTCAAGAAGAAATTCTAAACCTTATAGAAACTTTATATATAGCTTTAGTAAAAGAGATTTTTCCTGAGAAAAAAATTCTTCAAATTCCTTTTCCAAGGATAACTTATAAAGAAGCAATCACAAAATATAAAACTGATAAACCTGATATAAGAGAAAATAAAGAAGACGATCAAGAACTTGCTTTTGCGTTTATTACTGATTTTCCTATGTTTGAATGGCATGAGAAAGAAAAAAGATGGGGAGCAATGCACCATCCTTTTACCAAGCCTCAGACAGAAGATATTGAAAAAATAAAAAAGTATCCTGAAAAAATTTTGGCTCATCAATATGATTTCGTGCTAAATGGATATGAAATAGGAGGAGGAAGTATTAGAACTACTAACTTGGATGTACTTTTGGCTGTTTTTGAAGTATTAGGACATAAAAAAGAGGAGATTAAAAAGAATTTCGCTCATTATTTTGAGGCATTCTCTTTTGGTGTTCCACCGCATGGAGGAATAGCTGCAGGAATTGAAAGATTTTTAGCAATTACTCTCAATGAACCAAGCATCAGAGAGGTAATAGCATTTCCAAAAACAGGAGATGGAAGAGATTTGATGATGAATATACCTTCTGAGGTGACAAAAAAACAATTAAAAGAATTACACATAAGAATAGAATCGAAAAATAAATGAATCCAAAGCAAAATATACAATTCTTTATTATTGCTTTTTTAATAAGTTTTTTTGCTTTCTGGGGACTAAACTTGTTTCAAAAAGAAGTAGAAGAAATCTTTTATTGGCAAAAAATAAGCGAGGAGCCATATATTCTTCTAGCAGATATTAATATCAATTTGCATCACAAAGATAAAAATGAATCCCTTATTTCAGAAGAAAAACCAGAGATTAACCTCTCAGTTGAATCGTTCATTTCGGTGTTAATCACTTCAGATGGTAAACAAAAAGTTATCTTTGAGAAAAATGCCAATAAAAAGAGGGCTATAGCTTCTATTACAAAATTAGTCACAGCTATTGTAGCTGAAGAAATTTATCAACCTGACCAAATTCTTTTTATAAGCAAAAGAGCTGTAGAACAAGAAAGTCAAGCAGGTAGGTTAAGTCCTGGTGAAGCTCTTTCTGTAAATCAGTTAATGCACATTATGCTTATAGAATCGTCTAACGATGCAGCTTTTGCTTTAGCAGAAGGAATAACCAAAAGAGATTCTACGACAACAAACAAAGATCATTTTGTTGATTTAATGAACAAAAAAACAAAAGAGATTGGCCTCAAGAATACTTTCTTTAATAATCCCACAGGTCTTAATGGCTTAGAGAATTATTCTACTGCCTCCGATCTGGCTAAATTAGCTTCTTATATTCTAAAAAATCATCCTGAGATTTTTGAGATAACCCGTTATCAATCTTGGAGAGTTATTTATCCAAATGGAGAAACCCATCATTACATTACCGAAAATACTAACAAATTATTGGCAGAAATTCCTGAAATAATAGGAGGAAAAACAGGCTACACAGAGGAAGCAGGAGGATGTATAATTTTAGTTTTAAAACGTGATAATAATTATTTAATCAATGTGATTCTAGGAGCAGATTCTCCAGAAAGTCGCTTTGTTGAAATGAAGAAGCTCATAGAATATTGCGATAAGATAATTTAACTTCTATGACTCATTTATCATTGCTTACCTTTAATACAATAAAAGTAATGAGTTTGTCGGCTTCTGCTGCGATTGTTGCAATTCTTTGGACGCCATTTTTGACATACTTTCTTTACAAATATAAATTATGGAAAAAGAAAGCTCGCAATAAAACTATAACAGGTGAAGAAGCTACTGTTTTTTATAACCTCCATAAAGAAAGAGAAACAAAAACCCCTCGGTTCGGAGGATTGCTTATTTGGATCACAAGCTCAGGAATTATATTTTTGTTTTGGATATTGAGTAGAATCTTTTCTCAAACTTTCCTTAGAAGGTTTGATATTCTTTCTAGAAAAGAAACATGGCTTCCATTATTTGCTTTAATCGCTGCTTCTATTGTCGGATTATTGGATGATATTTTGCAGGTTACTGAAAAAGGAAAATATATTGGAGGAGGAATGACATTTAAAAAAAGGCTTTTTATAATTATCTTAATTGGATTAGTAGGAGGATGGTGGTTCTTTTACAAATTAGGATGGAATACAATTCATATTCCTTTATTTGGAGATTTTTTTATTGGCATATGGTATATCCCTCTTTTTATTTTGGTAATGGTAGCAAGTTGGTCAGGGGGAATTATTGATGGAGTAGATGGACTTGCTGGAGGTGTTTTTGCTTCTATTTTTGGAGCTTTTGCTATTATAGCTTTCTCTCAAGGAAAAATTGATTTAGCTAGTTTCTGTGCAGTAATTGTTGGAACTTTATTTGCTTTCTTGTGGTTTAATATTCCTCCAGCCCGATTCTATATGGGAGAAACAGGAATTTTAGGACTCACATCAGCAATGACAGTCGTTGCTTTTCTTACTGATTCAGTAGCTGTGCTTCCTATTATCGCCGGTCTTTTAGTTCTCGAATCTGGTTCAGTAATTATACAACTCTTATCTAAAAAGATTTTTAAAAGAAAAATATTCTTATGTACTCCAATTCATCACCATTTTGAAGCAAAAGGATGGCCCTCTTATAAAGTAACTATGAGATTCTGGATTATTGGAGTTGTGCTTGCTCTCATCGGTGTAGTTATTAGATTGCTTGGATAAGAAAACGAAATTAAAAAATGAAAAAAGTGGCACAAGGAAAACTTGTGCCAAATTTTTTATTAAATTTTCCCTTCCCCTCCATTAATTATTAATATTATTTGGGAAATAGTATACTGGGACCTAGATAAGAGTCTTTATCAACGAAATCTTCGTAAATCCTGTTATAGGGATTTCTTCTGTTATAAAAGTATTTTGAGATTCTAGAAAAGACGTATAAACAGATAACTGTTGTAGCAATGTTTCCTACCATCGGAGGTGTCTGGTAGATACCACAGGAAAGATATTCTACAAGATACATTACAAAAGAGAGGCCTATCCAAATATAGACAAAGAGATCTCCTTTTCGTGGTATCCATTTAATCTTTAGAATCCAGCGATCACCGAATTCTTTAGAAAACACATAAGCAGATAGCAGGCTTCCGTAAACAACGAAACTCCATTGAGGCGTACGGAAATCTTTGCTTAAAAAATCTATTATTAAAGTAAAGATGAAAGCTACGGTATATAGAAATGTTGCAACAAAGAGGGGAAGAGAAGGCTCATTACGCCAGTTCTGTTTTATATAGATTATCTTCTCTTTCATTCTATTCACCTCCTTTTTATTTTTAAAGGTCCTAAGGCCTCCATTATTAAAATACAATACAAAAAAGATTTTGTCAATATCATTTTTGATTAATTGTTGAAATTAAGTTATTATTTACTAATGCCCAATCTAAATCCTCAAATTCTCAGAAAACAGTATCCTGAGTTTTTATACCAAAAATATCTTTATGACATAATAGGGGATAATTTAGAAATCTCTTTTGAGTTCTTTATTGAGCCCAATATTAAATTTAGTCCTCATTTGATAATAAAGAACATCAAAAGATCTCATTTTAATAAAATAAGAAGAGAAGTGCTCGATAATTTAATCTATCATCTTGGATTAATTGAGATGATAAGTTATTGGAAAACAACCTGTTCTCCTCAAATAAAGATTAAAACAGGCACACTCAGCAAAGAGCAAATAGAATGGTGGAAAGATTTAATAATCAATGGAATGGGACAGTTTTTCTATGAAAACAGAATTGACTGGCGCAAAAAAGATTTTATAAAAATTGAAGCTCAGAAAAAACCAAAAAAAACTGAAAAAAGTTTACATTTATATCAAGAAAAACTAAAAAACAGAGTTCTTATTCCTATAGGAGGAGGGAAGGATTCTCCTGTGACTGTTGAAATTCTAAAGAAAGCAAAAAAACAAATCGGCTGTTTTTCTTTAAATCCCACCCCTGCCGCCAAACAAATAATTAAGATTGCTGGTTGTAAAAAACCTATAATTGTTGAAAGAAAAATAGATCCCAAACTCTTTACATTAAATCAAAAAGGGTTTCTAAACGGTCATACTCCTTTTTCAGCATATTTAGCATTTTTGAGTGTTTTTTTGGCAATAATCTTTGATTATAAATATATTGCTTTCTCCAATGAAAGAAGCGCAAATGAAGGAAATCTTAAATATCTAGGAAAAATTATTAATCATCAATATTCAAAAAGTTTTGAGTTTGAGAAAAAGTTTGATAATTACTGCAAAAAATACTTAACTCCGGTCGCTGAGTATTTCAGTTTTTTGAGACCTTTGTATGAAATCCAAATTGCAAAATTGTTTTCGTATTATCCAAAATATTTTCCGGTGTTTTTGAGTTGTAATGAAGCATTCAAAACTTATTCAGGAAGAAAAAAACCATCTTCTAAATGGTGCGGCAATTGCCCTAAATGCCTTTTTATATTTGCTTTGCTTTATCCTTTTCTAAACAGAATAAAAATGCGTAAGATTTTCGGCGAGAATCTTTTTAGAAAAGTAAGTCTTCTGCCTTTGATGGAACAATTAATAGGTGAGAAAAAATTTAAACCTTTTGAATGTGTAGGAACAAAAGAGGAAAGCCTTATTGCTTTTTATCTTAGTTGGAAAAAAGACAAGAATAGATTAAATAAACCATTTTTATTAAAACATTTTGAGAAGAAAATTCTTCCAAGATATAAAAACTTGGAGACAGAAGCAAAAGAGATTCTTGAGTCATGGAATAAAGAAAACAACCTTCCAAAGATATTTGAAGATATTTTAAGAAAAAATATTACCTGGATCCAAAAAAGTTCTTGACAAAAGATTATTATGGATTATTATTCATAATAGATAATTAATTAAATAAAAATATTGTTTTATGAAAATTTGTATATGTACAACAGGAGCCGGTCTTGATTCACCAGTATCTCCAGTATTCGCAAGAGCACCATATTTTTTGTTTATTGATTCCAAAACAGAAAAGTTCAAATCTGTTCCTAATCCAGTATCTCAATATGGACGAGGAGCGGGAATAGCAGCAAGTCAGCAGGTAGCATCTGAGGGAGCAAAAATTGTGATTTCTGGCAATGTTGGACCAAATGCCTTTTCATTATTAAAAGCATCAGGAATAGAAATTTATAATGGTGTAGGACTAACAGCTCAAGAGGCATTAAATAAATACAAGAAAGGTGAGTTAACAGAAATTTCGCAAGCACAAGGACCTTTTGGTATGGGTTTTGGCAGAGGCAGAGGCTTTGGAAGAGGTTTGGGTCGAGGAGGCGGTTTTGGAAGAGGTTTGGGACAAGGTGGAGGTTTTGGAAGAGGAAATTTTTAAACAAATAAATTATGCAAAGAGAAGAGATTCTTAAAAAAGGAGAAAGTACTGCCAGTAAGGTTTCTATTGCTGTTTTTTTCTTTGCTTTGGCTAAAGTGATAATTGCTTTAATTTCAGGTAGTGTTGCTCTTTTATCGGATGGAGTCCATAGCTTAACAGATACAATAGAAAGTTTCTTTGTATGGCTAGGTTTTAAAATTTCACAGAAAAAACCTACAGAAAAATTTCCTTACGGATTTTATAAAGCAGAGAATATTGTAGCGTTTTTTGTGTCTTTTCTTATTATCTTAGCAGGTTTTGAAATTGCCAGAGAAAGTTTTCAAAGAATATTTTCTTTCCAGCCTTTAAATTTAGCTTACGGAGCAATAGCAATAGCATTATCAGATGCGGTTTTTTTGTTTTTCTTGGGTAGATATGAGACAAAAATAGGAAAGGAGATTAATTCCCAAAGCATAACAGCCCAAGGAAAAGAACTAACTTCACATATTTTTTCATCATCCCTTGTTGTAGGAGGGATTATATCTACTTATCTTGGAATTCCAAAAATAGAAGGAATAGTAGGGCTTTTGCTTTCTCTACTTGTCTTTAAAATCGGACTAGAGTCAATAAAAGACTCGATATTAAGTTTAATGGATATCAGCCCTTCCAAAGAAATAGAGAAGAAAGTAAAAAACCTTCTTTTATCTATTCCAAATATTCAAGGTTTTTCTGGGCTTAAATTAAGGAGATCGGGTCCATTTATCTTTGGAGAAGTAAATATAAAAATTGAAAAATCTTTGGCAGTTCAAAAAGCCCATGAAATAGCAGATGAAATAGAGAAAAAAACAAAAGAAACAATTCCTCAGTTAGATTCTTTTATTATTCATATTGAACCGTCTGAAATAAAAGAACCAACGATTATTATTCCTGTCAATGAGAACAATCAGTTAAATTCGCTTGTAAGTAAACAATTTGGGAGAGCTTATTTGTTTGCTATTGTAAAAATTAAAGAAAACAAATTATCGTCTTTAGAATTTATAGAAAATCCTTATAAAGAAAAAAGTGTGCGGGCAGGATTATCTGTTAGTAAATTTCTTGCTGAAAAGAAACCAGATATCTTGATAACAAAAGAAATAGGTCCTATATCTTTTCACACATTAAGAGACAATCTTGTTCAAATATATAAAGCCGAAGATGGAACCATTAAAGAAGTAATTAACAAATTCTTAGAAAATAAACTTAAAAAAATAGAACAACCCACACGAATAAAAGAATAAGAGTATGAAAATTGCTTTTCCTACAAACGATCAAAATTTAAAAGGAGAAATCAATCTACATTTCGGTAGAGCTAAGTATTATTTGGTTTATGATACAGAAAATCAGAGTTTTGAGCTTTTAGAAAATCCAGAAATGACAGGCAAAGATGAACTTCCTCCTGATTTCCTTAAAAAAAGAGGGGTAGACATAGTTATTGCTTTGGCTATGGGAGCTCGAGCTTTTGAGAAATTCAACAATTTAGGAATAAAAATATATAAAGCTAAAAGTAAAAAAATCGATGAAAATATAACTTATTTTGAGAAGGAACAATTAGAGTTTTTGGACCAAAAAGATATATTTTAAATGAAAAAGAAATTAAAAAAAATTGTTGTAACCGGGGGAAAAGGCGGAACAGGAAAAAGCACCTTTGCAGTTTTGTTGGCGAATAAATATTCAAGAGAAAAAAAGAGAGTAATTCTTTGTGATTGCGATGTTGAATGTCCCAACGATTATCTTTTAATAAGCAAAAAATTAAAAAAACCGAACAAGAAAATTTATGCTATTTTTCCAAAACTAGATAAGAAAAAATGTAGAAAGTGCGGATTGTGCGCAAAACATTGCGAAAATAACGCTATTTTTCAAGTACCAGGTAAATATCCTGTATTTATAAAGGAATTATGTTCTGGATGCGGTGTTTGCTGGAATGTCTGTCCGTACAGCGCTATAAAGCAAAAGAAAGAAGAAATTGGAAAGATCTACTTAAACAAAGTAAAGAAAGATTTTTGGTTGATTACTGGCGTTACAAAACCTGGGTTGCAAGAAACAGGCCCAGCCGTATCGCAGGTAAAGAAATTTACTCTTAATTTTGCAGAAAAGAAAAAGGTAGATGTTATAATTTTTGATTCAGCTGCAGGTACGCATTGTCCAGTAATTGCCGCAATCAGTGATTGTGACTTAGCCGAAATAGTTACTGAACCTACACCTATGGGAGCTCATGATTTGAAGATAATACTTGATTTACTCAAAAAACTTAAAGTAAAAAGTAAAATAGTTATAAACCAGTCAAACTTGGGAGATAAATCTTTAATCTCTAAAATCGCTCAAAAGAACCACATTAAAATAGAAAGAGAGATTCCGTATTCAAAAGAAATACTTAATTATTATTCCAAAGGTCAACTACTAGACATCGATGTCTCTAGAATAAGCCTATAAAAATAAATAATGACTATGAGGAAAGTAAGCTTATTTTTATTTCTTTTAACATCGTTGTTTAGTGTTATATTCCTTTTCAGTGATGCAAACGCGCAGGGAAATGTTTCAAGCTATACCTGTGCTGTCTATTTTACTGGTGTTGGATGTCCTCATTGCGCTAAAACAGATCCGATTATATTGGATAAATTGCTTAAAGAAAACCCGGACCTCATAATAATTGAATATGAAATATATCAACAGAAAGAGAATTCATCTCTTATCTTAAATTACAACAAAGAATATAATTCTGGCTTAGGAGTTCCATTAATTATCTTCCAAAAAGACAATTATCTTATTGGAGATAGACAAATTTTAGCGGAGATCGATAAATGGATTCAGAAATACAAAGGAAATTCTTGTCCTTTACCAGACGGATCCTTAGTTGACTTCCAAGAGTTAGATATAAATTCTCTACCTGGAAAACCAAAGATATGGACAAAAGACAAAATTTTAATGAAGATAAAACCCGGTAAAGCAAGTAATTCTCTAAAGGATTTCGTGACCACAGAAAATATTTCATCTGTTGCTCAAAAAATAAATTTCAAAAAAGTTGATCCTCAACTAGTGCCTCTTTCGGGAAGTTTTGTGGAATTTGAAAATGCTATCCAGGCAGATAACTGGGGTTTCCAATGGAATGGTGAGCCAATTATTGCATCTTCTCAAACATCATCTTCTCAAACATCGTCTTCTCAAACATCGTCTTCTCAAACATCGTCTTCTCAAACATCGTCTCCTCAATCTGCATCGACTGAATCAATCCAGAAAAGCAAATTCACTATTCCAAAACTTGTTTCTTTGGCAATAGTGGATGCTGTTAATCCATGTGCCTTAGCTGTTCTTGCCTTAATGCTTATTGCTATCCTAACCTATAATCCTCACGAAAAAAGAAATATTCTACTTGCTGGATTTGCTTTTATTATTTCAGTTTTTTGTATGTATTTAGTCTACGGATTGGTAATTGTAAATTTCTTTAAATTTGTCCAAGCATTAACTACAGTAAGGCTGTGGCTTTATAAAGCGCTGGGGGTCTGTGCAATAGGATTAGGTGCGTTAAATATTAAAGATTTTATAAAATATAAACCTGGAGGATTTCTTACCGAGATGCCTCTCAGTCTGCGTCCCACGGTAAAGAAAATCACAGAAGGAGTAACTTCGCCTCAAGGAGCATTTTTGGTAGGACTGTTTGTTACCTTGTTTTTACTTCCTTGCACTATTGGACCTTATGTCATAGCGGGTGGAATTCTTTCTTCGCTTGAATTCATGAGAACAATCGGTTTGCTTCTCTTGTATAATTTTATCTTTGTGATACCAATGATTGCTATAGTGTTGATTATCTGGCTGGGGTTAAGAAAAATTCAGGATGTCCAGCAGTGGAAAGACAAAAACATAAAATATCTACACCTCATTGCTGGATTAATTATGTGCAGTTTAGGCATAGCAATGACTTTTGGATTAATATAAAAAGGCCAAAAATAAAATTATTAAAATTATGAACAAAAATAAATGGGTACAAGATATCCAAGAAAGGACAAAAAGAGTTCCTATATCAAGTGGAAGATCTGAAAAGCTGGATAAAATTAGCTTTGACGATCTAGTATTTGTGCCTGCCCAACTTGCAAAAAGACCAGTAGACTATTTTAAAGAAAAAATTTCTTCAAAGACAATAATTGGGAAACAATCAAAGAAACCAATAGAAATTGAAACACCTATTGTGTTTGGTGCAATGAGTTTTGGTGCTCTTTCAAAAGAAGCAAAAATGGCTTTAGCTAAAGCTTCTACTTTAGCAGGAACTATTGCCAATACTGGAGAAGGAGGAATGCTTCCAGAAGAAAGAGAACTTGCTAAATATCTTACAATTCAATATTCTACTGGTCGATTTGGCATATCTGAAGAAATTCTTAAAAAAGCAGACGCAATTGAGGTAAAAATCGGACAAGGAGCAAAACCTGGTCAAGGAGGACTGCTCCCAGCCAACAAGCTAACTGAGGAAATTGCTAAAGTAAGACAGGTTCCAACGGATCAAGATGTTCATTCTCCAGCTTATCATAAAGATATAAAAACTATTGAGGATTTAAAAGCAAAAATTAACTGGCTAAGAAAAATTACTGATGGAGTTCCTATTATCTTGAAATTAGGCGCACCGGGAAGAGAAGAAGATATTAAATTAGCAATTCAAGCAGATCCCGATATCATTGCAATTGATGGAATGGAAGGAGGAACAGGCGCTGCTCCTGAAATTATGCTCAACGATGTAGGTATTCCGACATTAGCAACGCTTTCAATGGCAAGAAGAGTCCTTGATGAAACGGGAGCCAGACAGGAATTATGGATAGGAGGCGGTTTAAATAAAGGGGCTGATTTTGCCAAAGCCCTTGCTTTAGGAGCTGATGCTGTTTTTTGTGCAACTCCTTTATTAATTGCTATGGGCTGTATTTATTGTCGACTCTGTTGGCAAGGAAAATGCCCTAAAGGTATTGCTACCCAAGAAAAACAATTAAGAAATCTTAATGTTGACCAAGCAGCTCAGGATGTAGCAAACTATATAAAGAATGCCACCGAAGAAATAAAAATGGTGACTGGAGCCTGTGGAGAAGATGATATACACAAACTTCAAAAGGATCACCTACGGGCTTTAACTCAAGAAATATCATTAATTACAAATATAAAACTAATCTCTCAATAAATTTATGGAAATTAGATTAACTGATCAAAATTTCGAACAAGAAATAAAAAATGCCCAAAAGCCATTTTTGGTAGATTTTTGGGCAATTTGGTGCGCTCCTTGTTCTATTCTGGGACCTATCTTAGATAAGATAGCAAAAGACTACGAAGACAAAATTATTCTAGGCAAAGCAAATATGGATGCTGTTCCAATAACAGCAAGTAAATTTGGAATTACTCAAATTCCTACAGTCGTGCTTTTCTGGAAAGGAAAACCAATAAGTGGTTTTGTTGGAGCAAGACCTGAACACATAATAAAAGAGTGGCTTGATAAAACTTTAAAGGAAATAGAACAAAAAGAATCAGAGCAACAACAAGAACAAAAAAAGTCGGAGCAAACAAATAATTAAATAATTAAAAGATATGGACAATCAAACTCAAAATACATACGAACCAACAAAAGAAGAAATAGAAGCAGTGATTAAAGAAAGCCGGGAATATGCTCAGAAAAACGGATTTCAACTCAACCCAAATGAAGAAGTAGTAAAAAGAATAGCTAAAGGGCTATTGATAAATGAAAAAAAATACGGTTTTCGATATTGTCCTTGTAGGAGAGTTGTAGGCAATCCTGAAGAAGACAAAGATAAAATTTGCCCGTGTAAGTGGCACAAAGAAGAAATAGCTCAAAATGGATTTTGTCATTGTGGACTTTTTGCCAAAAAATAGTATTTTATGGAAGAAATTCTAAAGGTAAAAAACCTCTTTGTGGAATTAGAAGGAGAGAAAATTATTGAAGATCTTTCCTTTGTGGTGAAAAAAGGAGAAATTTTAACTATTTTAGGCCCAAATGGATCAGGAAAAACAGTCTTACTTAAAACCTTGCTCGGATTAATACCTTTTAAGAAGGGTAAAATTGTATGGAAAGATCAAATAAAAATCGGTTATCTTCCTCAAGGATTAACCCCTGTAAAAATTAAAAGCCTGCCTCTCTCAGTCAAAGATTTTTTTCAGCTCAAACAGAAAAACGAAAAGGAAATAGAGAGAGTTCTTAATCTGGTAGAAATCAGAAGTCAAATTCTTGAAAAAAGACTGGGGCATCTTTCCTCTGGGCAATTCCAAAGAGTTCTTGTGGCATGGGTATTAATTGACAACCCTGATGTTTTAATCTTTGACGAACCCACGACAGGAATTGATGTAGGAGGAGAACAAACTATTTATTCTCTTCTTTATCGCTTCTGGAAAGAAAAGCAAGCAACCGTAATTCTTGTAACTCATGATCTAAATATTGTCTATAAATATTCCAGCAATGTTTTATGTCTCCATAAGGGATCGCTATGTTGCTATGGAAAACCTCAACAAATTCTTACTCCTCAATCATTGGAAAAACTTTACGGAACAGAAATTAAATTTTACAAGCATATACACTAAATTATGTCTCAATTTTTATTAAGTCTTATTTGTGGAATATCTATAGGCATCATTGCTGGTTATCTTGGATCTTTAATGCTAACAAAAAGAATGGCTTTAATTGGCGGACCGCTTGGTCACTTGGCATTACCAGGAATAGCGCTGGCTCTATTTTATCAATTCAATATCTTTCTTGGTGCGCTTTTAAGTATCGGGATTGGAGCAATCTTCATCTGGTATCTAAAAGTAAAAACAGAAATATCAATGGAGGCATTAGTTGGTTTAGTTTTTGCTTCCGGTGTCGCTTTAAGTTTCTTAATTCTCCCTATTGATAAAGCGGAAGCAGCACTGGTGGGTGATATTTCCTTAATTACTTTCTTTGACTTATTGTTAACAATAATCATAACAGCAACTTTGTTTCTGCTGGTTAAAAAAATCTATTCAAAAATGATCTTGATAGAAATATCAGAAGATTTAGCGCAAGTCGAAGGTGTGAATGTTAAGAAATATAATTTGCTTTACCTCATTGCTATTGCTCTTATTGTAGCGCTGGAAGTAAAACTTGTTGGAGGATTAATGACAGTAGCAATGTTTATAATTCCTGCCGCTAGCGCTCAAAACATTAGCAGGAATCTCAAACAATACACAAGAGCTTCTACAATTGTAGGGTCTCTTTCAGCGTTTTTGGGAATTATTATATCTAGATTTACTTCTTTTTCAGCAGGACCATTAATCATTACAGTAGCTACACTTTTCTTTATATTGACATTAATTTTCAAAAGATAATTATCTTAGAATGAAACAAGAAAATAAATTCAAGATAGTAATATCTTCTGGAAAAGGCGGGGTAGGAAAGTCAATGCTGACTTCTGGTTTAGCTATGCTCTTTGCTAAGAAAAAGAAAGTAATAGCTTTAGATTGCGATGTTGATGCTCCTAATCTAGCAATATGGCTTGGCGAACCAGAAAATTGGCAGAAAATTATTCCGATATCTACCTCATCAAAACCTACGATTGATTATAAAAAATGTGATGGATGTGGATTGTGTGCCCAAAAGTGCCAATTCGGAGCGATCAAAATGGCAAAAAAAAGACCAGTGATAAATCCTTTTCTCTGCGAAGGCTGTGGACTTTGTGAAATGATATGTCCTAAAAAAGCAATTAAATTAAAACCAGTACAAAACGGAGAAATCAGAATTAAAAAAACAAGATATGGATTTTGGCTTGTGTCAGGACATCTCATTCCTGGAGAAACCGGTTCAGGTAAAATTGTTGATAAAATTAAAGAAGAAGCTGATAAATTTAATAGTGATTTAATGATAATAGATTCTGCTCCTGGAACTGGATGTCCTGTTATTGCCGCTATTAAAGATGCCAATTTTGTCCTACTTGTAACCGAGCCTACTCCTTCTGGAGTTACTGATCTGAAGAAAGTTCTTAAAATAGTCCAATATTTCAAAATTAAATATGGAATAGTAATTAATAAATGGGACATTAATAGAGATTTAAGTAGGACAATACAAAAATGGTCAAATAGGACATTTTTAGGGAAAATATCCTATAATAAGGAGATATTTCGATCTGTGTCCTACCTACAACCAATTATGGAAACGAATTTAATTACAAAGAAAGAAATAGAAAAAATTTTTCAAAAATTAAATAAAATAATATGGTAAGACCCAAAAAACCTCGTAAAATTATATGCGACCCAAATATTACCTATTTTAAACCAAGAGCTGTACCTCTTTCAGAACTCGAAGAAATTGAGTTGGATCTTGACGAATTAGAAACAATACGCTTGTGTGATCTTAAACACTATGACCAAAAAAAAGCTGCTCAAAAAATGAAAATATCTCAAAGCACCTTAGCTCGTATTTTATGCTCTGCTCATCAAAAAATTGCAGAAGCTCTTATCAAAGGAAAAGCTATCAAGATAAATAAAAGAAAATGACTTGTTTTCTTCTTAGAAAACCTATAAAATAACTATAAAATAAAAAAGAAAAACAAATTAATAATAAAAAAAATGACTCCTTTTATTCCTAAGAATATTAATCCTAAAAAATTTTTTGAACTTACTCCAGAAGAAGAAAAAGAGCTAGAAAAAAAACTCAAAGAAGTAGGCAAGGAATGGGAGAAGATTCAGGAAGAATGGGAGTATTTTAAAAATTATTGGTGGAAAGGTTTTTTTATAATCACTTCGCTTTTGTTTTTCAGCGCGATTATAAGAAATGGTTCTTGGATAGAGTTATACATTTGGTTTTTTGCCTTGTTGATTTTCACAATTATTGCTCTTTATACTTACGCAAAAAAATCAAAAGAAATCAAACAAATTGAAAAACTAGGCATCTTTAGAAACAAATAAAAGATTGTGGAAAACTATCTCTTGACTTTTTTCCCTGGAATGACATAAAGTAGGACAATGTGGAAATTTACTCGGGGGTCTTGACACTCTTTTTTATCTATGATAGGGTAAGGCTATCATCCTAAGATCTAGGGGAGGGCTAGACAAAGTGGCGTGAAATACACAGAAGACAAAACAAAAAGAAATAATGGTACTGAGAATAAATTAAAAGAATGGTTTTTACTTTTTGTGTCCGTATTTGAAGCGGATTTTTATTTTTGAAAATTTATTTTTGAAAACTAAAAAATAAAATAAATAAAGGTCGAACTTGCAGATCTGTATTAATAGATCTGCAAAAAGTAGCTTACCCTAAGTTCTCCCACCTAGTCGGAGAACGA
Source organism: bacterium (assembly GCA_021163265.1). Taxonomy (GTDB): domain Bacteria; phylum Patescibacteriota; class Minisyncoccia; order Minisyncoccales; family JAGGXC01; genus JAGGXC01. The sequence goes on along the minus strand of JAGGXC010000025.1, from coordinate 17,443 downwards.
AAGGGAGGACGCCTAGGCAGGAGGACCTAAGGCGAGCTACAAAAAAGGTCAATTATATAATTAACAAAAACAACAAAAGGTTATGAACAAAAAAATCCTAATAAGTTTATCGGTCATTGGCATTGTTGCTGCCATTGCCGTTGGCGGAACAATTGCCTACTTCTCTGACACAGAGACTTCTCAAGGCAACACCTTCACTGCTGGAGTTATTGACATTTCCATCAACGATGAGAATCCATGGGAGGAACATTTTACTCTTGATGATATGAAGCCTTGCTATACTGACTACATAACATTTAGAATAAACAATGACGGAAACGGAGCTAACCCAGTAGATATTTACAAGAAGTTAGTAGTTCAAAGTGAAGATACAGGAACAGTAACTGAACCAGAATGTACTGATCAAAATGGTACATGGAATGGTACTAGTTGTGAGTGGAATAACAACACAGATAACAACGATCTCTCATCTGTCATTTGGTATGATCTCTATGTAGAAGTGTACGATGCTGATGGAAATAAAATTTGGTGGCAGACAATCTACACCGATGATGACCACAAGAGTATAGATGATATCTATGGAAATGATGGCGAGGTTTATCTTGGTATGATTCCAGCAGGAGGTTATATGTTGGTTGTGCAAAGCTATCATTTAAAACCTGAAGCTGGTAATGAGTTCCAAGGTGACATAATGACCTTTGATATTCAGATTAAAGGCGAGCAGCTGCATCAAGCCAGAGTACTTGAGAACAAAGAAGGTGCTGAGCCATGGAAACTAATCCTCGGTGATGGAATCCAAGGTACTTTAACTTATAAAGTTAAGAGTCCAACATTTGACTTTACTTTCAGTGGAAAAGCTCCTTTGGCTAATCATAAATATTACTTAATAGCTGGAGGAACACCAAGCGGTTCAAGCTGGGATCCTGACACAGAAATTGCCAGCTTCACAACTGATGGAAATGGTAATTTTGATATAAGTGGAAATGTTGAACTCAACAAGGATTTGAAAGACGCAAAAGTATGGGCAGTTCCAGAAGAGAATTGGAACGGAACTGAAGTTACATGGAGCAATTGGCCTGGATGTGTAACTAATTTCCTCTGGGAGACTGGTTTGATCTGGTACGAGGATACAGATAACTAGTTTTGAATCCTTTTCGGTTGCCTCAAGCTTGTGGGTTGGGGCAACCTGTAAAGGGTTTAAATTAAAATTTGAATCAGGAATCTGAAATAGAATAAATATTACCCCTGATTCATAATTCCTGATTCATAATTTCAAAAAATCAGAGGTCAAAATAAAACAAATGTCGAAATAAACGAAATAAAACAAATATAATTAACAAACATAATCGCACATGAGTAAGAAAATTTTAATCAGTCTAAGCATAACCAGTGTTGTAGCCGTAATTGTCATCGGCGGGACCATTGCCTATTTTTCTGATATGGTCAAGAGTCAAGGCAATACTTTTGCTGCTGGAAATGCTGACCTGAAAATAAAATCAACTGATTTGGAAGACTGCGATACTTGGAAAGATTCTTGCACTGGAAAGCAATGGGAGGGATTGTATCCGGGATGGTCAGATTCTTATAAAATCTGGCTAAAGAATCAAAGCGCTTCTCCGATTACTCTCAAAGTTGTCCCTTACATTGAAGAGACCGGTTCTTCCCAAGATTTATGGAACAATACTTATATGGAGATTACTTGGGCAGACGGCTCTCATTCAACAGGCAGATATTCTTTGCAGGAATGGAAGACAAACTCAACAATTGAGTTGGAGCCAAGATTAAATCAAAATCAATCCGCCGGTCCTTGGGTTGTAAAGTTTGATATTCCTGAGGAAGTAGGCAATGAAATTGCTAATTCCTCTATTTCATTCAATTTAGTTTTTAATGGAGTTCAGGTAGGAGAAGAAGGAGAAGGATGCGCTCATCCTTATACTTATTATCGGGACGCTGACGGAGATAATTACGGCGATCCCTCAAACAGTATTGAAACCTGTGATGAAACACCGCCTTCGGGATATGTAACGGATAATACTGACTGCTGTGATGATGATTCAACTATTTATCCCGGAGCGCCTGAATTATGCGACAACAAGGATAATGATTGCGACGGTGAATATGATGAAAGATGCGAGTGCGTTGCTGGTTTGGATGGATTTCCCTGCGATGACGGAAATCTTTGTACCATAAATGATAAGTGTTTAAATGGAGAGTGTGTAGGAACGCCAAAATCTTGCGATGACGGTAATTTCTGTACTACAGATTCCTGCGATGCTATAACAGGAGAATGTATTCATCAATGTAACGAAGGCACTGCTTGTAACGATGGAAATCCTGAAACAATTGAAGATAAGTGCCAGTTAGTAGGTGGTAGTTGTCAGTGCCTAGGCTATACGCCGGAATGTACCAATGATTCGGACTGTAACGATGGCAATGCCTGCACCGAGGACAAATGTCAGGATTATCACTGCGAGCATATAAATTATGGTTCCGACCATCTATGCAATAATACCCCTAAGTGTTCTTTTCATGAAGGAGATCATCAATATGGCACAGGAGGAGATTATCTTTGTCAAGGATTTTGCGATGGGCAGGGACATTGCGACTACGCTGGAAACTGCCAAAAATGCGAAGCTGAAAATGCTTCAGCTGTCTGTGATACAAGAGGGGATGGTAGTGGTTATTGTCGTATAAGTTCTTGTAATTTAGGTTATGCTGATTGTAATCACACATTTAGTGACGGTTGCGAAACTTGTTTAGATAATAATTATGGTAGTTGTGGAGAAGCGGTTAGTTTAGATGAGAATCTCTGCGGAGACTTATCTGGTTGTTCTAATGCCGAGAATTATAAGGCGGCAAAGGGAGAAGGATGGTATAAAGTTTATTTAAAGGAATGCAATGATGCGTCTAATAAACCCCTAAAAATTAAAGCACGTTTGATTGTTCCTCCAGATGTAGATTATGATTTATATTTATATTCTCCTTGCGGTCATATGTTGGATCACTCAACAAATCATAGTTTAGGAGCAGATGAAACAGTAACTTATACCAAGACAGATACAAACAATAATGATAGCCAATGGTTCTATTTGGAAGTCCGTTATTATAGCGGCAGTTCCTGTAATAATTGGCAATTACAGGTTTATGGAGGATCGAATTGCTTTTAGGAATTGAATCCTTTTTGGTTGCCTGAGCGCTTCTTGTGGCTCGGGCAACCTGTAAAGGGTTTAAATTAAAAAGTCGAGAATACGAAAAAATATAAAAATATAAAAATAATTAATTAAGCAGTAAAAATGAAAAAAGCAATAATAGCATTCATTCTAATAGGAGGAATTTTTGCTGGATTTTCTGTGTTAGCAAAAAGTCCTATTTCCTTCAAAAGAATAGATTTTGTCAATATCGGGAGCCCTGCTTCTGAAGCCAGCCATAATCTTAAGGGCTGGGGACCGATTGAGCCAGCAACAAATGGAGGAAATTGGGGAAATATTTCTAATGAAGCGAGTTGTGGTCTGACCTCTCCGGAGCAATGTGATAAAGCCCTACGTGTAACTTACGCAAGCAACGAACCTGATCATCCAGTTATCAATGGAAGAATGGCAACAGTAACTTTCAAATTAGGTAAAAAATACTGTGGATTCCCCAAAGAATTAAAGATAAGAGCTTTAGACGGAATAGCAAATGATGATTTTATGGTATTTGTAAGAAGAAAGGGTGGAAAATGGCATCATGTTTATACCTATATTTCTGATCCCAGCACAGAAGAGGTTTGGAAGGTTCATACAATAAAGCTATTTCCCAAAAATCTCTGTCCTTGCTGTGTATGGCCTGTTCACTTGAAAAAATGCAAATGCAATGCAGAAATTGAGGTAGGAATCCTAGCAACGGGAGACACCTGGAATCAGCATAGTACTTATGGACAATTAGGTATTGATTGGATAGAATTACTTGGATGGAAACGTCCAATTCTTCCACGAATACCGTTTCCGATACACCAATAAAGTAAATTGCACTTTTTTCTTCTCTCTGTCTTTGCTGTAATTTTACAAAAAGGACGGAGTATAAAGGAGTGAAAATTATGAAAGTCATTGGAAAAATTATCTATTACGCTTTTCTAGTATTGATTGCTGTGATTGCAATATTGTTAATTGTATCTGTTCTGCCGATTACCGGGAATATCAAGTTTTTTGTGGTGCAGTCAGGATCAATGGAACCAACAATCAAAATGGGAAGTGTGGTAATGATAAAACCAGAAAAGGATTATAAAGTAGGGGATATAATCACTTTCGGAAGATATACTAGAATCAAAGCTCCTACCACACATAGAATATACGAAATAGATAATCAAGGAACAGAACCTTTGTATACCACAAAAGGAGATGCTAACAATGCGCCTGATTTAAAGAAGATAAAAAAATCAGAGGTTCTGGGAAAAGTAATATTGAGTATTCCTTATATAGGATATGCAGTAGATTTTGCTAAAAAACCTTTAGGATTTGCCTTGATTATTATTATCCCAGCTGGTATTATTATCGCAGACGAAGTTAAAAAAATTTATGCAGAAATCAAAAAGAAAAAAACAAAATAAGCATCCTTTATTGCGTTCTTGTTTAAAAATTCTTGTAATCTTGCTTTTGATTACTCTTAATTGGCAAGGAATTTTGGCTATTGGCAAAACAATTGCTTATTTTAACGACACAGAAGATTCCAGCGGTGATATATCAGTTTCCACTCTTGATTTTTCTTTAAGATCAGGACAGGGGAATTTCATCCCACCGGCAGAAAATATGATCCCTGGCGCTTCTACTGCCAGAGATATTTACATCACAAAATTAGGAAGTCTTGATTTTAAATACAGGGGACACTCTGAACCAGTAGATGGTTCCTGCGACTTAGATTTATATAACACTCTCCAATTAAAAGTTTGGTATAACTGGTACGATGAGGGAGGGACAAAACATATGGAGTTGAAATATGATGGCTTGCTTAAAGACTTTATTACAAACCCAGATGATCCAGATTCAAGAATCTATAACAGTCACCCTTATTATTCCAATCCTTTCTATGCTGAAAATGAACACTGGTTATATTTCCAAATTACTTTACCTGAAGACGTTTGCGATCTTCAGAATAAATCCTGTCAATTTAAATTCGTTTTTGACGGATGGCAGCCGGAATTCTCTGATCCATCAATAGGATTTTCTGACACCGAGGAAATTCTCAACACTATAGCCACAGGCGATTGGATGCCTCAAGTAACTGTGGATAGCCCTAACGGAGGAGAATCATGGTGGATGGTTCCTGATAATTGTCCTAATATTCCTTCTTGTTCTGCATGGTGTGTCGCTCAAGGAATGAATGAAAACTGCGAATATCCTATTGAATGGACAGCCACAAACAAAATTGGTCCTGATCAAGATCTTTGGATAAATATTTATTACTCTGTAGATAGCGGCAATACTTGGATGGCTCAAATTGCTAATCACACTGAAAATGATGGAATTTTCTGGTGGAAGATTCCATTTGATCCATCGTATGCTTCACACCACGCAAGAATTAAAGTAGAGGCTATCCACAAGACCTGTCCATGTCTTAATAATTGGGATATGAGCGACGCCGACTTCTGTCCGCCAATGCTCTCTCTGCAGGAAATTCTTGCGATGCAAATGCCTCCTCAAGATAATTCTGATAATCAACCGCCAGCAGAACAAACTCCTCCTGATATTGTAGTTCCTCCTCAACCAACTTCCACTCAAGATATATATGAAGAGGATATTCCCGATGATTCAACATCAACTGACGAAGGTACAACAACTATAGACAATCAGGCGACGGAAGATGAACCAGCATCAACTACAGAAGAGCAACCTGTCCTAGTTAATGAAGAAGACGAAGTATTAGAACCAACCTCAACCCAACCTGTTGATGCTGCCAGCACTAGCGACGAGAATATCCCCAGCGAAAACGCCCAAACCACCCAAGATATAGCAGATGAATTTCAGCCAGTGGAACCTGACAACCAAACAGATAATAACCAGACAGAAAGTCAGCAAGAAGAAAATAATCAACAAAATTTAACCGGAGAAGATTCAGTCCTGCCACCAGAAGAAAACAGTATCATTCCTCAACCACAAAAGGACAATAACTCAGATGATAATAGCAACTCTCCAACAGAAAATAATACCGAAACAGAAAATACCACTAACGAAAACACAGAATAAATAATATGATAGAGATAAACAAAAAAATTATAATACTAATCGCTTTAATATCAGGATTTCTATTTATAGGAAACAGTGCTTGGGCAACAAGTGTTTTCCAAGATAATCCGTTATTCAACGAAGCAAATTTCCTTCCCGGCGACAGTGTAACAAGATGGGTGAAAGTTACAAACAATAGTGGCCAAACTCAGCAAGTTTTGACACAAGCGACAGATTATACAGATCCGATCCCTTCGGATGATCTATGTCATGCTTTAATGATTACTATCAGCAAAGAAGGTACGGATTTATATGGCGGTTCCAGCCCAACTGGTCCTAAAACTCTTTGTGATTTCTATCAAGACAGCAATCCTAATCCTATCTATTTGTCAGATATAAACAATGGTCAAACCATTCAATACGACTTTACTGTTTCGTTTCCGTCAGATAAAGGCAATGACTGGCAAGGGAAAACCACTTATTTTGATATTGCAGTAGGTTTGGGACAAGGAGAAGGGGGAGGCGGAAACTCCAGTGGCGGCGGAACCTCCGGTGGTGGAGGCACAACGCAAACAACTATGAGCGGAGGTGGTGGAGGAGGATATACTGGTTTAATTATCTTCAACGAAGAAAATAAAACAGTAGAATCTAATCAGGTTACCCTTACTTGGTTCACTAATCATCCAGCAACATCTAGAGTAATTTATGATACTGTCTCTCACTCCACTATAGGAACTCCTCCAAACTACGGATATGCATTCTCAACCCCCGAAGACTCTAACAAGGTCACTTTTCACAGCGTAACTCTTACAGGGTTAACTCCAGGTGTGACATACTATTGGCGTGCAATCTCTCATGGTTCTCCAGAGGTGTGGGGTAAAGAATTAAGTTTTACTATTCCAATAGCAGGTCCGCCTGCACCGCCATCCAGCCCAACAGAACCTCATATTAGCACCGGTGGAGGACTAATAACTGGTGGGGGAGCAACAGGAGGCGGTGTTCCACCAACAGGAGGACAACAAGAAGGTAGTGGAATAACTTCTCCCACTCAGCCAACTGAAGGTGAAGAACTCACTCAAGGCACAGAAGAACAACCATCAGAAGAAAGTGCTCCCCAAAAAGGTTTTGCAAATAGAATTTCTTCGGGTTTAGCTTCAATTTTTGATGCTCTCAAGAATTTCCTTGGTAAAATCTCTATATGTCAGCTTATTATCTTAATACTAATATTGATTATTCTTTATCTGCTTTATTTGCTTTACAAAAAGAAAAAGAAAGAAAAACAAGCATCCAAACCTATTAATCTTGGTTCTCCATCCTCATCGCAACAATAGACTATATCCAAAAAATGATAAACAAAAACAGCTAACTAAACCAGGCTGTTTTTGTGTTTGGTATATTTCATTGTATAATAAATAAAATAAACTAGAATTCCAAAGATTCAATTTTATACAAAGGTCAAAATTATAGCGATAAACTTCATATTATGAAAAACAAAAGTTTTTTAGTAAAAAATAGAAGAATCATAATTCTATTCTTAATCCTAATAATCGCAGCAGCATCCCAATGGTTAGTTGAACTCTATTTTAAAGGAGCATCCTGTATAAAGATTAATAGAAACTTTTATTCTGAATTGAGAAATTTAAACAAGTCCTGTCAAACTGACCAAGATTGTAAGGTTGTACCCATAGGAATAGGGCTTTGTTTAAATAAAGACCAAGATACTACTAGAATAGAACAGTTAGATAAAAAACTAAAAGAGTGCATCAGAAAACAAAGTTCATATGTTGAGTATCCGATAGACCCAACAAAGTTAATCAAACAATGTGAATGCAGAGATGGCATCTGCAGAGGAATCAATCTAGAGAAAAAACTCAATCAAGTCACCATTACCACAGATAAAACAGAGTATGAACAAGGAGAAGATATAGAGATGTTTATAAAAAACGAAAGCAATGAAAGTATATATCTTTCAACAACAGAATGTACTGGTGGCGGAGAATTAAACAATTTAACATTGGAGAGATATAGTTCAGGTAATTGGAAAAACCAAGAATTCATGAATTATCCAAAACCGAAATATTTTGCTTGCTTTGTCAAATGTATAGAAATTAAAGAAGGAGAAGAGTTTAATATTTCTGGAAACAAACTTGAATATTACGATTATAATAAAAAAGCAAATTTTCCCTTAATTCCAGGGAAATATAGGTTTCGTATAGTAACAGGAAAACAGTGCGAAAAAGACACTGGCTTAAAGAACACTTCTGTAATTTATTCTAATGAATTTATAATTAAATAAAATTCAACTCACTCATACTCAGAACTGCCTTGCTCTCTATCAAATCTTTAAACAAAAGATAAACAGAATATAACTAAACTATATTAAAAAAACTTATGAGAAAACTATGAACCTAAAAATTAAAATTCTAATTGGAGTTTTAATTATTGGAATTTTGTTGATTAGTGGTTGGTGGATTTGGAGGAGTCAAAAACAGGCTTCAATAGAAGAATTCTGCACTAGTAGTGTCTTGGAAGATTGCTATGGAAAGAAAGTAAAAGTTATTGGGACTTTTGAAGCATTGAGCAAGGGATGTAATGGGGGAATAATTGTAAGTTCAGAAAGAGAGGAGACAATATTTCTTCCAGAATTTACAGGAAAATGTGAAGCAATAAAGCAATACGAAAATAAAAAAGTAGAACTTGTGGGCACTATTGAAAAACATGTTTGTCCGCCAGCAACACAATGCTGGGGTAAGATGGTAATAAAATCCATCGATTCAATAAAAGTCTTAGAAAACCAAACTAAACCCACCAAAGAAATAATCATCACTACAGATAAGACAGAGTATAAATTAGGAGAATGTGTAAAAATAGAAATCAGAAATGAAGGAAAGAAAACTGTGTGTCTTGCATTGTGTGATGATTGTCCTTGTTTCTTGCCTAAACATACCTGTCCTAGATTCTGTTATGCTTTCTCTTTTGAGAAAAAACAGGATCATAACAATTACAAAATTACTCAAGGATGGACAAAAGGATGGAAATGTGAAAATAGTACCGTCGGAAAATCTCTCAATCCTGGAGAAAGTATAGTTCTTACCTATTGTATTAGCCAGAACCCCTCTGAAACCGCTTTCTATAGAGTGGCAATACCGCTTTCTGACAAATGTCAGCAAAAGAATTTTGAATTAGACCAAGTATTCTATTCTAACGATTTCGTAATAAAAAAAGTAGATTTCCCTTTTGTTGCAGGAAAAGTAAACTTCTTTCTTTATCCGTCAGGAGAAATTGCTATTGGTAATGGTATTAACACAAGAAAAACTATAGTAAAAATGGATATTAACGGAGATGGTAAAGAAGAAAAAATCTATGTTGACGAGGTAATGTCTTCAGAAAAGGAGGGATATTATATTTTACATATCGATAATCAAAATAAAAAAATAACAAATTTTAGAATTACCGACTTTTCAATTGTTGATATTGATAAAAGCGATAATTATCAGGAAGTAGTTCTTCATAATCCTGGTCCAAGTAACGACGATGAAAGTTTGTTTTTTTGGTATAATGGTTGCGAGATAAAAGAAATAGGAAAATTAGCGAGATGGGTTAAAATTTTGGGAAATGGAAAGGTGGAAGTAGGTAATTGGATGGGTTTTTGGACAAAAATCGATACTTATGTCCTCGATAAAGGAAACCACCTCTTAAGGTGGCTTCCTAAAAAAACTTATAAAGTTGGAATTAAAACAAAAGCGCGTGGAACTGTCCATCTTTACAAGGAGAAAAGTTATGATTCAGAAATAATAAAAGAAGTTAAACAAGGAGAAAAAGTAGAAATTCTTATTGCTGAAAATTGCGATACTTATTTCTGTGAATGGTTTCAACTAAAAGCAGGAGAAGTAACAGGTTGGGTAAAACAAAGTGACTTTGAGGATAAGCTAGAATTAAACTTTGCAGATTAAAGAATTCAGAAACACTCTATGAAGAAACCATGAACCAAAAAATTAAAATCTTAATCGGAGTGTTGGTTATTGGAGTTGTTGTAATTAGCGGACTGTTAATTTGGAATAAACTAACACTAGAGACAAAAGTTATTGGTGATGAAAAATATTGCCAGAAAGATTCAGATTGTGTGTTTTTGGATTTTATTAGATGTTGCCCGCCTTCAGATCCATGTAAAAGAAAACCGCCAATGGTTGTAAATAAATGGAATAAAGAAAAAATAGAACAAGAGATGAAAGCAAAATGCCCGCCAACTTGTCCGCAGTATGCCCCACCTCTTTGTTTTGACTGCCTAAATATAGAGAAATTCACACCTATTTGCGTTGATAATAAATGCATAGCAAAAAGAGAAATCAACTGTGAAGAGTATTGCAAAGCTGTAGCGAAGAACGAATCTGAACCCTGCCCTTGGATTTCAAATCCAGATTTGATTACTGAAGAGAATACTGAAAAGTGTGGATGTAAAATTGAAAAACAAGTACAAGTAATCCTCGCTACAGACAAAACAGAGTATGAGCAGGGGGAGGTAGTAAAAATTATTATAGAAAACAATTCAGATAAATCGGGAGAATTTATATATCAAATCGAGAGGATTAATAAAAACAGTACAACTATCCCTATCCGTATTCACCATGAGGAGTGTAATCCAGAACTTCCGGTTGTGATACCTCCTGAACCCCTTCCTGCAAGCTCTACCAGAGAACTTTCTTGGAATCAAAAAGATATATGCACAATGCAACAACAACCAGCTGGTATTTACCGTATAAAAGCAGATATCACTTTGAAAGAATATGAAAAAAATAAAGCTGTTAAGGAAGAAAAATTCACTGTATATTCAAACGAATTCAAAATAAAAGAAAAAACTACTTTTACAAAGGATGAATTAAAAAAGATTATCCAAGAAAGCACGAAAAAATATTATTCTTCTCCAGAAGAAGAAACTTTAGAAGAAGATTTTTATCTTGGTTGCAAGACAATTGTCTATTCTAAAGAAATATTACCTCACAATATTGCAGGACCAGCTCTCGAAATCTCTGTCTTTGGAATCATAGAATGCCCTCAAAATATCTCCTCTTTATCTCTCAAAGATTTTATAGATAAAGTCTCAAAAGTACGTAAATTAGATTTCACTCCAGAAACAGAATTTTCAGAAATTAATTCAAAAGAAGTATACCATAATTCATATTTCGGAAACTCAGTAGGAACCTTCCTTAAAGGAAATTTAAAGTATGAAGAGTATATTTTCAAAGCAGACCCGTTTTTTATAAGATGCATCTATACCGATCAAGGGACAGTAGAAAACATAAACTTTGGCAATTTCCAAGATACAATCAAAGAAATAATAATTAGACTAAAGAAAGATTAAGCTTAATCAAAGTCAAAGAAAAAAGTAAAATCTACAGAAAGGTTTCTAACAAGATCTCTAGCAATAATCGGCGAATATCTTAAAAAGAGATTTTCTTCAGACAAAGCTGATCTTGATGAAAAGAGAAAACATCATAACAAAGTTAAAAAAAGAAAAACTTACAGGACGAAGTGGTTCGAGCTTTCCAACTTGGTTGAAATGGCAGCTGGTAAAGAAAGAAAAAGCAGAAAAAAAGTTTATTATCTGCAACGGATCAGAAGGAGAACCGGGCACTTTCAAAGACGGTTTTATTCTCCAAAATCATCCAAATGAAGTCATAGAAGGAATAAAAATCGCTCTTGAATTTCTAGATAACAGCACTGCCTATATTTATTTGAGAAAAGATTATTACAAAAGATTTGCATACAAACTTAAAAAACTCACAAGAAATCTCGCAATCAATATCGTAAAAAAACAAGGAGGATATTTATCAGGAGAAGAAACAGCAATTTGTGAAGCAATTGAAGGAAAAGTTGCTCTTCCTCGTCCAAAACCTCCTTATCCTACCCAAAAAGGGCTATGGGGATATCCTACATTGGTCAACAATGTAGAAACTTTTTATTGGGTGGCAAAAATTGCCAAAAACGAGTACAAAAACCAAAAATTTTTCTCAATCAGCGGAGATATTAAAAATCCTGGTGTTTTTCAACTGCCTGAGAAATGGACAATAAAAAAAGTGCTTCAAGAAACAAAAAATATCCCTAATTTTGATTTTTTTGTTCAAGCAGGTGGAGGAGCAGCAGGTGAAATTCTTCTACCCAATCAACTAAACAGACAAATTAAAGGAATTGCTACTATAATTGTGTTTAATAGAAAAAAAATAGATTTATTTCAGTTAATGAAGAAATGGAACAACTTCTTTTTGAGAGAAAACTGTGATAAATGTACTCCTTGCCGAGAAGGAGCTTTCAGAATAGCAGAAATGCTTCAAAAAAAGAAATTGGATAATAAAACACTGAAAGACCTATTTTTTGTCTTGGACGCTACAAGCTTATGTCCATTAGGAAAAATAATGGTAAATCCTTTCAAAAGTCTAATTGAGAATTTGTTATGAAAAAGAAAAGTTTCTATATTTTTATCAACGGCAAGAAAATCAAAGCAAAAAAGGGAGAAACAATACTGGAAGTAGCAAGAAAAAATAATATTGAAATTCCTACTCTTTGTTATCATCCTGATCTAAAAGAAAAAGCAAGCTGTCGCATTTGTGTTGTGGAAATCAAAGGAAAAAACCGATTAGTTACTTCTTGTTCTACAGAGGTCCAAGAAGGAATGGAAATACTTACGAATTCTAGACGAGTTAAGAAAGCAAGAAAAATAAATTTAGAACTTCTTTTCTCGCAGCATAAAGAAGAATGTTACGATTGCGTCTGGCAAAACAATTGCCAACTTCTTGAATTGGCAAAAAAATATAAAGTAACAATTAATAGATTTAAAGACAGAAAAACAAACTATCCTGTTTATCAATTCGGACCCGCTATAATATTTGATAGTTCAAAATGCATTGATTGCCGCAATTGTGTAGAAATATGTGAAAAACAGGGTGTTGGTTTTTTGGAAGTAAAAGAAACAAAGGATCATCATCTCTTTAAGGTAGTACCAAGAAAAGATAAAGTATGCGTTTACTGCGGCCAATGTCTCATTCATTGTCCAGCAGGAGCATTTGAAGGAGTAGGGGAGTTCGAAGAGATCGAAAAGCCCTTAAACGAAAAAAACAAAATAGTTGTAGTGCAATTTGCACCATCTATTAGAACAAGCATTGGAGAAGAATTTGGAATGGCTTATGGAGAAGTAGTTACGGGAAAGATTGCTGCTGTTTTGAAAAAACTTGGTTTTGATAAAGTTTTTGATACATCCGTCGGTGCAGATTTTACTACCACCGAAGAATCAAAAGAAATAGTCGAGAGAATAAAATCAAATAAAAACCTACCAAGCTTAACCTCGTGCTGCCCGGCATGGGTAAGATATATTGAATATTATTATCCTGAATTTATTCATAATTTAACTACTGTTCGTTCTCCACAGGTAATTCTGGGAGGGTTAATAAAAACCTACTGGGCAGAGAAACAAAAAATAAATCCCAAAAATATAGTTGTTGTTTCTATTATGCCTTGTATTGCTAAAAAATATGAGATTACCAGACCAGAGTTAAAAATTAAAGGAATGAAACCAGTAGATTATGTTTTAACCACTCGTGAATTAGCGCGATTGATTAAAAGAAAGAAAATAAATTTCAAAAAAATAAAGCCAGAAAAATTAGATAATATTTTTGGCAATCCTTCAGGAGCTGGTGTAATTTATGGAGCCAGCGGGGGAGTGATGGAATCCGCTTTCCGGACCACTTATGAGATTCTTACAAAAAAGACATTAAAAAGAATTGACTTCAAACCTATGAGAGGAATGAAAGGAATAAAAAAAGCAGAAATCAAAATAAATGGTAAGGTAAGAAAAATCGCCGTAGTAAATGGACTTGGTAATGCAAAAAAATTACTTGAAGAAATCAAATCAAACCCAAAAGAAAAATACACCTGTATAGAAGTGATGGCTTGTCCAGGAGGATGTATTGGAGGAGGAGGGCAACCAATTCCAACTAATAAAGAGATTAGAAAAAAGAGAGCTCAATCTTTGTATACGATAGATAAGAAAAAACATATAAGAAAAGCTCACAAAAATCCAATAGTTGAAAAAATTTATAAGGAATTTTTAGAAAAAGAAAAATCACTAGCACATTCTATATTGCACACTTCTTATTCTAAAAAAACAAAAGAAAAAATAAAAAAATTAAAATAAAAAAATATGAAAGAAACAAAAACATATATAACAAAACCCATTTTATTGGACAAAACCCTTATCTGGAAATTAGCAGTCTTTGCTACTCTTCTTGGAATCAGTATCACCGCTCCTTTTTTAAAACAACAGGCTCTTACAGGACCGCTTGTAAATGCAAGCCTCTTTGTAGGAGTAGCACTTTTAGGAACAGAGGCTACTCTTTTGATAGGACTTCTCCCGAGTTTATTTGCTTTATCTATTGGACTACTTCCGGCTATACTTGCTCCTATGATTCCTTTTATTATGACAGGTAATGCAATTTTAATTTTAGCTTTTGGGTACTTAAAAAATAAGAACTATTGGCTCGGAGCAATCAGTGCAAGTTTCTTGAAGTTCATCTTTCTATTTGCAAGCAGTCAGGTAGTAATCAATTTAATAATCAAAAAAGAAATTGCTGCCAAAGCAACAGTAATGATGAGTTGGCCCCAGTTAGCAACCGCCTTAATAGGATCGTTTATAGCTTATTTTTTTCTAAAAATAATCAAAAGAATAATATAGTATTGACAAATCAAAAAGAAACTTATAAATAAGAAGAGAGGAGAGAAGAGGAAATGAAAGAAAAAAGAAATGTAGAAGAACTGGTAGACAGATTAATCGAAAGATCAGAAAGCGAAACGCAGCAAAAAGAACGAAAGAAAAGACGAAGAATAAAAATAAAAAAAGGGGAAGAAAAAACAGTATTTCTTATATTCCTGCATATCGGTATTTTTTTAATTGTATTTTCTTCTGTAGCAATGGTCTGTATGTTGCCACCGACTGCAGATATTCCGCCACCTAAGATACTAGGAGAAATCAGCAATAAGGAATTATACAACTTCATCGTAAATAGAACTGTTTGGTATGGATTGAATACAAATCTCTTTATAGGGGATTATAAGTACAAGTTAACCTCAGTTTCTGAAATAAGAAGGTTTTTAAGGAAGGATTATACAGACAGATTTTTTTACGATGATGATGAATTCGATTGCGACGATTTTGCTACAAGATTGTATGGCCAAATAACAATCCCCGGATGGTCAGAGATTTGCTTCGGAGAAATATGTTATTTAGATAAAGAAAGCGGTGAATACCATTGTGGTAATATATTTGTGACAAAAGAAGGAAAAGATTTAGTTATTTACACTATTGAACCACAGAATGACAGTATCAAAAAAACTAATCGACTTAAGAATGTAATTTTTATCTTCTTTAGCTAAAGAGCTTGACAAAATTTTAAAAAATCAATAATATAGATAATGGAGTAGGGAAAGGTATCTTTTTAAAAAGAAGGCAATCCCATCCCGTCATCTCACCATCCCATCCATCTTTCCTTTCTTTTTTTGATACCTTTCCCTACCATTTCCAGTTCTTTCATCATAGATAGTCTCATAATTTACTTATGAGACTTATTTTTTTATATTGACAGAAAACAAATAATATATATAATAAAAATAAAATAAGAAAACAGGTGAAAAGATGGAGGGTGTAGAAAATATATTTGCTGAAGTCGCTTTTGTTCTGGCAGGAATTATAATGATTTCTATGGCGATTGCAGTGACTTATGCAAATAAAGCTTCTAAGAAAATCAAAGAAATCTTTTCTTGCTCGTTGACAAACCTAAGATATAACGAAAAACCTCTCTCGATTTTCTCTGAAGCACCGAACATTCCTTGTAAAGAAGAAGAATATACTCCGTGTGTAAAACAAATAAGAAAAGCGTATCTAATGATAGTCCTTGCTTTGCTTACTTCACTGTTTTTATTCCTTTGGACAGCCTTCTTTTCTGTAGACGGCACAGCAAGTTTATTAATGTTAATTGGCACAGGTGCAATACTGATAATGCTGGAAGTTTCACAGATTGCCTTGCGAGAAACATATGAAAAAACAAAAGAGTTGGTATCTATTATAACATCTGTAAATAAAAGCACGAAAAATCTTTACGATGCGATTCTTATAGAAATAGGAAAAAGACTTAATAGCTTTTTGACGCATCTAAATTTATAAAAAGAGAGAAAATATCTATGCCCTTTCTTATATAAAGGGCATTTTGCTTGACAAATACCTAAGGAATATGATATAATATGACTGGAAATAGAAAGAAATATAAATTTCTCTCTATTTCCAGACTTTTTAAAAGCTCTTTTATAAGTAAAAGAAACTGAGCGTTGCGGCATTACTAAATCTGGCATCCTTCACTTTGATATCCTTGTGCACATCTGATAATTACTAGTATTGCCAGGCTTTCAGTCTATGCTAAGCGCTTTTTCTTAGGAATTGGACCAGCTGGAAGCCAAACTCAGTTTCTTATTGTTCTTTCATTTGGTGCGAGCTTCTCCAGCTCAAACCAACTTCTAATAATTATCTGGAGAGAAAATAATTCTCTCCTCCTCTTTTTTCCCAATTAAGGAGATTTCTGATCAGCAAGTTGTTCATCAATTTTCTTGATCAATAGCTTGGTGATCAGAAAATGTGGGATAAGAAATCTCTGGAAGAGATAGAAATTATAAAAGACATAGAAAAGATAGGACCTTATTATGAAATAGAAGAACAGGAAGATCAGAACGTGCACGAGTTCATTCCGCCAAAGTCCCTTCTTGAATATTTCTTTAGTGAATCAAACTTAAAAGCAAATTCTCGCTGGAGAGAACGAATACCACCAAATGTAGTGATCTCACTAACTAAAAGAAAATTCGAGGAAATACTGGAAGAAAAAGATCCTCTGAGAAAAATTGAAATCTTAAATACCCCCTGTGAATTCTGCAATTATTACGGAGGAAGACATAAAAAGTGTATCTATTATCAGAGATGTAAAAACAGATTCGAAAACGCTGAGTTTAGATCTCCAGAAGAAATGGACGAATTTGCAAGAGATGAACTTGATTTTCTGGAAAAACTAGAGTATACAGTCAGATTAATTAAAGATATCTTAGATACATCAGAAACAGAAATTAATAGTTGCAGGGAACTAAAGGAACAAATAATTCTCAAGTATAACTGGCCCATTTAGCAATAATGCAAAGTAACCTATATTAATTATATATGG